>JBMOHT010000005.1:0-59216 GCA_049317705.1 Bacteroidota bacterium | reverse complement strand
AGTGGCGGATAAGATCACGGCGGAATTCGAGAAGAGCAAGCATGGGGAAGAGTAGATCCATACAATATCATTGAATACATGAGTACTCCGTTCCAATAGCCTTTGGAGAGAATCCTTCAAAGGCTATTGGTTTTTTATATAATAGTATCTGCACTGCATAGATTGCTGTGCGCCAATGTACATTGTTGCTGCGATGAATAATCCGTTCCGAAATTTATTGTATGTGCATATCGCCTTGTTTGGGATAGGGATGATCTATGTTTCTTTCTTTGCCGGCACTGATCTTACATACTTCGATGAGAAAGAATATATGTCCATCGCTCACAATCTTGCTGAGCATGGTATATTCTCTCTCGATGGAGAACATTATACCGCATATCGTCCTCCATTGTTCCCTGCGGTGTTGTCGCTCATTCTTCGCTGCGGTGGCGATATTACCGTAATGAAATCGGTCAATATAGCTTTCCTGACTGCAACTGCATTCCTGATGTCGTTGATGCTGTTGAAACGATTCGGGATATATGCCGCAGCATCATCCGTTGGTCTGACCGTTCTGTATCCAATCATTTGGTACGCTGCCGGGACAATTTATCCGCAAGTGATGGGATCTTTTTTATTGATATCAATCCTTGCTGTTATCGTCATGTTCACCGGCAGTGAAGTATTTCGGGGAATGATCATCGGATGCTTACTTGGATTGCTGATCCTGACAATACCGACGTTCGTATTCATGTTGCCGATCATGATGTTGTGGGAATTCCGGAATTCAAAAAAGTGGAAGAATGTGGCGGCGGTACTGCTGGTCACTGCCGTTGTGATATCGCCGTGGATGATCAGAAACTATATGGTATTCGATGAAGCCGTGTTCATATCGACCAATTCAGGTCTGAACCTGTTAGTCGGGAATTCAGAGAATACAACAGCATCATCCGGTACGGAGGTCGATATCGACAAATACATAGCTAATGCACCGAAAGGAACAGAAGCTGTTATTGACCGGTATTATCGAACACAGGCGCTGATCTACATGAAGGAGAATATCCCGCACACCGCAGTTCTTTATATTCAAAAGGTCATTCATCATTTCAGTCTCTATAATTCATTTGCGACGGAGAATGTCACAACAGTAGTGAAACAGGCGGTGATGGCAATCTCATATGCGCTGATCCTGTTCCTGATCGGTCTGAGACTGATTAGGGCGGAACGTTTGACCGACATTGAAGTACTCTGTCTCTGTATATATGTTGTGGCAGCATTGGTGCAGAGTGTTTTCTTTACTCGGATACGTTTTAGGATCCCGTTCGAAATGCTGCTTATCGTCGTAAGTGCCATCGGTGTGCATTACCGGCTTTTGAGCCGGAAAGTTCAGATCAATCCTTAACGGCCTTATCAATTTTTTCATTCTCTGGTTCAAATCATACCATTACGAAAATATCTCAAAACGTTCGCCGGTGCTGCTGCCGGTGAATATCTTTCCAAGGCATTCGGGTTCATCACGACGATGTATCTTGCTCGGATCCTCACGGCTGAGGATTTCGGCGCGTTGGGTTTTTCCTCGGCGCTTGCGTCGTATGCTGTGCTGATCGCGAACTTCGGATTGGATCAATATGCCGCACAATCGATCTCTTCCGGGCGGACTGAGAATGCGAAGCAGATTACACGGGATATCTTCATTATTCGAAGTATACTTTCAGTGCTGACATTCATACCGTGCATTCTTTTCGGAATGTATTCATCCTATTCGGTCCAGTATCAATGGCTTTTCATCTTACAGGCATTTGTTATTTCTGCCTATGCACTGAATCCTCAGTTCTATTATACCGCAGTGGACCGGCTGCGAGTATTCTCAATTCAGCGAATCACTGTGGCAGGACTTTCCTTCGCAGCGGTATTTCTTGTCATTCGGGACCGGAATGATATAGCATTCATTCCGATGCTTACCGGCAGTATCACTTTTGTCGTATTTCTCTTAGCAGCACTTTCGATCTACCGAAAGGAAAAGAATGAGATAGCTGCGTTGAAAAGTATTAAAATGCTGAGCATATTGAAGGGGGCGCTGCCGCTTGGAATCTCGTCGCTGATGATCCAAATTTATTATTCCGCGGATATGATATTCCTTGGGATCATGCAGCCGGGGACAGATACTGGATTATATGCAGCAGCCTACCGAGTGATCCTGATCTTTACCGCTGTGCCCGGATTATTCTACATGGTCTTTCTGCCTCATCTTTCCACGATCACAGAGGAATATTTCCGCAACATCCACACTCGCACATACATTCTACTGCAGATTTTCACCGGCTGTATTTTGACCGTTGTTTTGTATATTTGGAGTGAAGAAGTGATTGCTCTGATCCTCGGAGCGACATTCCTGCCGGCAGTAAAGGTGTTCCGCATTTTGGATATCAATCTGTTCCTTGTCTTTGTGAATGTAGCGGTTGGAAATTTATTGATCGCGTGGAACCGTCAAAAGGAATATCTTATTGTCGTATCTGCCGGAGCTTTCGTCAATATTCTTTTAAATGTCGCACTTATCCCTGAGATGGGAATCTATGGAGCCGCCTATGCAACTGTAGGAGCGGAGATCGGTGTGTTATTGTTCACGATCTATTATCATCTACGGGAAATCAGGAAAAGCGTTATGAAGGTCAAGCAACGTGAAATATGATTACGTGATAGCGGGAGCAGGGTTCGCCGGCTGCGTACTAGCCGAACGCTTGGCATCTCAGTTAGATAAAAAAGTGCTGCTGATCGATAAACGACCACATATCGGCGGCAATGCATACGACGAAGTGAACGACGCCGGTATCCGTGTGCATCTATACGGACCGCATTTGTTCCACACGAATGATGAAACGATCGTCCGGTACCTTTCACAGTTCACGGAGTGGCATCCGTATGAGCATCGTGTGATGTCGTTCGTCAATGGAACCTTTGTTCCTATGCCGATCAACCGAAGAACAGTGAATATGCTGTTCGGTATTGAATTATCGAATGATGAACAGGTAAAGGAATTCTTCGAACAAGAACGGGTGGATATTCCGAACATCGCTACTTCTGAAGATGTTGTGCTGTCGAAGGTAGGCAAAAGATTGTATGAACTGTTATACAGGGGATATACATTGAAGCATTGGGGGATTGATCCTTCAAAACTTGCTCCGGCAGTCTGCGGAAGGATCCCGGTACGGACCGATCTGAATGATCGATATTTTGACGACCGATACCAGATGATGCCGAGGGATGGATATTCTGCACTCTTTGCCAAGATGACGGGGCATCCTAATATCACGATTTCAGTGAAGACGGGTTTTTCCGATGTTCCTGTCTCGTCCTACGATCGTGTGATCTTTACCGGACCGATCGATGAATATTTCGGATTCATCCACGGAAAACTGCCGTACCGATCTCTTCGATTTGAGTTTGAGACCCTGCAGTGTGATCAAATCCAACCCGTCACTGTTGTGAATTATCCGAATGCTGAACCGTTCACGCGCATCACAGAATTCAACCACATTTCCGGTCAAAAGAACGGAATGACCACGATCGCACGGGAATTTTCGATGGAGAAAGGGGATCCGTACTATCCCGTTCCGAACTCCGGAAATGAAGCGATGTACAGAAAATATGAAGATGAAGCGGTAAAATTATCGACAGTGCATTTCGTGGGCCGCCTTGGGACATACCGATACTATAATATGGATCAGGTGGTCGGTCAGGCGTTGAAAACTTTCAAGACGATCGCAGGCAGAGCATGAGTGAACCTCTTGTAACAGTCTGCATCCTTGCATTCAACCGTAAGAATGATGTAGACAATACACTCAGCAAAGTATTTGAACAGAACTATCGGTCCATTGAAGTGATCCTGGTCGACAATGCTTCATCTGACGGTACGGGAGATATGGTCCGTGAGAAATATCCGATGGTCATCCTGATGGAACTGAAGGAGAATATCGGAATAGCGGGATGGAATGAGGGGTTGAAAAAGGCGTCAGGGAAATATGTGCTGATCCTTGATGACAATGCCTATCCACATGAAGATGCGGTCACCAATGCGGTGAAGATCTTTGAATCGGACCCGTCTCATCGTATTGCAATGGTAGCATTCAACATCTTCGATCTTCGTACGGAACAACTCTGGGATTCACGATGGCTGCCGGGGAATAGGAAACTAGCGGGGACGATGCCGATCTTTGTAGCATGTGCTTTCATGGTGGACCGATCCAAAGTAGATGTAACCAGTTTGATGCCGCCGCATTATTTCCTCTATCAGAATGAACTTGTGATAGCAGCAAAGATCCATAATAACGGTCATGTTATTCACTATTCACCCGATATTATCGGATATCACTGGTTTTTCGCTGATAACGGCTACAGCAAACGGAAAGACAGACTGATATTCCAAAACAATCTATTCTTTATTGTCGAGTCTTTGCCGGGAACTGCAGTCATTCCTTATGTTATACAAAATCTTCTGTTCTTCCTTACCAGATCTATCCGTTACGGATGGATCAACGAATACCGTGATACTGTTTCAACAGTGTTCAGGACATTCCGCAGGAACAATGTCATTCGCTGGAACTATTTTTTGGAACTCCGGCGTCTGCATATCTTCAATTTCTCTCTGCTCTCGAAATTAAAATTTTACGACCGAACGGGGAAATCATAACGTGACGATGGTTGAGCGGAATATTGAACTGAAAAAAAAGAAGATCCTCTACGTGTTGCCGAGCCTTGAAGCCGGCGGAGCGGAGAAAGCTGCAGTCATCACTGCGAATGAACTTACTCTTCGATATGGTGACGAGGTCAGTTTTTTCCTTTTCCGTGGCGGAAATGATCTTCAAAACCTTCTTCATCCTGCGGTAACAGTATTCGACTATCCGGTATATTTCGATCGTTCACGATTCTCACGGATCTATAGTGCTTATTGGCGGGTCCCGATGGCATTAATGAAACATGTGAGGAAATATCCGGCAGATGTGATCGTTTCCGGTTTTGAGTTGGGCCCTGAGATCCCGGTGTTGATTTTCGGACTGTGGAATATCATGATGCTTCAAAAAGATCGTTATCGTCTAGTTTCGATCCTCCAAAACTCACTCAGTGCAGTACTTCATCATCATCCGAGAAATCCCTTGGCAAGTGCTGTATCAGCGTTCCTTCGTGGAAGGATCTTTGATATGATTGTCGCTGTCTCGCAACAGATAAAAAATGAAATCGCCCACAGAACCAACGATGTTGTCGTGATCCACAATCCTGTTGATGTTGAATCTGTCATTCGGGATTCAATGAACAATGTTCAGATGCTCCCGATCAAGGACCGGACGAAACGGTATTTCATCAGTGTTGCCAGGATCACACGTCAAAAAGATCAACTGATGATGCTTCGTGCATTCAATTCCATCAAGGATACGATCGCTGAGAATGTCCTTCTTGTGGGAAATATTTCGGAGTCCGATTATTGGACGGAAATACAGCAATTTATCATAGACAATGATCTTTCCGAGAGAGTAGAGTATCTCGGTGTCATAAGGAATCACCACTCACTTGTTGCCAAAGCAACAGCATTCCTTTTCTCGTCTGTGTATGAAGGATTACCGCTGGCGCTGTTGGAATGTATGGCGCTGAGGACGCCGATCATATCCACCAAATTCAAGGGATATGAAGAGATCCTTTCTCAGAAAAATTCGCTGCTGGTTGAGGATGAGAATGAATTTGCTCAGCGAATGCTTCAGGTCAGCAGTGACCGAACGATATGTGCAAAGAGAACTGAACAGGCAAAAGAAGATCTGGTGAAGTTCGATATTCGAGTTATCGCAGGACAATATCACGCGATATTCCATGGAGAATCAGGGGGGATGCGGTGAAGCGTATCCTGTATATTTTCCCGACACTGAAGCCGGGAGGAGCGGAAAAAGCAGCGATCCAGATAGCGAATTATCTTGTTCGCCGCCAAAGTTATTCGATCACATTCTATTTGTTCGATGATTCAGATTATTACAAAGATCTGATCGATCCCAACATCGTAATAATACGGAGCGTGAACAGATTTGACCGCGGCTCAAAGATGTCGTATTGGTATCACTATTATGTCCGCGCCGGGATAGAATTATTCCATTTCCTTGGTAAGGAACAATTCGACTTCATCGTTGGAATCCATGAACAGATCCCTGAGGTCATCTCTGCCGCTGCAAAAATGCTCCTGTGGATCACAGGAGTAAAGAAGGTCACTCAGTATATTTCGGTGATCGCAACAAATCTTTCCGGACTCCACAAAGACCGGACACA
Source organism: Bacteroidota bacterium (assembly GCA_049317705.1). Lineage (GTDB taxonomy): Bacteria > Bacteroidota > Ignavibacteria > UBA10030 > UBA8401 > UBA8401. The sequence continues at coordinate 52,934 of JBMOHT010000005.1, read as the reverse complement.
CATGACATCCCGATTACTCTTTGTCTTCCTGCGGTGGATCCGCCGGTCAGTATTCAGCAGCATCATCGTTCTGACAAGAGCAATGCAGAATGAGATGAGGGGGCAGAGCAAAAGCATCGTATTGATACCTAATCCTGTTGAGATAGAAGAACTTTCCCGGTGTACGGTTAAGGAAATTTCCGAAATGCCTGTGCCGGGTTCATATGTGATCTATGTAGGGCGAGTGACGCCGCAGAAGAACCAATTGCTTCTTCTTCAGGCATTCAAAGAGATATTCAGGTCAGTGATCTTTGATATTGTCATGATCGGCTATGTCAATGACCCGATGTATGAAGAAGAGTTGAAAATGTTTGCGGCCACAAACGGGTTTTCGAACAGAGTGCATTTTCTCGGTGCTGTGCAGCAGCCGTATCAGATCATAGCGAATGCAAAAGCATTGGTGCTGACATCCAATTATGAAGGATTGCCGATGTCGCTGCTTGAATCTATGGCATTGAATATCCCGGTGATCATGACCCGTTATGACGGGTATGAAGAATACTTCTCAGACGATACGGCAACGATCGTCAATAAGAACTCAGTCGACGAACTCTCCAATGCTTTGCTCTCTGTTCAGCTGAACGATGAACGCTTGTCGGCTAACGCACAACGTGCAAAGGAATATGTGCGTCGATTTGATATTTCAGTGATCGGTGAAATGTATCATAAACTTTTCAGCGGAGAGGTGATATGAGCGTCCGCTGCACGGTCCTGCTGCCGGTCCACAATGGAATGCCGTATCTTCCGGCAGCATTGGATTCCATCCTGAAGCAGACTGAACAGGAACTTCTGGTGATCGTGCTGGATGATGGTTCAACGGACGGAACGAAAGAATACCTGCGATCAGTTTCGGATCCCCGATTGACGGTCTTTACCACAGACAGGATAGGCCTTCCTTCTGTTCTCAATCACGGTCTTACGATGGTCACCACAGAGTATACTGCACGGATGGATGCTGATGATATCGCTTCCAATGAGCGGATCAGAAAACAGTGTGATTATCTCGATTCACATCCTTCTTGTATCCTCATTGGTTCTTCCGTGCACTATATCGGTGAACGAGGCAATGGATTCCTCTGGAAAACGATCGTGCCATCAGAACATATGAAGATCATAGAAGGTCTGTTCTCACGAAAGAGTGTTCTATTCCACCCATCAATAGTGATGAGAACAGACGCTGTTCGACAGAGCGGGGGATATCAAACAGGAGCATTCCCGGCAGAGGATTATGATCTGTATCTCCGTCTATCTTCAGCAGGTGAATTTGCAAACATAGAAGATGTTTTGCTCTCATACCGTGTGACCGGCCATAGCATTGTTGGATTAAAATTTCTTCAGAGTTTGCGGATGTATCAACACAGCATTGAAAAAATATCCGGCAGGAGATTCAGCACTCTGGAACGGTTGCTCTTTCGCTTCGATGAATATGGTCTTGTATTCTATAGGAAAGGATTGCAGGAATATCTCAATGGCTCACAGTTGAGAGCTTTTATGTATTTTGCTGTTTCGATCGTGATGAATCCAATGAGAGTTCTCCGGTATATCAATCGAGTGATGAAATGAGAATATTGAATTCCAATAATCAAACGGTCCGGATCCTCAATATCACGTTGGACAATATCACCAATAAAGAGTTGCTCGAATCGCTGCGATCCGGGATACTGTTCACTCCCAATATCGACCATTTTGTCATGGCACAGAAGGATCGGACCTTCTATGATGCGTATCGGAGAGCTGATTTCGTCGTGCTGGACAGTCAGGTGATATTCATTCTTCTTAAATTCTTTGGTCCGAAGATACAGGAAAAAATCTCCGGTGCGGATTTCTTCCCCTTGTTTTGCCGGTATCATAAAGACAACCACGCTGTGCGGATATTCGTCCTCGGAGGGATGGAGGATGTCAGCAATATTGTTCAGAAAAAGATCAATGATGAATCTGGACGGAAGATGGTTGTCGGGGCTTTCTCACCGACGATGGGTTTTGAGAACGATCCTCAGGAGATGGAGACAGTCATTCAGATGATCAAATCGTCGGGAGCGAATGTGCTCGCCGTCGGTCTTGGTACGCCAAAACAGGAGAAATGGATCTATCGATATAAAATGCACTTGGAAACAATTGATATTTTCATGGGTGTCGGTGCGACATTCGATTTCATCGCTGGTGCTCAGAAAAGAGCACCGAAATTCGTTCAAAAGATAGGAATGGAATGGTTATACAGACTGGTGCGAAACCCGAAAAGGCTGGCAAAACGGTATCTTGTTACAGATATAGTATTTATTTATTATTTTATAGCTGATATCTTCAAGTGGTATAGGGATCCATTTCACGGGGAATAATGAGAATACTCATCGGAATACTATGTGTTGCTGCGGCAATTTTGAATGCTCAGGTCGTTATTGAGAAGGAAGAACTTTCTGGGAAGCAATATACACTCACACTGATCAATCACGGTTATCCTTACACCATCAGTAATACCGGGGGGATCCGTACGATCCATTTCGATTATCCTGAGGATGAATCGAGGCCGGGCGAGTACCGTTTGCCGCACAAGGATCTCTTTATCGCACTTCCGTACGATCCGAAATTGACCTACCGATTCACTTCACAGAGTTCCGAACATATCTCTGATGTAACTCCGGAACGGACCTCAACGGTCAAACGAATGAACGATTCTCTGGTGGAATACTCCACGGCGGAGGGTCCGGTCATTCTTCAACAAAAGAATATTGATCTCGTCTTCAACGGATTCCTTTGGATCGGAAATACATTCTGCGGACATTTTACTGTTAATCCATATGCACTAGCATCTGCTCAGAATGGAATTGTTGAATTGAAACGGTTCCAGATACAATTCATATTCGCCTCGCTTCCGGCGCGTAAACAGATCGTTGACAAAGGCACTATCCATCCGCTTATCATCAATGAACAATTCGCACCTCAATGGTCGTCAACGAGACCTGCAGCAAAGACATCACTGTCCGGTTCATGGATCGATTACAATCTGGACTACCTTAAATTGGGAGTTTTCCGGGATGCGATCTACCGCCTGTCCTATACAGATCTGAAGAATTCCGGTGTTCCGGTATCAACTTTAGATCCGCGAACGATACGTATGTTCCTGAAAGGGGGAGAAATACCACTCTATGTTCAATCATCAGGTACATCAGATGGTACTTTTGATTCCACCGATTTTATCGAGTTTGTAGGACGGAAGAACTATGGCGATGTGCGATACCGCGATATTGCGCCGGCCGGTGCAGCATATTATGAATATCTGAATCTGTATTCCGACACGACGATGTATTGGCTGACATGGGGAGGGATTGACGGAAAGCGTGTTGACACAACAACATCATACTCCGGTTCCCCAGTCGATACAACCAGGTACTACGATGACCTGACTCATCGCGAAACAAATCTCTATTATGACTTCTCCTATTCCAACCAGGTCGAACGGGAATATCCTCAGATCAAGAACAATAAGACGTGGCTGGATAATGGTGTCGGAGTCGGTACATTAACAAGTGCATTCACTGTCTCGAATCTTTTTACCGGGAGATCGGCCAGAGCATTCATCAAACTGCAGGACTATTCGGCGAACATCTCGAGCAATGCGCATAATCTTTCACTCTCCCTCAATAGTTATGCAACAACATATGATTCCGGATTCATCAATAAGTATCAGATGAAAGTGATGAAGATGGAATTCAATTCCTCGCTGCTTGCGAACGGAAGTAATTCTGTGAAGCTGAATTCATATTCCGTCCCGGCGAATACCATCAATGTGGTCCTGCGGGATTGGGCGGAACTTGAATATCCACGACAACTGAATGTGGCAAATGATACGCTGATGTTCTCCTACCGTAATCTTGCCGGTAAAAAACTCACACAATTCATCCTGACAGGATTGTCCGTCAATCCTGTTGTGCTTTATCGGTTCTTTGCTGGAGACAGTTCAATCATCAAGATCACGAACTACACTCGCAACAGCGACACTCTCCGATTTGTCGATTCTGTTGCTGAGGGGACCCATTACTTCATCTCGGCAGTCTCAAAAACTCTCAAACCGGTGATCTATTACAAAAAGAAATTCGTCAATCTCCGGAGTACCTCGAATAAAGCTGACTATCTTGCCATAACACATCCGTATTTCATTTCCTTAGCAACGAGTTACGTGTCATTCATCGCATCATCGTACAACGTTACGGCAAAATTGATCAATGTGAATGATATCTTTGATGAATTCAATTACGGGTTCACTGAGCCTGAGCCGATCAGAGATTTCCTGCAGACAACACAAACCAATTGGCAGAATTCCAAACCTAAGAATGTATTGATCATAGGTAAAGCAACATATGATTATTACGGGTATAAGAATAAGACCGCAGGTGCCCCTAAGATCATCAACTTCGTCCCGTCATACGGTTCTCCCGTGAGCGATACATGGTTCGTCATTTGGGATTCGACCGGTGCGCTCATTCCCCAAATGAATATCGGTCGTGTACCGGCGAAGAGTATCGATGAATTCCAGTCGTATTTCCTCAAACACCAGAAGTATTTGTCCAAAGGATATGATGACTGGAATAAGCGATTCTTGTTCTTCTCCGGCGGGAGCACATCTGACCCGAATCAGATCGCACAGGCCAAAGGGACCAATGATTTTATTATCAATAATTACGCGTCAGTGGCTCCGATCGGCGGAATCATTACCAACTTTTATAAGACTAATAGTCCGACAACGAACTTTGGTCCATATTCAGCCGAGTATGTTAAGAATTCCATCGAACAGGGCGGGGTATTCATCTCATATATCGGTCACAGCGGAACACAAACTTGGGATAACAGCATTACCGACATCACACAGTTGGCGAATATACGGGACCGGAATCCCATGGTATCAGATTTCGGCTGCTCGACGGGAAAATTTGCAGAGCCGGATATCCTTTCATTCTCGGAATTGTCTGTGAACAGTCTTCAGGGACAGGCGATCTCATACATCGGCAATTCATCCCTTGGATTCACTTCTACGGCGTATACGTTCCCGCAGGTATTCTATAAGAAACTGCTCAAGGATACTACCGCTTCGATCGGTGACGTTCATCGTCTTGCCAAGATCGACTATGTGAAACAATACGGGATGTCCGGTTCGTATGGACTGTTCGTTCAGACCAATACACTTATCGGTGATCCAATAGTTCAGTTACCGATACCCGTGAAACCGAATCTTTCATTTACGAATTCGATCGTTACTGCATCGCCCGATATACCGTCCGATCAGACGGACAGCGTCTTGGTCCGAGTAAACTACTTCAATATCGGTGCTGTTACGACCGATTCAGTGAGGGTCTCAATTCAGGATTCGTATTCAGGGTCAGTAGCATACTCATCGGTTCGAACAATGAAAATGCCGTTGTTCACGGACACGATGAATATTGCTATCCCGATAAAGGGGAAATCCGGGGAACACACCATATCGCTAGCGCTCGATCCGGTGAATGCGGTCGATGAGATCTATGAAAATGATAACACCATCCAATATGCAATTGCGGTGGTAAGCAATTCACTCAGGACGTCAACGTTGACATTACAGAATAATCAGTTCGACGGCCGGATGAAATTTCTGAACCCTGCGCACGGAACATCTCAGACGGATTTTTTGGTGGACGTGAGTCTGCAAAAGTCATTCCAACCTATGCAAAGTTATTCCGTGCCTTTCGGAAGTTTCTATTCTTCCTATTCGTTCGATACGTTATACAGGGGGAAAAGGATCTGGATCCGACCGAAACTGATCGGTTCGAATCTTGAGGGGACGAATCTATCACTGATCTATGGAGCTACGAATAACGTGCTCTATAGTGATTCGGCTGCATGGTCGACCACTGCGAAGGTCCGCAGCAAGGTCCAGAGCGGTTCAGTGGTCCTCGATACGACATCAACGATATTGAGTGCTATTTCGGCAGGATTCAATGATGGAAATACCGGGGTGATATTTAAGGATGGTCAGAACCTGGTCCCGGAAAACACTATTCGGGGACATCACATAGTATTGATCGATGCATCTACATACGAATTTAAGGGATATTATCTGTATGATGTCACCTGGGGTGCAGTATCGGCGGTGACCAATTATAAGAATCTGCTGGATACGCTTTCTTCGAATTATCTGGTGATCTTTTCAATCTGCAGTGAAGGGGGCGGCCCGAATCTAACGACCGCATTGAAGACATCCATCAAAGCATACGGCAGTACACTCATTGACAGCGTAAAGACGGGATATTACTCCTGGGCGATGATCGGAAGGAAAGGGGCAACTCAGGGAAGCGTTCCGGAAAAATTCTCTAAACCGTTCAGTGGCAGGGTTCAGATCGATACGACGATCAAGATCCCGTCGGTGTCAGCGACGGTGCTTACGCAAAAGATCGGTCCGGTGAATGCCTGGAGATCGATCCAAACAAAGTTTAGCACTTCAAATAACAGCGGTATCAATCTTGATGTGATTGGATACAAGGGAATTTCGTCAGCGCCCGACACGGTCATGAAGGATATTCCGATCGACACACTCATTTCGCTTTCTTCCATCGATGCATCACTGTATACTCATCTGCAACTGAATGGGAAACTCTCGGCCGGGACGGGAAAGACATCGCCCGTCCTTTCGACACTGGCGGTGAATGCAGCAACGCTTCCAGAATTGGGGACGAATGATCAGGTCTTCAAAGGTTATCGATACCAGAACAATGTACAGGGTGCCGAGATCGTGTCGTCAGATACCATCGTTCAGGGAGAGAAGATCCTGCTGAAATATCGTATCTATAATGCCGGTGAGACAACTGCTAAGAGCGTTCCGGTAAAACTTTCTTCCATTTGGGATAATAATTATACCGAACAACTGGGTGTACAAACGATCGATTCCATTTCGGCAGAAAGTTATAAGGAACTTTCCACTGTGTATAATACCTCTCTCGGGAACGGCAAAAGAACGGTCCAGGTGACCATCGATCCCGATACGACCATCAGAGAGATCTACAAGGATAATAATCTTTTTACGTATCCGCTCATCATCAAAAAAAGTGAAGGAAATCAGATCCTACCGAATCTATCCATCACCCAGAATGCCGTGACATCCGTCCCGGCCGATATTACGGATGAAACGGACACCGCGAAGTTCACCATCATCTATTCCAATACCGGCTCGCTGGTGAACGACAGTATCTCCATTCAAGTGAAGCATTATTTTCAGAGCGGCCTGCTTTCTACTTCTGTGATCCGAAGGAAATATCCTGTCTCGTATGATACGCTGACGGTGAAGATCCCCATCCTGAAGAATGCCGGACAACATCAATTGACGGTCGATCTCGATCACACTGGATTGATCGTAGAATCTACGGAGTCGGATAATTCATCAAGTTATTTCTTTACGGTCGCCACAACGGATTTCAAAGTGCTGTTCCCGACACAGAACAGTATCACGTCGGTCAACCAGATCATCTTCCTCAATCCGACAACTGCCGCCGCATCTTCAACGATCGCGATGGATATCGATTCACTTTCCACATTCACGAATGCTCAGTCAATCTCGAAACAGATGCAGCAGTTCGCTACCACGTTCGGTCTGCCGGGACTGAAAAAGAATAAACGATACTATTGGAGAGTGAAAGTGGCAGGTAGTGCTCATGATTGGACCACCGGCTCGTTCTTCTCCGGCGACACATCGGCATCATCGCTTGGACAGATCGACTCCGTTGCATGGAAACAGAATATCTTTGTCCGAACGGCATTCAGCGCTGATAGCGGTGTGCGCATTGTTGATACCAGATCGGTGATCAAAGCGTTCTCTGCGGGATTTAGCGACGGGAATAACGGCTCCATTACGGTGAACGGAATCAATGTGGTCACTCCGATCCTCGGCAGCGGACATAATATCGTCGTTCTGGATTCAACATCATTCGCCGTCGTTTCACAGCGCCGGTTCAATATCACTGCGGATGCGAATGAGGCGGACTCGCTCATTCAATATATCTCAGGAGTAACAACGGGAACGTATGTTGTTGATGTTGTTGTGGACGAAGGAGCGAATAATCTAACGACCGCAGCTCGAAACGCATTAAAGTCCATCGGCAGTGCTTCGATCGATCTTGTTTCATTCAGAGATTCCTGGTCCATTATCGGCAGGAAAGGTGCATCACCGGGAACCGTCCCGGAAACATACCGAGCACAGAATTCCGGTTCGGCGCAATCGGAAACAACAGTGGTCCGTGTGGAACGGAACGGCAGCGTAGAAACACCGCTGATCGGTCCATTCACCACTCTTTCCGAATTGAAGATCGATCAGAATATCCCATCGGGAGCGCAGGTCAAAATTCAGCTTGTTGGTCTATCACCTGCAAAAACATACGATACGTTGCTGACGGTCGTGAATCAAAATACTATTTCATTGTCATCAGTCAATACAAAGATATACCGGAATGGAAAACTTATATTTACTTTCACTGCTCCGTCTTCACTCAAAGCCCGAAAGAGTGTTGCCGCTGTGCAGTCACCGTCGGTGAAGAGCTGGAAAATGTCTGCCAATCCATCCACGGAACTTGCAGTCTCATCCCGATCATCGGTGATCAACAGGAACCAGGTGATGGAAGGGGAACAGATCCAATTCACAGGAACAGTCTATAACGTCAGCAATGTAGCAGCGGAGAGTGTCCTGGTCCAGCTGAAAACGAACGCTTCCGGCATTGCAAACATCCTGAAGCAGCAGCGGTTCGCACAGATCCCGCCGAATGATTCCGTGTCGTTCAGTTATTCGTACGATACCCGCGGCAGAAGGGGGAATCATTCCTTTACATTCGAGATCGATCCGAAGGACAGTCTTTCCGAACAAAGCAAGGGGAATAACTCGGTCTCACTGCCGTATATCGTTCAGTCCGATACTCTTCGGCCGACGCTCCAGATCACATTCGACGGAACGCAGATCCTGAACGGGGATTACGTCAGTCAGCATCCCGAGATCAGGATCAAGTTCACGGATAACAATCCGGTTGGTCTCCTGGCATCCGACACTGCGAACTTCAAGATCAAACTGAATAATCTTCCTGTTCATTTCGTCTCGGGAACGGCGGAATTGTCCGGTTCGTCGACTCCGGGCCGCGCTGATGTCCGTTGGACTCCGTCGCTCGTCAGCGGAGAGAATATCATCCAGATCTTTGCAAAGGATGTCTCGGAGAATTATTCCGATACGATCCTGCTGTATGTGAATGTCGCTTCAGAATTCATGATCATGGACCTGTTCAATCTTCCGAATCCATTCAACAATCAAACCGCATTCACGTTCGGCCTCGCCGGTCCGCGGAATCCTGATGAGATCATCATCAAGATCTATACGGTTGCCGGAAGACTGATCCAGGAATTGAATACGAATGGCATCATCGGATTCAATAAGATTCCGTGGGACGGCAGGGATAAGGACGGCGATCAGATCGGTAACGGCGTATACCTGTACAAGTTGATCGTGAAACAGGGGGATAAACAGATCGAAGCACTCTCAAAACTTGTGAAGATGCGCTGATCATTGCAGGACTGAGGAAAATGAATTATTTTTTGATCAAGACAGAGCCGGGAACATATTCCTATACCGATCTGATAAAAGAGAAACGGACCGTGTGGAGCGGTGTTGCTGCAGCTCCTGCACTCATCCATTTACGTGCCATGCGGAAAGGGGACCTTGCATTCTTCTATCACACAGGAAGTGAAAAGCAGATCGTCGGCATCGCAACGATCGCTTCCGATCCCTATCCCGATCCGACTGTTGATGACCCGCGCCTTGTTGTTGTCGATATCAAGCCACAAGAAACACTAAAGAATCCCGTCACACTCTCGCTTGTAAAAAATACGAAAGAACTCGCCGCAATGCCTCTGGTAAGGATCGGCCGTCTTTCAGTGCAGCCGGTAACAGAAAAAGAATGGAAGACCATCATCTCACTCAGCAAGAAACCGTAGCCTTATGAAATATCTCCTGATCGTCATCATTTCCGCACTGATCATCGTTGGATGTTCCGAGCAGCCCGTCACCGAAAAAACTTTTGACCGTATCGCCGTGCTGCAGAAAAAATATGCACCGGATAAACGGACCGCGGTATTCACTATTAGAACTTACGAACGGGGGAATGAACTCGTCGTTGCCGGCGATGTTGAGCGTCAGGAAGCGAAGGATGAGATCCTAAAATTGCTCACCGAGCAGGACAAGAATGTCGTCGACAGTATCATGGTCCTTCCTGATGAGCGTCTCGGCGAGAAGAAATGGGGGATCATTACCGTGAGTGTCGCTAATATGCGAAGTGATCCGGGGGAAGATGCAGAACTTAGTTCGCAAGTGTTGATGGGTTCGGTCGTTAAGATACTGAAAAAGAAAGGCGGTTGGGTCTATATCCAATCCGCTGATAAATATCTCGGATGGGCCGATCCTGATCAAATGATCCGCGTATCTGAATCATCGGCAAAGGAATGGATCAATACAAAACGTGTCTTTGTGACGAGCTTTGTCGGATCGGTCCTGCAGAAACCGGAACCGCAATCCTTCCCGGTCTGCGACATCACCGGCGGTGCCGTGCTGAAGGATCTCGGAACAAGCGGTGAATGGACGAAGGTGGGACTTGCTGACGGACGCACAGGATTTCTCCCGCGGAATTCCGTGATCGATTATGCGCTGTGGGGACGAACACTGACGCCGGTGCCTGATAATATCGAACGGACCGGGAAGTTCCTGCTTGGAGTTCCGTATCTCTGGGGTGGAACTTCGCCGAAAGGCGTGGACTGTTCGGGATTTACCAGGACGGTGTTCCTATTGAATGGTCAACAGCTGAACCGCGATGCGAACCAGCAGGCAGAACAGGGCGAAGAGGTAGAACCGGGAAGTGAATTCCAGAATCTCCGTAAAGGTGATCTGCTGTTCTTCGGACGAAAAGCAGACGGAAAGAAACCTGAACGCATCGTCCATGTCGGCATCTATCTGGGCGGACGTCAATTCATTCATTCATCGGGAAAAGTGCGGATCAACAGCTTCGATCCTGCATCTCCGATCTATGATGAACCGGACCTGCGAAGATTCGTCCGCGCACGGAGAGTGATCGCTTCTGCGCCGCAGGTTGCTGAAGTAAAAACAAAATAAATGAAATCCAAAGCACCAAAATTCAAATCCCAAACAATGCGCCAAAGCAAAAATTTGGGATTTGTTATTTGGAATTAGAACATTTCCTAATGTCCCTTCGTTATCTCTTCATTGATTTCAATTCCTATTTCGCTTCCGTAGAGCAGCAGGAACAGCCGCATCTCCGGGGGAAACCGGTCGTCGTCCTTCCGGTAATGGCAGAGAATACCGCATGTATCGCCGCCAGTTATGAAGCAAAGAAATTCGGTATCCGCACGGGAACATCCGCCAAAGAAGCCCGGAATCTCTGTCCCGAAGTGATCATTCTTCCTGCACGTCCGTCCGTTTATGTTCAATATCATCACCGCCTGATCGCTTCCGTTGAATCATGCGTACCGGTCTACAAAGTGAAATCTATCGATGAAATGGCATGTACACTCTCCGGTTCCCAACAGATACAGGAGAATGCTATTGCTCTTGCACAGCGGATAAAAACGACCATTGCAAAGGATGTGGGGGAATTGATGCGTGCTTCGATCGGTATCGCTCCAAATATCTTCCTCGCAAAGACCGCTTCGGATATGCAGAAACCGAATGGTCTGGTAGTGATACGGCAGGAAGAACTTCCACACGTGCTTTATAAACTTGAACTGCAGGATCTGACCGGTATCGGACGGAATATGGTCAAGCGGTTGTACCGGAACGGAATCTATACGGTGGAAAAGCTCTGCACAGCCGAACGGGAGCAATTGAGAAAAGTGTGGGGCGGAATTGAAGGGGACAGGATGTTTGAACGTCTGAGGGGGATCGAACCTGTCATTCCCGAACCGCAGCATACAACGATCGGCCATTCCCACATGCTCACGCCGCAGGAACGGAACATCCCGTCAGCACACGCAGTGCTGCACCGCATGCTGCAGAAATCCGCCATGCGCTTGAGGGATATGAAACATCGGGCACAGACGATCTATGTCGGTATACGGTATTATAATGACAAACATTGGGATGATAAACTCTCAATAACGGAGACGTCCGATACACTTGTGCTCATTCAGGCATTGACGAAAATGCTAGAGCGGTGTCCGGACATGAACGAAAAACCGCTGCAGGTCTCCGTGACACTGCTCGACCTGAAACCGGAAGCCGATCACACTCCATCTATGTTCGAGAATGAGGACCGTTCATCGGCGCTGAATGCTGCTGTGGATGAACTGAATCTCCGTTTCGGGAAGACCGCGCTGTATTTCGGTGATGCGCATTCGGCGCTGGAATCATCCCCTGCGAGGATCGCATTCAATCATATTCCGGATATTGAGATCGAAGATGGAAAAGGAGGGAGGGCCAAGAAGAAAAAGAATCTGCCTCCCGCAGAACCTCCGGCCGATGAATTTGATATGCCGTAAATAAAAAATCCCGACGGATCGGGATTCAACAGTGAAAGTATTTTAACAGGTTATTTTTCGCGGTCCATAACAAAGTCGATGAAATGGATGAGTGAATCCTTCGCATCGGATGCCGGAAGTGTTGCGAGGCATTCTTTCGCTGCATTCCCGAATTCATGCGCCCGCTGTTCGGCATAGACGATCCCGCCGTTCTTCTGCACAAAATCCACGATGTATTCCACATCCTTATTCGTCGTCCCTTTTTTGATCATCTTTAGGACGTTCTTTGATTCCTTCTTCGGCGCCTGTCTCAATGCATAGATCAGGGGGAGTGTGATCTTCTTTTCCTTCATATCGCCGCCGATCGGCTTGCCAAGGATGCTTTTCCGTGATGTAAAATCAAGGATATCATCACGGATCTGGAATGCCATCCCGACGTTCTCTCCGTAGTCTTTCATCAGTTTCCGGATACCGGCATCCTCCGTAACGCTCGCTGCGCCGATCTCGGAACAGGTCGACAGCAGGGAAGCGGTCTTGTTGGAGATGATCTTGAGATACGTCTCTTCGTCCATATTGAGTTCGCGGCTCTTCTGGATCTGATGGAGTTCCCCTTCGCTCATTCGGCGGACAGAATCGGATGTGACCTTCAGGAAATAGACATCATCATGATTCAGCGAGATCAATAGTCCTGTGGAAAGGAGATAGTCGCCCATCAGCACCGCAACTTTGTTCTGCCAGACCGCTTTGATCGATGCAAGTCCACGCCGCGTGTCGGCATCATCCACCACATCGTCATGGACGAGTGTGGCGGTATGAAGGATCTCAACGAGTGTCGCGCCCCGGAATGTACTTTGATTGATGGTGCCGCACGCCTTTGCGCAGAGGAACACAACGATGGGACGGATGCGTTTCCCTTTCTGCTTCACGATATACCTCGCAATGGTATCCACCAGTGTTACGTTCGAACGCATGGCGTTCTTGAAGAACCCGGAAAAATCTTTGATCTCCTTCGCTACAGGAGCTTTGATGTCATCAAGTGAATGTGCTGCTAACGCCATTGATCTCTCTTCTTATTCTGTCTCTTGCACAGGTTTACGCTGTGCAAACATGGAAATGAAAATGCTGACCTCATACAGTATGATCATCGGGGCAGCCAATAGACTTTGTGTGAGCATATCCGGTGTCGGTGTGATGACCGCGGAGATGACGAGGATGATCACGATCGCATGTTTGCGGTATTTTCTCATGAACTTCGGCGTAACAATCCCGAATTTCGAGAGGAAATAGGTGATCATCGGCAGTTCGAAGACGAGTCCTGCCCCGAGGATAAGACTCAGCATGAAACTGATATACTCATTGATGGCAATGTTCAGCGTGAACACATCCGTTCCGAATGTGGAAAAGAATGTCAGCGCCGTCGGAACGAGGATGAAATACGCGAACACGATACCGGACAGGAAACAAAATGTCGTGAAGAAGACGATCCGAAAGGCATATTTCCGTTCGTGAGGAAGAAGTCCGGGAGCAACGAATTTCCAGAGTTGATAGAGAATGATCGGCATCGAGCCAATGATTCCGACCACTAAGACCACCTGCATATATGTAAGCATGATCCCGTACGGAGTAAGCACCTGCGGTTTCAGTCCAACAGCAAGCATCGGGCCGAGCAGCACGACCTTCACGAGAAAGTCTGCGAAGAAACCCGCAACGATCGAACAGATCAATATGGCAAGAACGGAATAAACGATCCTCGACCGGAGTTCCTCAAGATGGTCCAGGAATCCCATCTCACGTTCATCATTATTCTTTTGATCGTTCGGCATCAGTTCTGGTCTTTATATAAAGGGAAGCCAAGGCAGAAGTCTGAGACCTTCTTCTTGACGGAAACATAGACATCGGTCTTGCCGATATTGCTCAACACTTCATCGATCAGATCACCGACGACCTTCATGTCGTTCTCTTTCATCCCGCGGGTGGTCATTGCAGGTGTGCCGATACGGATACCGCTGGTGATGAGCGGGGACTTGTCATCGAACGGAACACCGTTCTTATTGACAGTGATTCCGGCTTCATCGAGTGCTTCCTGAGCATCTTTTCCCGTGATATTCTTATTGCGCAGATCGATGAGCATCAAATGATTGTCCGTTCCGTTGGAACAGATCGTGTATCCTTTGGACATCAAATGGGCAGCCAACGCCTGAGCATTCTTGATGATCTGCGCTGCATACACGTTGAATTCGGGCTGCAGTGCTTCTTTGAATGCGATCGCTTTCGCAGCGATAATGTGCATGAGCGGACCGCCCTGTACACCGGGGATGACCATCGAATCGAGCAGTTCGGAGATCATTTTCTTCCGTCCCGATTTCGGTGCGACGATGCCGAAAGGATTCTCGTAATCCTTGCCCACGAGAATGATACCGCCGCGGGGACCGCGGAGCGTCTTATGGGTTGTGGATGTGACCACATGACAGTGGGGGATCGGATCGTTCAACAGATCGGCTGCGATGAGGCCTGCAGGATGGGCAATGTCGGCAAACAGGAATGCGCCGACCTTATCAGCGATCTCCCGGAATTTCTTGTAATCGATATTGCGCGAATATGCGCTCGCACCGACGGTGATGAGTTTTGGTTTCTCGCGCTTTGCAACATCTTCCACTTCGTTATAATCGATGAAGCCGGTCTCTTTTGTAACTCCGTATGCAGAGAAGTTATACATCTGTCCGGAGAAGTTCACTGCGGCGCCGTGCGTTAAATGTCCGCCGTGGGAAAGATTCATTCCGAGGACTTTATCTCCCGGTTTGATGAATGTGAAATAGACCGCCGTATTCGCCTGTGAACCGGAGTGCGGCTGCACATTCGCATATTCAGCACCGAACAATTTCTTCACTCGGTCACGGGCGATATTCTCGACCACATCCACATATTCACATCCGCCGTAATATCGTTTTCCCGGATATCCTTCTGCATATTTGTTCGTCAATACCGTACCGGCTGCCTCGAGCACTGCGCGGGAAACAAAATTTTCCGATGCGATCAGCTCCAAATTGTTGTTCTGGCGGTCCTGCTCATTCGTAATGGCGGCGGCGATCTCCGGATCGAATTTCGGGATGTAGTTCATTGTTATCGTCCTGTTAGTGAATGTATTTTTTCAACGCGGCGCGTATGGCGGCCCGCTTCAAAGTTCGTGGAAAGGAAGATCTTGATCATATCCTCGGCAACACCCCAGCCGACGAGCCGTTCGCCGAAGCAGAGCACGTTGGCGTTGTTATGTTTGCGGGAGAGTTCAGCGGCAGTGACGGATTCGCATGCCGCCGCCCGGACTCCTTTATGCTTATTGGCGACAATGGAAACACCGATGCCGGAACCGCAGACAAAGATACCGAGTTCACATTCACCGGATGAGACCGCTTCGGAGGCCGCATGGGCAATATCTGGATAGTCGACTGATTCTCCGGAGTGCGCTCCAAAATCCTTGAACTCCTGTTTCAATTGGGTGAGCAGGAGTTTGACATTCTCTTTATACCGGTAGCCTGCGTGGTCGCTTGCGATGGCAATCATGACTATTATTCGATGGGTGGCTGAATGAACATCAGTTCGGTTGCAGAGACCGCAATCGTGAAGCGGATAGCAGTATCCTTGATCAATGACGATGCTGTTGTTCCGCGGATCCCGTATTCAAGTCCAAGATGAACGCGGGTCTCAACACTCATCGGAACACTTATTCCCGCTGTCCCAAACACTTCGTCGATGGATTGACCGTTCACGGAAAGATTGCTGATGCGGTAGTAACCGCCGAAACGATACGAGACGCGTTTCAGGAAATCGTCGCCGATAAAATCCGATGTTGGGAGGAATTCAACACCCGCTCCGAGACGAATGCTGTTCTGAAATGTTGTCGTAACTCCGGGAACGGAGAATCCGGACCATTGTTGAAAATGGACATCGGCAGCATAGACCGTTTTGTTCTTCAGATATGCCAGTCCGAACGAGAATCCGGGAGGAAGGGACAATGTCTTCGAACTCGGTGCGACCGTATCCTGACTTGCTGAAAAATTGCGTAGCGTTTCCTCATCGTATGCCAATGAGGAACCGGTGAAGAGTGTAACGCCGAGATTCATATTCTTTGTGTCGGAGAGCCCGATCGCTTTATCGATACCGGAATAGATTCCGCCGAGTGTGAAACCGACGCCGCTCATGGAAAATGTCTGATTGAACGAACCGCCGAAATAACCGGGTGCGGTGAAGGAGATCGTCTGGTCGCGATAGATGGAACCGAACAGATAGTGTGTTGTGAGTCCGACGATCGCATCAGGAGTGAGAGCATAGGAGAGACTCAGCTGTCCCGACGTAATGCCGCCCCGTCCTTCGAATGACTGCACGACCTGGTTGCCGGAGATCGTCTGTGTGAGCTGCTGGTCGTATGCAACGGACGAATAGGGTAGTACTCCGATGGTCAGCACCATCTTATTTGGCGCAAAGACCGGGAATGAGATCGCAAGGGAATTGATGTTGCCCGTACCGATCATCGATGAACCGGATGCATCTGCCGAACTGAGTGTGCGGTATTGATAGGAGGAAGAGATGATCGTATTCGTGATGTTGGCAGTGCTGGCCGGATTCAGAAGATTGATATGCGTTTCACCGAACATTGCAAGACCGGTGCCGCCCATACCGACATTCTTCCCGCTGAGAAATGTATTGACCTCGCCGATGCCGTACCGTGAATAGAGCGAACCCTTTCCGGCGAATGCGAACGAGACCAGTGTGAACAGGAGTGCGATTCTCTTCATATCATTTCTTCGAATAAGTGATGTACAATTTCGGACGTTTCGTCACATCTGCCGCAGCGGTCGGATAGAAGACCGCTTTCTCTACTGTGCCGTATTCTGCGGACCACCGTAAGTTCAGTCCAAAATTCTCTTTCACACCACGCGCCCACCGGTCGACGATATTCGTGATGGTGAATTTGAAGACGGGGGGCTTTCCCGCAGTCGCGGCAGTCCGCAATCCATAGACGAAGATCAGTGAATCCGATTGATCGAGATTGGTGCCGGACATTGAGAGCAGCGCCGTGACCGTATCCGGTGAGTAGCCGCTGAAAGAACTTGCTGTGGTATCGAGTGTCAATTCCATAACAGCATAGTTCACGATCGGTTTATCAACTAATGAACTCAGATCGAATGCGAGCTTTGAACGGACGCCGAAAGCGCCCTGAACCATCAGTCCTGAAAAATATGTCGGTCTATTCGATTTTGGTGCAAATGCATCATCACCCGCGAGGAATGCAATCGAATCCCGGCGGCCGTTCTTTGTGTATCGGATGAACAATTGAGGTGCATACGACGCATAATCACTAAAGGTGCTGAAACCGACAATACCGTTATTCACGCCGAGAGGGGATTGGACGGCAAATCCGTAAAAGCCCGGTGCATTCGTATCCGTATGGGCGCTCACCCAGCGTCGGATGGTGTTGGTGTCGATCAATGCCGTTGTTGTGCCGCCGAAGATCATGGAATCATTGAATGAACCGAGTGTCGTCGAACCAAGGGTGAGGAACGGAACGGAATCCGTTGTGAATGTCAGCTGCGACCATGACTTTTTGATCTCAACAATATTGAATGTGATCTTGCCGGCAACGGGAGTGGAACGGTAGTTGATCGTCAGACGGAACTCTGCGGAATCGATCCGCGCGCCTTTCAATGAATCGATCGACACATCGGGAATAACATTATACATTGAGAAGATCTCTTCGGTTGCGGAGATCCTGCCGGTGAGATTGCTCAGACTGTATCCTGTTTCAAGCGGGACCCGGTAGCATGTATCCTTCACGGAATAGACGGACATCGTATCAATGATGAATGTGCCGTCGATATTCGGGAGACCGTTCCCGACGGACTTCGGTTTTTCGGCGCATCCGGTCAGGAGGATCAGAAGAGTGAAGAAGGAGAGGAGAATATTTTTCATTGATTCAATTTAGATTTGATGAATTGCACCGCATCATACAGATCCGCTGCATAGTGGTCCCGAACTTCCGCCGCACGTTCCTTTTCCGCTTTCCCGTAACCTGTCGCGACCTGGATGGAAACAGCTCCGACCGATCTTCCGGCCCGCATGTCGATATCCTTATCACCCACAACGAATGACCGCTTCAGATCGAAACCGTATTTCGCAACGGCTTCATGCAGCATTCCGGCTTTCGGTTTTCGGCAGTCACAATCACGCACGTATGGAGCAATACCTTCGCGGGGATGGTGCGGACAATAAAAATAATCCTGAATGAACGCTTGATGTTCGAGCAGCATTGAATCCAACGCACGGTGAACGACCTTCAGGTCATCCTCGGAGTACAGACCGCGGGCAATACCGGATTGGTTCGTGATGACGATAACGGGGATGTTCAGTTCATTCAATTCCCGTATCGCATCGGCGCTGCGGGGAATGAGCTGCAGCTGACCGGGGGAAGAGAGAAAATCCACATCAACATTGATCGTACCGTCTCGGTCAACGAACACTGCAAAGTCTGCTCTGGCCATCGTCAAACTATTTCAACAGACTTCGATAGAGGTTGATATACTTCTTTGCGGAGGATTCCCATGAGAAATCTTTCGCCATTCCGTTGCGCATCACTTTCTGCCAC
This sequence comes from Bacteroidota bacterium, assembly GCA_049317705.1. Classification (GTDB taxonomy): domain Bacteria; phylum Bacteroidota; class Ignavibacteria; order UBA10030; family UBA8401; genus UBA8401. The sequence continues at coordinate 33,739 of JBMOHT010000005.1, read as the reverse complement.
GTCTTCTGATCGCCGTACATCTTCACTGCGCGTTGGATCGTCTTCAATAATTCTTTTCCGTCATATTTCTGGAACTTGAATCCCGTACCGTTGCCGGTTGTTCCCACATCCTGGATCGTATCATCCAATCCGCCGGTTGCGCGGACGATGGGGACTGTGCCGTATTTCAGACTGTAGAGCTGGTTCAATCCGCACGGTTCGTATCGTGACGGCATCAGATACATATCGCTGCCGGATTCGATCATGTGGGCGATCTCTTCACTCATGCCGAACATGATTCCGGCCTTCTTCGGATATTTCTTTTTCAGCGATTCGAAGTATTCCTGATACCGTTTCTCGCCCTGACCGATCATAATGAACTGAAGATCGAGTTTCATCATGTCATCCATGATCTCTTTTATCAGGTCGATCCCTTTCTGGTCCACCAGACGCGTGATGCAGCCGATGACCGGAACGCCTTCTTTATACTGCAGACCGAACTTCTCGCATAATGCGATCTTGTTCTGTTCTTTTCCTTCGAGGGACTGAATGTCGTACCGCTGATCGATCACCGGATCCGTTTCCGGATTCCACACGGAATAATCGATTCCGTTGATGATACCGTACAGATCCTTCTTGCGTTTCTTCAGTATCCCTTCCATACCCGCGCCGAACTCTTCATTCGTGGTGATCTCCTGTGCATATTTTTCACTCACGGTTGTGATCACATCTGAATAGACGAGTCCCGCCTTCATAAAGTTCAATTTCCCGTAGAACTCAACTCCTTCGTGAGTGAAGGTGTTCCCCGGAAGTCCTGTCTTGTCGAACGATTTATCGTCGAATTGGCCCTGATACCCAAGGTTGTGGATCGTGAACACTGTCTTGATATTCTTGAATGTCGGTTCATCCTTGTAGATGGTTTTCATGTAGGCAGGAATGAGGCCTGTCTGCCAATCATTGCAATGGATGATATCCGGCTGCCAGCCGAGTTTCTTCAATGTTTCCAAAACACCGCGGCAGAAGAAGATGAATCGTTCATCGTTGTCGGGATAATCTTTCAGTGATTTCGGATCAGTGTAGAGTCCGTTCCGGTAATACATCTCCTTGTTTGCAAGGAAATAAACCTGAACTTTGGCTTTAAGACTGGAGATAAAAGAGGAATTTACGCTGGCAACTTTGGTTTCGGTCCCGATAGGGATCGGAATCTCGCGAAGGCGGATGACATCATGAAGTTTGAATTTGCGTTCGCTGATGGTTCCGTACCGGGGAGTCATGATGCGGATATCGTGTCCTAATTCCCTGATCATCTTAGGGAGGGCACTTGAAACGTCTGCTAATCCGCCGGTTTTTGAAAAGGGTTCTGCTTCGCTGGAGATAAAGAGGATATTAAGGGGCTTCGACATACGTCCTTTGTCTTGTGAAGAACTGACTTACTGCACAAAGATACGAAAAAAATGCCGAATTTACAAGAATATCGGAATCAGAAAGCAAACCCTGCCGTAAAACAGTAGATTGAGATGGGTTGCTCAAACTGTTGATCCTTGGGAACAGTAGGATTTCCGGAGGAAGGTTTCAGCAATTCAGGATTGCTCATGACCGTCACCGGCAGCGAAGGTTTCGAATGGAAATATCGAATTCCGAGTGAAACATATTCGAAAATAATTACTCCCGTTGAGATCGAATACGCTGAATGGGTGTTCGTAACGGAAGTGGTCGTTGCCGCAGTAAATTTATCGGCTAAATTGATGAACGGTGTGTGAAGCTTTACTGCACCGTAATTCAATGAGGCATAGGCAACAAAATTATCGAGTGATGCCTGTGAACGTATCCCCGGCATGAGCCACACAGAGCTCCAATCGCCGGTTTTCAAATCGATGCTGTTCGGAATTCCTGCGAGCCGCAGTTCTGCTGCATTCGTATTGTTATACGTTGCCGCGACCATTGCATTGATATAGAATGATCTGAATAACGGAAAGTTGATCTCGCCTCCGAAGATACTTCCGGTCATAGCATATCCCGATTTCGGGTGATTGACCTCACCGAATTCATCCGCAGCCAAGGCCACGCCGGCAAACAATCCGAACGTGATATGCTTTGCGTAAATACTCGGATCGGATATCTCGGATTTTTCATCCCTCAATTCATTCCCGATATAAGAGATTTCTGAGAAGGGGATCGTTTGAACGACACTCTCGGAAGTGGCGATCTTCACATGAACATTCGGTATCAGTTCCACGAGTGTTCCGGTGATGATCCTGCCGGAGTGAAGATAGACGACCGTCTTTTTCTCTGCAGGGAAGCAGATGGAGGCCGATAACAAGGTCAGTATGAGGATAAGAATTTGAATGGTTCCGGTTTTCATTGTTTCCCGCTCCATGGTTCTTTGAGCCAATCCTCATAGATCGAACGCTGAAGTTCGCTCGGCTTGGCGGTCTTCTTTACGGTATACGTTGATGCACCAAAATATCCGAGAATGACCTTTATCGTTTTCAATTTATCATTTCGGAAGATCGTCAGCGTGACCTCATCGCCGGATCTCATTGAAGCGATCCGTTCGTTCAGGTCCGCTGTTCGCACTCGGTAACCATTCAAAGCCACGATCTCATCATTGTAATCAAGTCCGGCTGCAGCGCCCGGAGAATTCGGTGTGACATTCGTGATACGTGTCTTTTCGCCGGCATCGATAGTGGAAACACCAAGCGCAACACGCTTTACGGAATCTTTGGCGGTCACTTCCAATCCCGCATACTGAAGCGTCACTTCCCACGGCAGCGGTGCCGTAGTATAGAGATACTTCGTAAAGAAGTCCGCAAAACTTCCTCCTGTCACTTCTTCGCAGACGGCCTTAAGATCATTGTTCGTAAATCCTTTCGTCAGCGGGAATCGTTTGAACATTATCCGCATCACTTCTTCAAGCGAGTGTTTATTTTTGCTCCGCTGACGTATCTCAAGATCCAGAACGAGACTCACCTGCGAGCCCTTCCCGTAGTAGTCGCTTTCCGCATTCTGCGAATTCTGCCGGCCGCGCCAGTATTTGATCCACGCATCAAAACTCGCCTCCGCCAACGGCTGAATAGTATTGCCGAACCGTGCCCGCTCGTTGTTGACCATGCTGTTAATGATCTCCAGATACGATTTAGCATCCGAATGTCCCGTCCGTAAAAGGATGAGATCGTCAAAATATGAGGTTGTGCCTTCGCTCACCCAGAATTCCTCGGCGTAATTCTCTTTGGAGAAATCATACGGTGCGATCGCTTTCGGGCGGAGCTGTTTCACATTCCATGTGTGGAAATACTCGTGCGAAACGAGTCCGAGGAATCCTTTATATGTTCCCGGATTCGAAAAGACGAACGGACGGACACCCATGATGGTGGAATTGATATGTTCCGTTCCGCCGCCGGCGTTCGGCTGGCAGTGGATCATGAAAACGTATTTTTTGTAGGGAAGCTCTCCCCAGAATTCCTTATTCGCAATGACGATCTTGGTGAGATCAGTAATGAGTGTATCGCTGTTCCAATTCCCGTCGCCGTAGATGCTGATCGTATGTTTCTTTCCGTCCACAAAGAAATCGAAGTCATGCTGGTTTCCGATCTCCAATGGACAGTCACCGAAGTATTCGAAATTCGGCGCAGAAAAGGTGAATGGTCTTCCGGAAACTTCCTCAAGGCCGGTCGTGACCTTCCAGTCACGATAGGGGATCACCGTTAATTCCAACGGTGAATTCTTTCGCTCATCCATATACATAAAGACGGAGAGCGGATCGACGAATGCATGTTCACTGTTCAATTCCCTCGTCCGCATATTGAACTCATTCGCAAAGACTTTATATCGGACTGTGACCGAGCTCGATGGACCGTTCTCGATCCTCCATGTATCCTTTGTCATTTTTTTGAATGGGAGGACCTTATTCTTTGCATCGACAGCGGAGAATTCCTGCACACCGCCCGCAAAGTCCAGGATCATATACCGGCCCGTGCGCCATGCAGGCATGTGAAGATCGAGTGTCTTTCCATTATGGTGTTCAATACGGACCTCCACTTCAAAGAGATGTGAATCCGGATTCGGCATTGAGAGTTTATAATAGACTGCTGGCTGTGCGAATGTCATAACGGTGAGAAGAAAGAGGTAAAGGAAGAGGAACTTCATGAAAGTGTTTGACCGCTGATTATTGATGATTTGAGATAATCTACCAAAAGAGAGGTGCCTGTGCAAGCGTAAAACCTCAAGAAAAAACAGTTGACAAACAAAGAGGGCTTCTCTATATTTGTAAGAGAAATATCATATAAAACAAGGAGCAACAAGTATAGATCTTTTGTTAAAGGTTGTAGGTCAGTCCCGGTTCTCATGACACCTTTAACGTTTATACTCGTTGCTTTTTTATGTACCGAACGTGAAGGTGTTACTGCAACTCACCGTTCGGTTTTTTTATTTTATGACGAAACAAATATTCTTCATCACCGCTTTCTGTTTAACGATGTTGTCAGCACAGAACGAGTCGAGCACTTCCGACGTAAAGGTGCTGGAATCGAATGAGCGGGGAATAACATTCGAACTGCGTCCGCAATACTTCGCGAGCAAGAACGTCTCCGGAAGCGGTGCTGCTTATGATCTGCCGCAGTTCAAGAACAGCATTCCGGCATCATCGAACACCGCAGGGAAGGAAGATATCCGTGTGCGTGTGCTCTCTCTGGCATTCCCTTCATACCGCGGTAACACCGTCACAGTGACAGCATCCGATGCGGAGACGATCAATTCATTCTCACTCGCTCCCGTGCCGTCCGTTGAATCGGTCGATCAATTGGGGACCGCACAATACCGATATACACCGAATTTCACATCGCCGCAGGAATTCCTGCCGAAGTCGATCGTTCAGATAAGCGATATCGGGCTGGTGAAAGGGATCCTCACCGGCAATGTCGTCATCTCACCGTATCAGTACCAATCATCAACAAAAACATTGAAGCGCTATTCACGCATAGTGGTGCGCGTGGATTATGGAACGAAAGAGGTCACATCCGATCTGAGCGGAAGTATGGATTGGGCCAAAGCGACCCTGCTGAATTTTCCGATCGTGAAACAGTGGGGTTCAACAGTGCGGATGCAGAAAACAACGGCAGTGAATTCCGTCCTATCGACCGGCACATGGGTAAAATTGGAAGTGACCGAGGATGGGATGTATAAGATCAGCGCGAATTATCTCCGAGCCGCCGGTATCGATCCGTCATCATTGAACTCCATTCAGGATGTGAAGATCTTCGGTGCAAACGGTAGGAATATTGCCGAGAATATTGCCGCCGTGAGGCCAGCAGACCTTCCGCAGGTTGCAGTGGAATATGTCGATAAGAATTCCAATACCAAATTCGATGCGGATGATTATCTGCTGTTCTACGGACAAGGGGTGAATAGCTGGTCCTACGATGCTGCAGGAAAAAACTTCAGCAATTATGTTAATCCATATTCGTTCTCCAATTATTATTTCATCTCAACCGGATCATCGTCACCGGTGCGAACCATCCCGACAGTTTCCATCGCTCAGGCATCAGGCGGAAAACTGAGTCAGACACTCGGGAAGGTCTTTTTCGATGAGGAGAAATTCAATTTCCTCTATTCCGGACAGCAATGGTTCAGTCCGCCGATGAATGCCAACGAATCCCGTGTGATCAGCAATAAACTGACCGGATGGATCCCGGGCACTTCCGTTACGTATCGGTTCAGTTTCTATTCCAGATCCAACACGCTGTCGCAATTCATCGTCGAAGAATCGGGAAGTCCTCTTACCTCAGCATTCGTTTCCGGAATGACCGAAGGCGATCTCGGTTCATCAACCGCAAACTATGCTGAAGCCAGCGGTTTCATCCAGACAACGGTGATCCCGAACCTCACGGATGAACGGAGCAATCTCAAGGTGACCTATTCTGTCTCCAGTTCGATCGCGGCAGGATTCATCGATCGAGTGAATATTTTCTATCGTCAGCGTCTTACCGCATTCAGTGATCTTCTCACCTTTGCAGCTCCTGATACTTCCGGAGTGGTGGAATTTGCAGCGTCGGGGTTCACAACGAACAGTGTGAATGTCTACGAAGTATCCGATGTGAATAACGTCCGCAAACTTTCTGTTGCACCAGATCAGATCCTCGGATCATTCTCGGCGAAAGATACATTGCAGAAGGGGAACATCCGCCGGTATTGGGCCGGATCGGAATCAAAATATCTTACACCTAAGTCTTTCTTCAAGATCCCGAATTCGAATCTCCACGCCGTGAACGGTGCAGAGTTCCTGATCATCACGCACAGCGATTTCAAATCCGAAGCGGTCCGATTAAAGAATCATAAGGAATCGCTCCCGGGCGCGAAGAAGATCTCAACGATCGTTGTGGACGTTGACACGGTGTATAACGAATTCGGTGCAGGAATATCCGATCCGACCGCCATTCGAGACTTCATCCGTTACGCAGTAAAGAATTGGACCGTTCCTCCGAAGTATGTGCTCTTCTTCGGTGATGCCAGTTTCGATTATCGCTCCATTCTGCAGAGCGGACGCTCCTTCGTCCCCACATATGAATCCTACGAGTCGAATGATAAGATCAGCACACTGAGTAACGAGGACTATTTCGCGTATATCGATGAGAATGCACCGTATCGTGTTGCCATCGCTCACGGCAGGCTCACTCCAAGGACTCCGGAGGAAGCGCGGATCGTGGTGGACAAGATCATCAAATATGAGACCACAGTGCCGAAAGGGACGTGGAAGAGTCTTGTAACGATCGTTGCTGATGATAAGTGGACCCCGGAAAGAGATGATGAGGAAGAACACACATTCCAGGCGGAGGGACTCGCATCGACCTATACGCCGAAGAATTTTGAGATCCGCAGGATCTATCTGGAAGAATTCGCAACGGTCTATACTTCTTCAGGAAGAAGGAAGCCCGATGCACGGACGGCGATGCTCGACCAGGTGAACAGCGGAACGCTCATCCTGAATTTTACGGGGCACGGAAATCCGAAAGTGTGGGCGCATGAAAGCATTCTCACACTCGATGATGTTCGCAATCAGTTCCTGAATTATGACCGACTGCCGTTCATCGTAGCGGCTACGTGCGACTGGGGTAGATTTGAAGAAGCCGGTGAGACGAGTTCCGCGGAGGAAGTGATGTTCAACAGGAACGGAGGAGCGATCGGAGTGCTGAGTGCTACTCGTGCGGTCTGGTCCGCTTCGAATGCCGAAACGAACCGGTATTTCTACGCGAATCTGTTCTCGGGCAAGACGATGATGAGACTCGGCGATGCCTGCTTGAATACCAAGAATGTCCTTGGTGATCTTGAGAATAAACAGAAATATTTCCTGATGGGAGATCCTACAATGCGTCTTGCCATGCCGGACGGTGTGATCACGATCGATTCATTGAAATCGTCGACGGCCTCGGTGGATACGCTTCGTGCGCTCGAAAAGATCACGGTGAAAGCATCGGTCCGCGATTCTTCGAATGCGGTCGATCAGAGTTTCAATGGAACTGCGCTTCTCACCGTCTTCGATGCGGACAAATCGAAGGTGATACCGTCCATTCCCGGGATGACCTATGACGAGAACGGTGCCATTATCTATAAAGGAGAATGTACGGTAACGAATGGTGTGATGCGTGCAGAGTTCATCGTTCCCAAAGACATCGCCTATGAGAACAAGAACGGACGGATCTCTATCTACTTCTCCAATGCTGCCACCGACGGAAAAGGATATACGAGGAACTTCATCGTCGGGGGTTCAAGTGTTTCCGCACAAAAGGATTCGGTCGGTCCGCGCATTGACATCTACTTTGACAATGAACAATTCCGACCGGGGGATGTTGTGAGTGAACATCCGACATTGATCGTTTCACTGGTCGATTCCAGCGGGATCAATTCTTCCACCAACAGTATCGGTCACCGGCTGGAAGCGTGGATCGACGGAAGTGCGAAAAGTGTCGATCTGACTGAATACTATAAAGGGAAGACCGACAGCTATTAGGCCGGAACTGCGGAGTTCGCGATGTCCAATTTAACGGACGGGAATCATACGCTCAAAGTGCGTGCGTGGGATGTCCATAATAATTCCACAATGGAAGAGTCCTATTTCACCGTGGCATCATCCGGTGCGCTTTCCATTCAGCAGCTCTATAATTTTCCGAATCCGGTCACGACGAGAACAGCATTCACATTCCAGCATAATCAGCTTACGCCGATCGATGTGAAGATATCCATCTACACGGTGTCGGGCAGACTCATTCATACGATAGAGCGGTTCGCTGTTCAGGAGCGGTTCGTAAAGATCGATTGGGATAGACGTGATTCCGACGGTGATGAAGTGGGGAACGGTCTGTATCTCTATAAAGTGACAGCGAAGACCATCGACGGCAAATATTCGAGCGAAGCATTGGGAAAATTGGCGGTCATCCGTTGATTCCGCTCACGTTGATGTAAAGGAACTGTGGTTTTCAAGGCGTTTATTACCTATATTTTAAAAATAGCATCAATTACTCAGGAGATATACATGAAAAAGGTGTTCAGTGCAGTTGGGATGGTTCTATTCTTGTTGAATTTCACTCAGACTGCGTTCGGTCAGGCCGGATCCACCGCCGTTCCGTTCTTAATGATCTCGCCGAATTCCCGCGCCAGCGGAATGGGAGAGACCGGGACCGGAATCGCCGATGATGCAGCATCCATCCATTGGAATCCGGCAGGACTCGCATTCCAAAAAGGGGGAGAAGTGAGTATCACACACTCGAATTGGCTTCCTCAGTTCAACCTTTCGGACCTGTTCTACGATTATTTCAATATCAAACAGGAAATGCCGGAATACGGCGGAACATTCGGCGCAAGTATCACTTATCTGAACCTTGGTGAGTTCATCGTTACAACAGAAAAAGGACCGGATGCCGTTGATAAATTCAAAGGATTCGAATTTGCCGTCACCGCCGGATACGGTGCGCAGGTAACGGAGGATTTTGGACTTGGACTGAACCTTCGGTATATCAATTCCAGTCTCTCGCCGATCGGGACCGCGAATGAAAAAGGTTCCGGAATAGCGAACGATTTCAGTTTTGATATTGGATTCCTGTACAAACCGAAATCGCTGGTGATCCCTTTTACGGATGAGGACATTGGTAACCTCTTCAGTATGGGCGTGAATGTCTCGAACCTCGGCCCGAAAGTGACCTATATCGACGCAGCACAGGCCGATCCGCTGCCGACACAATTACGCGTAGGATTCGGCATCATCCCGATGAAGGATGAGTACAACAGTCTTACGATCGCGGTCGACTTTGCGAAACTGCTCGTTTATCGTGAACCGAACGGTGCTTCACATGAACTGCCGAAGTCCATCATTACATCGTTCACCAAGAACTCGCTCAATAAGAATATCAAATTCATCACGACCTCGGTCGGACTCGAATACTGGTATGATAAAAAAGTTGCGCTGCGTATGGGATATTTCCTTGAGGATCCCGCCAACGGAAATCGTAATTTTATGACATTCGGTGCCGGACTCCGGTATGATATCTACGGATTCGATTTCAGCTACATCTCCGCGAAAGAGGAGAATCACCCCTTGTCTGAGACCCTGCGTTTCACTCTGCTCATCCTGTGGAATGACCTGTTGTAACAGTTCTGCGATCGATCCTGCGGAGCGGCAGCCTTTGCCGCTGCCGCACTGCCGGTGCACTTTCAAAATCGAAGTGAAATGAAAAATACAATCCTTCTTCTTCTGCTGATTTTCGTGCAGACCCTGTTCCCGCAAAAATTCTCGCATCCTCTTCGCGCCGGTGTGCAGGTCCCTGCCAAATCGGTTCGGATGGCAACCGCATCCGGAACGCTCAAAGTCCTCGTCATCCGTGTCCAGTTCCAAACGGACAATGATTCACGGACATCGGGGAACGGACAGTTCGATCTCGGACCAACAACGGAGAGGATCATCGACTCACCGCCCCACGATTCCGCTTATGTCGCGGACCATTTTACTTTCGCTCAGAATTATTTTACCAAAGCATCGAACGGAAAATTCTCCATCGCAGCAACGGTCCTTGGAAATGTGATCACATTGAAAAAAACGATGAAGGATTATGCCGTGATCTCGGGAAATCTTCCGCTCGCACAGATGGTGGAAGAGTCCTGGAAAGCTGCTGACTCGCTCTATCCGGGATACCCATTCCAGAACTACGATATGTTCGCAATCATCCATGCCGGCGTGGGAAAAGATATCGACCTTCGTGCCGCGCTTGGATACGATCCGACACCGATGGATCTTCCGTCACTCTATTTTAGTCTCGATGCATTGAAGGGATTGTTTGGACCGTCGTATCAGGGAGTGACGCTGGCAAATTCATCGTTCAAAATCACCAACACGGTGGTCCTGCCGGAAACAGAGGTTCGCAGGATCCCTTCCGTGAACGGTGATTTCGTTCTGAAACTCGGCATCAATGGACTGCTCGTGGCAAGTATCGGCAGTCATTTGGGATTGCCCGATCTGTTCGATACCAAAACAGGGAAATCTGCAATCGGTAGATTCGGTCTGATGGACGGACAATCGATCTTCAGTTTCTCCGGAATCTGTCCTCCCGAACCAAGTGCGTGGGAAAAGATCTATCTCGGTTGGTCGGTTCCGATCGACGTTCCGGTGAGCGCTTCACTCGGTATGCCGGCGGTCGGGAAATATGACTCAGGGAATGATACCATCTATCGTATACCGATCAGTGCCAAAGAATATTTCCTGGTCGAGAATCGTTTCCGTGATGTGAAGGGGGATGGTCAATCCGTTACGATGAAATGGAACGGACAGACTTTGATCAAAACCTTCACAAAAGATGAAGAGTATTTCACCAATGCCAATATCGATTCAGCATACGGTGTGATCACCAATGTTGATGAATTGGATTGGAGTCTGCCGGGTGTGGTCAACGCGAATAACAATTATCTCGGCGGCATCCTCATTTGGCATATCGATGAAGGGATCATAAAGAACACGCTCCCGACGAACACGATCAATGCGAATTCTGCAAAGCGGGGGGTGGATCTTGAGGAAGCCGACGGGTCGCAGGATATCGGCCAGTCATATGATTTCGGCAGTCCTGCCTCAGGCAGCGAGGACGGATGGCCGTTCGATTATTGGTATAAAGGAAATAGTTTCCCTCTCTATAAGAATGAGTTCTCCGAGCAGTCGATACCGAATTCCCTCTCCAATTCAGGTGCGCATTCACTTGTTACGTTGAAGAACTTTTCCGGACAATCCGCGCGCATGACATTCGATGCAGTGATCGGTACTTCGGATATCCAGTCCGCGAAAGTGATCAAACGGAAGAATGTGAAACTGAACAGTAACGACGCGCCGACCAGCTTCGATCTGAATAATGACGGGAAGAAAGAATTCATCTATACTTCCGGTGATTCCATCTATGTGCTCAAGGATGATTTCACTCCGTTCCTCAATAATGCCACCGGACTCTTCTCCAAAGCGGGCGGAAGATTCCAGCCGGTCCCATTGAAGATCATTTCACTGTCGTCCACCGCACTTGCTGCTCTCCAGGGAAATTCGCTGCTGATATTCTCCGCGGCGGATGCCAATGCGGACGGACTGGCGGATACACTTTATTCAGCAGTGAATTCTTCTCCGTTCACGACTCCGCCGGTATCGTATACAACCGCAGCGAACGGACAAAGTCACATCCTTGCCGGTGATGCCGCAGGAAGAAGACTCGATTATTACCGCACAGCGCCGAACACGTGGCTGAAGGATTCCATCCAATACTTCTCATCACCGGTCGCAGGATTATCGTTGTCCGATCTGTATATCGGCTACTCAAGTGACTCTGTGCGCAATATCGCAACGAGATCGTTGCTCAACGGGAAGACCATTGCAGCATTCACATCACGCAGTGCATCGGCAAATTATCTTCTCTTGAATGACAATACCTTCGGGCTCTATCGCTTTTCCTCACCAACCGATCCGATAGAGTATTACGGTGTGCCGGAAAAGATCACGGGCGCATTCGCAGTGTATGATGTGAACGGCGACGGGGAATTCGATTACATCATCGGCGCGGGGAATAAATTATATGCGTTCAGTCCGAACGGTGTCATCATCGAACATTTTCCGTTCACAGTGAAGGACGGCGGTTCTGTTGTCGGCTCGCCGGTGATCGCAAAGAAGAACGGCAGCGACGACGTATTGATCTTCTTCGGAACGACGAATGGACATCTCTACGCAGTCAACGGCAAAGGAGAGACCGCTGCAGGATTCCCGCTGCAGACAGGAGGCATCGTATCATCGCCGCTGTTATGGAATGAATATCTTTCCGTCGCATCGACGGACAGTTCGCTTTACACATGGAAGATCGCAGGTCTGATCGATACATCCAAGATCTACTGGAAAGGATCGCTTGTTGATGAATTCCACAGCAATTATCAAACGGCAACGACTTCATCCAATAAAAAATCAGCGGAACTGCTTCCCAAAAAATTCGCTTACAACTGGCCGAATCCCGTCTACAGCGGAACAACGAACATCCGGTATTTCCTCGGCAAGGCCGCAACGGTGAAGATCACGATCGTAAATCTTGCCGGTGAGCTGGTGGCGGAATTGAAGGGAACGAACTATGTCGGCGTGGACAATGAGGTGCCGTGGAATATCTCCGGCATCCAAAGCGGAATCTATTTTGCACAGATCACGGCTGCCGGCAGCGGGGAAGAGATGAGCCAGATCGTAAAGATCGCGGTCGTGAAATAGCACCACTCCAACGACCTATCGTGAGATCAAGATGAAAACAGTAATGATGAAGACTGCTCTGGTAATTTTACTCACTGCAACATTCGCAGCACAGGGCTGCAAAGAACAGGATCCAATCCTGGTCCCTGGCTTGGGCAGTCTCTATGATCCATCCATCAGGCCTGCAGTGATCTTTACATATCCTGCAAATAACACTGTTGGACCGTACACCGGTCTCTATAACGGTGAAGGAATGTACGGCTATCCTCATTTCAAGATCCAGTTCAACAAATTGATGAAGGATGGAATGTTGAACGAAGAGAATGTCAAGATCACCGGATTCGATGAACCGGTGATGGTTACGAATTATTCATACAACGATCAGACCGGTATCTATAATTTTATGGTGCAGTATGTGAACGGCGGGAGTTACTACTCGATGCCCATCTTCCGCATAGGCAGGACATATACTGTCACTGTATCGTCACTGGTGCAGGATATCCACAATCAATATCTCAGCAAGGATTATCAATTCTCATTCTCGATGGGAAACTCTTTCAACGTCATTTCTGCGTTACCAAAAGACAGTCTGTCGTCCTCCTATCATGAAGTTCGGCTGAAGTTCAACAGTCAGGTCGATACCAATATCATTTCAAAATTGTCCATCACTCCTGCCGTCTCCGGGAACTGGTATCTTGAGAATAATGGAATGATGGTGGTCTTTTACAATAATGCAAATTATGCCGAGAATACTGTCTATACCGTGACGCTGGCCGCAACGGCGGCGGATAAATACGGGAATTCTCTTGGAACGGCGTACAATTACAGTTTCAAATCGGGGATATTCAGATTGACCAGCGTGTCTCCGAGTGAGGGACAATCCGGTTTTCCATTAGAGAACAATTTTTGGTTCTATTTCAATTCTACAGTTCAGAATTCATCGGTCACTGGAGGAGTATCCATTACACCGGCAGTCAATGGAATTTTCAATTATTACAGTAATTCTTTCAGTTTCACTCCTCTTGAACCGCTCAAAGAGAAGACCACCTATACGATCTCATTGAATACAAACATCAAGTCGCTGTCGGGAAGCTCGCTCACGAAGGAATATGCAATTACATTCACCACGGAAGGATTCCGGTTGAAACAATTCCTTCCGTACTATTACGACAAAGTATCACGGCATTCCAATATCGAGTTAGCATTCAATACGAAGTGCGACACGTCATCAGTTCCTTCCGGATTAAGCATATCTCCGGCGGTTGCCGGGAGGTTCTTCTACTCCAATAAGAATAAAATGGTCACTTTCAAGCCCGATGCGCCTATGCAGCCTCTCACCAATTATACCGTAACATTGAACAGTGCGCTGAAATCGGCTGCCGGGAATTCATTGGATTATATTTCATCATATTCATTTACGACAGGCGAATAACTCTGATGATGCGTCGTACTATTCTTTTATTGTTAGTTGTTCCGGCACTGTTCTCACTGAAGAGTGTTGCTCAGGAAGAACATTATAATCACGGTGAACTGAACTGGAAGTCGATCGAGACCGCTCATTTCTTCGTGCACTACCACCAGGGGGCGGAGAGGACTGCGAACGTTATCGCGAAGGTGGCGGAGGATATTTACGGTCCTGTTACCACACTCTACCAGCATGAACCTGATCATAAAGTGAATTTTGTCATCAAAGATTATGACGATTACTCCAACGGAGCGGCATATTTCTTCGATAACAAGATCGAGATCTGGGCACCCTCTCTCGATTTCATCTTCCGCGGTTCGCATAACTGGTTGAGGAATGTGATCACGCATGAATTCACACACATCATCCAGATACAGACCTCCATGAAATTCGGCAGACGCTTCCCGGGGTTCTATCTTCAATGGCTCAACTATGAGGAGGAACGGCGGCAGGATGTTCTGTATGGATATCCGAATACCGTTGTGTCGTATCCGATCTCCGGATTCATCATTCCCAGCTGGTTCGCCGAAGGTGTTGCGCAGTATAATAGACCGGAATTGAGTTATGACAAATGGGATTCGCACCGTGATATGATCCTCCGTTCGTATGTGCTCGATTCCGCGATGCTCTCGTGGAGCGAGATGAGCGTCTTCGGCAAGACGTCACTCGGGAATGAGTCGTCATACAATGCGGGATTCGCTTTGACGAAATTCATTTCCGAACGGTACGGACAGGACGCTATCCCGAAGATCGCAAAGAATATCTCCCGTGTGAATAATGTGACGATCGATCAGGCGATCGAATTGACCCTCGGCATGAGCGGGAAAGATCTGTATCAAGAGTGGAAGGACTCCATTACTGCACGGTATCTCAGCCGGACACAAAGTATCAGAGCCAATCTTGTTGAAGGAAGGAATTTCCTTTTGGAAGATGATAGCATAATCGTTGAGGGACCGGGATTTGCCAATCTGTATACAGCGTTCTCTCCCGAAGGGAAACGGATCGCCTATGCAACGAACGGCGAATCGGATTATCTCGGAACGTCTGGTCTTGAGGTGGGAAACTTTGAAACTAAAAAATCAAAGTCTCTCGTTCCCGGTGTCCGTTCGCAGATATCCTGGTCGCCGGACGGCAACAAACTGTACTACACGAAACACTCCCATGAAAATCCGAACGGTTCGGAGATCTCCGATATCTATTCCTATGATCTGAAAGAAGAGGAAGAGACACGCATTACCTACGGTAGACGCGCTATCTCTGCTTGTGTGTCGCCGGACGGCGCATCACTCGTCTTTACCTTCGAAGGGGACGGAACGGTGAACCTTGGAAGAGTGGACAGTGCAGGGAATAATTTCAAACAACTCACGGCGTTCCATAACGGCGAACAGAGTTATAATCCACACTGGTCCCCGGAAGGAAGTCTGATCGTCTTTGGATATTCGGTGAAAGACGGACAGGATATCGCGTGGGTTCCGAGCGACAGCGGGATGGTATTATTCATTGAATCCGGTGATGATGATACCCGTGATCCGATATTCTCTGCTGACGGCATGGGGATCATTTTCGCATCCGATCGTACTGGGATCTTTAATCTCTACCAAAAGGACTTGAAATCCGGTACCGTCGTGCAGTTGACGAATGTGCTCGGGGGAGCTTTCATGCCTTCTGTTTCTTCCTATGGGGCAATTGCATATTCGCTCTATACTTCCAAAGGATACAAACTGAAGATGATCGATGTGCCGTCTCCGGCGGATTATTCCTCATCGTCCTATGTGTATCAGCGCCCTGTTGCTAAGACGGAGATCGATCCTTCGCTTGCACGGAATCAGTTCGATTTTGCAGCACTCCGCAATTACAATGACAATGATGTTCCGCAGGCGGAAGCTAAACCGTATAAGAATGTCTTTACCACGACATCGATCATTCCATTCCTGCGCATCGACAACTATAATACTAAAAGCAGCGGACTCGACTTCCTGAAGCCGGGCTTCTATTTTGTCTCATCAGACATGCTGGAAAAATACAACATGTTCGGCGGAGCGGCGATCAATCATATCTTTGAGCGCGATCTGTTCCTTACATTCGAATATCGTGACCGCGTGTTCGGTTTCCATCAGCTGGGACTTCATCCGACATTCGCATTGGAACTGTATAACGTTTCCAGGAAGAGTACCACACGGTTCGGACTCGGGAATGATACCATTTCCACCGGCACGACTTTGTCATTATTCGAAGTCGATTTTCTCATTAAGGGTCATGTATTCTCGCCGATCGATGTGTTGACACTTGCATATTCGCACAGTATCTATTCATCAGGATTTGATTTCTTCATCGTGCCGGGCGATGAAACGCATGCACCGACACCGGCAAGTGCTTCCAAAGAGGATTATTTCATTGGGAACAATCTTTCGCTGCAATGGAGGATCGAAATGATCGCTCCCTCAAGAACACGCGAGATCAATCCGGTCGGCAGAACGTTCGCGTTCAGACTCGATCAGGAGTTCAACAAATTTACGCGCGAGAATGCGGATGGATATTCAGAAGCGGAAGTGACCGAGACCGGCGTTCATCTGAAATTATTCCCCTACACATTCTCGCGGTTGGAGGCACGCTATACCGAACATCTGAAACTTCCGTTCTGGAAGCACACACTGTCGGTCACGCTTCGCGGCGGAACGATCTTCGGTCCTGATCAGCCGGACTTCTTCAATTTCTACGCCGGCGGTCTTGTCGGTATGAAGGGGTATCCGTTCTATTCCATCGAAGGAAATGACCTTGCAACAGTGAATGTCGCATATCGTTTCCCCATCTGGGAGAATATCGACTTCCGGATATTCCAGCTGTACTTCGACAGACTCTACGGCGAATTCCATGCGGACATGGGCAACGCGTGGAACGGAACTCCCGATATCAGGAACTTCAAGCGCGACGTCGGTTTTGAACTTCGTCTTGATGCGTTCTCGTGGTATGCATATCCGACAAGGATATTCTTCAACGGAACATACGGTCTAGATTCATTCAGCTACAGCAAAAGAAATATCACCGCAAATTACGGGAAGGAATGGCGCTTCTACTTCGGCGTGCTCTTCGGTTTCGATTTCAGCAACGATATCAAACGACTCGTGAGGGATTTCAATGGTCAATAAGCTGATAGTGCTGATGATACTTTTCGTTGCCGGAATGTCTACGATACTGGCCGGTGAAAAAAAATTGACGGGAAATTTCCGCTGGGATATCGTTCATACAATGAACGACTCCGCAGCCACAGGGAATCCGGTCTTTGCGAATGGAATTGAAAAGCAGAATCCGATGCTCAACGGTCTCTATTCGCTCATCATACCCGGGGCAGGACAATACCGAACGGAACATTACACTAAGGCCATCGTGTTCCTGGCGGCGGAAGCAGCATTTGCAGCATATGCGGTCATCAGTAATAAGACCGCCGATAGGCGAACGGCGGATTTCCAACGGTATGCAGAAGCACATTGGAGCGCGGTGCGGTACGCAAAATGGATCGAACAGCACGGCGTGGTCGATTACAAACCGAACCTTCCGACGAGTATGGATTATGCAAAGGTTGCGAACAACGATTTCAGTCAGATCAATGCATGGGAGCGGGGAGATTACGGGAATCACACGCTCGGTTTCTCCCATCAATTGCCGAAGTTCAGAGAACAGCAGTATTATGAATTGATCGGAAAATATAATCAGTTCAAATTCGGCTGGGACCAATATCCGCAGGATGCTAACGGTGTTCCCGTCTCTGATGCCGGCAGATATGATGAAATGATCCCGCAGCAATTATTGAACTACGCAGTGGACCGTGGTAAAGCGAACGATTACTATTATGCTGCAAGTTTTGCGATGAAAGCACTGCTGATCAATCATATCCTCAGCGCATTCGATGCTATGCTCTCCACCGCAAGTTATAATAACTCTATTGTGGCGACAGTGCAGGTGAGACCGCTGCAGAGTCCCGAAGGTGAGAGGATGATGTCGGAATTGAAAGTGAGTGTTGGGTTTTAACAAGATGAAATGAGGTTGCAATAAAAGAAATGCCGCACGTGATATATAGTGCGGCATTGTTGTTTCGTGGAACTTCGGTCGGTCACTTATTCACGCGAAGGATGTTCACTACTCCTGCCGTAAAGAAGACGATATTGGCCAGCCACGCAGTGAGCAGGGGATTCAAGTCCCCGTTATAACCGAAGACATTGCTGATCTTCATAAAGACCAGATACATGAAGACGATCCCTGCAGAAACGCCCACCTGGATCGCGATGCCCCCTTTCCGTTTCCCGAAAGAGAACGGGATGCCGAACAGAACAACGATCACGCTCGCGAACGGGAATGCCACTTTATTGTGATAGTCCACCATCCAGCGCGCGACATCATTTCCGCTGTTCTGCTGACGGGTGATGAAATTGGCCAGCTCCGTGTAATTCATCTCTTCCGGTTTCTCCACTTTCTTTACGATGTCGGTCGGTCCGAATGTCAGATCAGAGAACGTTATTTCATCGAACCGTTCCAGTGTCTCACCGGCAGGATTGAGGATCCGGTGTTCTCCGATGCGCATCGTCCATTTCTGCTTCGTGCTGTCCCATGAGAATTGCAGTCCGTCCCACCGCTGTGAGATGGAGTGGAGGGTTGAATCGGTGAATTCCTGGATGGAGGTCCGCGTTCCGTTTCCGCTCATTCTGTCGAAGAATGCAATATAGACGATCCTCCGTTTTCCGTCCTGCAGATAGATATTCGTCCGTGCGGTCGATTCGAGATTCTTGTTCAGATATCTCCGCTCGATGGAGAATTTGTGCTGATTGGCATATGGAACGATCCAGCCGTTGAAATAGACCGATGCTAAACTGATCAGAAGTACAACGCTCATGATCGGCAGCATGTAGCGGTAGATGCTCATCCCGCCGGCCTTCATGGCGGTCAGCTCGTTGTTCGATGCAAGTTTCCCGGTGGTGAACAGACTTGCGAGCAGCACGGCCACCGGCGTCATCAATTTGATGATCTCCGGAAGGAACGCAAGATAGTATTGCAGGATGATCGGATTGGCGACATTATTGTCCAGAAAATCGTCCAGATTCTCCATCAGATCGATGATCACGAAGATCGCCATGAAAGTGATCAGACCGAAGATGGTCGTGATGATGAACTGCTTCAGGATGTACCGGTCGAAGATCTTCATCGTGTGAATCTCTCCAGTAATTTTTTCGGTATCCACCGGGTGAACCAGTCGAAATTCAGTTCGATATTCTCTTTCCCCACCTTATAGGTGATGAATACCCCGAAGATCCCTAATACAATATTGGCGGCCCACATACCGAACCAAGGTTCGATCACATGCCGGTCCGCTAGTTTCTCGCCGCTGATGAGCGAGGACCAATAGAGGAGGAAGAATCCCAGACTCAATGATGCTGCGATTCCGAATCCGCCGCGGCGCGCCATCACTCCCAGCGGAGCACCGACGAGGATGAAGATGAAACATGCGACCGGAATGGAATATTTCTTGTGGATCTCCACGAGATATTCCCTGATCTGCTTGTTCTGATAATCGATACTGGAATATTCACTTTCGATATTATTGCGGTAGAACATCAACTGACTTTTCATGTCGGTGTATTGTTCGATGTTCTTCCAAAAGGTCCGTGACGGAGATGTTGAATCCACGGAACCATAGAACACTTTCTGGTTCAGGGCCTCGGTATGTTCGATGATCTTCATCCGGGCATCTGCCGTGATCCCTTTCAGACTGTCCACCATATAGAGCATTTCGCCGGAGCTGAGTTCACGGTCGCCCCGTGAGAACTGATCGACGGCTGAGCGCTCAAAATCGAATCCTTCGGTCACGGTCGAGATCCGCTGACGCTGAAAATGGATGATACGGTATGCCGTCGGTTTTGTATGGTCCACTTCGTGGATCTCGCCGTCATACAGATCCATCACTAATTTTTGATAGTCCCCGGAAAATGAGAGTTTCCCACGTCGGGCCGTGATCACCGTATTCTTGTTCGGATCGGTATGATTATAGATGGTAACGCCTTCCAATTCATTCGATTCCTCGAATGTTTTGCGTACGAGGATGCTCATCCCATTCATATCCTGATTGAAAAGACCGGGGACAAGCGAAAGTGTCGGTTTCTTACGCCGGATATCGATGGTGAGTGTCTTGGAACGGTGATTCGCTTCGGGAAGGACCTTATTATTGAATTCGATCATCAGATACGTCACAACGAGCGAAGCGATCGCAACGGGAACCATCATTCGATACAGACTGATGCCGCCGGCTTTCATCGCCGTCACTTCGTTGGTTGCGGCCATAGCTCCGAACGCCATCAATGTTGCCACGAGCACCGCCATGGGAACTGCAAGCACCATCATCCAGGCAAGATTCAGCATCATCAATTCAGCAATAACGGCACCGCTGAGACCTTTTCCCACGAGTTGATCCATGAACTTCATGACGAATTGGAGCACGAAGACCGACATCAGGAAGAAGAATGAGCCGAAGAAAGGAGCGGCGTGACGTTTCAGAATATACAGCGGGATGATCATACTACAAGATACCGCTCAATTGGTTTGACAATCAAGAAAATATTTCTAATTTAGAACACAATTTTCAACAATATTAAGAGGGAACATTGAAAAAAGTCCTGCGTATCGCCGGTTATGTGATCGGTGCCGTTGGTGTGATCATCGTATGTCTGGTTGCGTATTTGAACTTTGCCTTTCCGAAAGTCTCTTCTCCGCAATCGCTCACTGTTGAAGCAACGCCCGCCAGACTCGAACGCGGTGCGTATCTTGTGAATCACGTTGTCGGTTGTATCGACTGTCATTCCACCCGTGATTGGACAAAGTTCGCCGGACCGATCATTCCGGGAACAGAGGGAAAAGGGGGAGAGAAGTTCGACAAAGCGACGGCAAACTTTCCCGGGACGATCTACGCTAAGAATATCACTCCGTTCAATCTTAAGAACTGGAGCGATGGTGAACTGTACCGCTTGATCACATCCGGCGTCACGAAGGATGGAAAGGCGATCTTCCCCCTTATGCCGTATCCCGCTTATGCTAAAATGGATCCTGAAGATGTCAAAGCGGTGATCGCGTATCTCCGCACGCTGCCGGAAGTTCCTTCGGAAGCGTATCCTGAGTCCCAGCTGGATTTTCCGCTCAACCTTATCGTGAAGACGATCCCGAAAGATGCTGCGGACCCGATGATCATTCCATCAAAAAAAGATACAATGGCGTATGGAAAATATCTCGTGACGATCGCCGCCTGCACGGATTGTCATACACCGATGGATGATAAAGGAGGGAGACTGCCGGGAATGGATTTTGCCGGAGGTATGGAATTCCAAAATCCGTTGACCGGCGATGTCGTCCGGTCCGCCAATATCACGCAGAGTATCGAAACAGGTATCGGCGGCTGGACCGAAGAGATCTTTGTGGAAATGTTCACACAATACCGAGACAGTGTGAGCAGGAATAAAAATGTGAACGCCGGAGAATTGAATACCGCCATGCCGTGGATGCTGTTCTCCGGCTTGAAGGATGATGATATTATTGCGATCTACCGTTTCTTGAAGACCGTTCCTCCGGTTGAACACAGGGTCGAAAAATTCACGCCCAGGACCATCTCAGCACATTGAGAAGAACACGGACGGAAATGTCTGTTTGGAAATACTCATTACCAAACTCGGGCAGTAGTTTTAATGAAAGCCCATTATCATTCGAAAGTGATAGATGAAAAAGATCCGATACGGCATCATAGGTTTTGGCGCATTCGCAGAACGTGCGATCCTTCCGGCAATTCGGTTGGCAAAGAACTCTGAGATCGTTGCGATCCAAAAACGTTCTATGGATGCGGCGAAGCAGAAAGCGGAAGAGTATTCCGTTCCATTGTATTACGATTCAGTAGAATCTCTTGTGCAGTCGAATGAGGTCGATGCCGTATTCATTGTTTCAGCAAATTCCAGTCATCACTCCGAAACGATCGCTGCAGCAAAAGCAGGGAAACACGTTTTGGTGGAGAAACCAATGGCGGTCTCATTGCATCAGGCAGTCGAAATGACCGATGCCTGCCGCGTATCCGGTGTGAAGTTTATGACAGGTCATATGCTTCGATTCTCACCGCTCAATCAGCGTCTGAAAGAGTTGGTCCAATCGGGTGCGATCGGCACAGTGACCTACGCGCGGTCGCATTTTGTCTATAATGTCGGTTTGTCGAATCGTTCATGGGTATTGGATAAAGGGACTGCGGGAGGGGGACCGTTGTTCGATATCGGGATACATTCTCTTGATACGATTCGATTTGTGCTGAATGACGATCATGTCGTCGATGTGAAGAGTCTGATGAATCCCGACAATTCGGCAGAAAATGTGGAGCGGACCTCGGTATTATCGCTTAGATTCTCACAAGGCACCCTGGCGACGGTCTATACTTCGTATGAGACCCCGTACCGTGAATCATTCATTGAATTCATCGGCACAACCGGATCGATCTCCGCCTATCAGTTCACTCCCAGCAACACAGAAACGTTCATCGAGATCAAACGCGGAAAGAACGGTCTTGTTGATTCTACGGAACGGGAGACATTCCGCGTTCCGAATCTTTATACGTTGGAGGTCGAACATTTTTCCGACTGTATACTGAATGGGACAGAACCGGTCATCACCGTAAAAGATTCTTTACATAATCAAGAGATTTTGGAAAAAGCGGTTTTCTTATCCAAAAAATAACTTTTAAGAGTTGTGGGAATTTATTACATTGTTACGTTCACACTGGAGAAAATGCTTACAATATGAATAATAAAAAGATAAAACGGCTTGGAATTTTAACCGGCGGCGGCGACTGTCCCGGCTTGAACGCTGTTATCCGCGGCGTTGCAAAACCGGCAATGAATGATTTCGGTCTGACGATCGTCGGTATTGAAGATGGATTTGAAGGATTTGTTGAAGGAAAAATGAGAGAGATCTCGCGCGATGATATCGCGGGGATCATCGGAGAAGGCGGAACGATATTGGGGACGTCCAACAAAGGGGACCCATTCCACTATCCGACAGAAGGCATGAACGGTATCGAGATCGTCGATGCATCGGCTCGCGTGTTGAAACACTACAAGGGCTGGGGCCTCGATGCGCTGATCACTATCGGCGGCGACGGTACGATGCACATTTCCAATAAGCTTTCCGATCTTGGAATGAACATCGTCGGCGTTCCGAAAACGATCGACAACGATCTTGATGCAACGGATCAGACATTCGGATTCGACACAGCACTGTCCATCGCAACGGAAGCGATCGACCGTCTGCACACGACCGCATCTGCTCACCATCGCGTGATGGTGATCGAGGTGATGGGACGCTATGCAGGATGGATCGCACTCGAAGCAGGACTTGCTGGCGGAGCGGATATCATTCTGCTTCCCGAACTCCCGTTCAAGTGGGAGAGCGTGATGCGCCGTGTGATCGAACGCAGTACACGCGGTAACCGTTACTCCATCGTCTGTATCGCCGAAGGCGCAAAAGCAGCCGATGAAGAGATCGTCATTAAAGAGACAGATGTGAAACGCACCGATCCGATCCGCTTCGGCGGTATCGGTGAGCATGTCGGCCGCCGTATCTCGCAGGAGACCGGTCTGGAGACACGCACGACCATCCTCGGCCACTTGCAGCGCGGCGGAAGTCCCACAGCATTCGATCGCGTTCTCGCGACACGCTATGGAACGAAAGCCGTGGAACTTGCAGTGAAAGGGGAATTCGGAAGAATGGTCAGTCTGCGCGGATTGCACGTGAACAGCGTTGCGATCAAAGATGCGATCTCCAAACAGCGGCTCGTGCCGGTGGATGGTGAGATCATCCGGACTGCCCGTGCGGTCGGAACAAGTTTCGGCGACGAATAATGTCCTTTGTTCCGGTTCCATAGGTCCACAATTACCCCAATGCCGAGTTCTTCATGCACAATGAAAGCTCGGCATTGGAATTTATACCCGTGAGAATATTTACTACATCACCTGAAGGACATACCATTATCGATCCGGAAACGCTCCTCAGTGCTTACTGCGGGGGAATGTTCCCGATGGCGGATGGACGTGACGGTGAGATACGGTGGTTCGCCCCGGAGATGAGAGGGATCATTCCTCTCGACGGACTGAAGGTCTCGCGCAGTCTAAAACAGACCCTTCGCAAACGCATCTTCCATATCAGGATCAATGCCGATGTCGAAGGAACGATAAGAGCCTGTGCCGACCGGAAAGATGTCTGGATCTCGGAAACGATCATCCAAAGTTATTTGAACCTTCACCGTTTGGGATTCGTCCATAGTGTTGAAGCCTGGCATGACGGCAAACTTGCAGGCGGATTGTATGGTGTAACGATCGGCGGTGCGTTCTTCGGCGAATCGATGTTCAGCCGTGTCACCGATGCATCCAAAGCAGCACTCGTCGCGCTCGTGAAACGAATGAAGGAACGTGGATTTGTCCTGCTGGATACGCAATACACCAATTCTCACCTCGATACGCTTGGCTGTATCGAGATCCCGAAAGAAGAATATCTCAATCTATTGAACGACGCCATTCAGCGTGAATGTCATTTTATTCAAGAGTAGAACATGAATGTCCTGACCGAAACGAATTTCCCCAATCTCAATTTCCTGAAACGAGGCAAGGTCCGCGATATCTATGATGTCGGCGAGTATCTGCTGTTTGTTGCAACGGATCGTCTCTCCGCATTCGACGTTGTAATGCCGCAGGGCATTCCGTTCAAAGGAAAGGTCCTCACTCAGATCTCTGCATTCTGGTTCGAACAGACAAAGGACATCATCCGGAATCATGTCGTTTCGACGGATGTGAATGATTTTCCTGCGGTCTGTCATCAATACAAGAGCGATCTTGAAGGACGCAGTATGCTGGTGAAAAAGACGGAACCGCTCTCCGTTGAATGTATCGTCCGCGGATATATCTCCGGCTCGGGCTGGGTCGATTATCAGGAGACCGGTGCTATCTGCGGTATTCAGCTGCCGAAGGGGCTTAAAGAGAGCGAACGGCTTCCCGAAACGATCTTTACTCCTTCAACGAAAGCTGACCTCGGTGTTCACGATGAGAACATTTCATTTGAACAGATGATCACCAGAGAAGGGAAAGAGCGGAGTGAAGAGGTCAGCAGGGTCGCCAAGGAGATCTTCCACCGTGCATCAGAGATCGCTGAATCGAAAGGGATCATCATTGCGGATACGAAGATGGAATTTGGAATGAAGGATGGTCAATTGATGCTCATCGATGAACTCCTCACTCCGGATTCGTCCCGCTTCTGGCCGAAATCAACCTACGCTCCCGGTAAGGCTCAGGACAGTTACGATAAACAGTTCGTCCGCGATTATCTTCTTTCCATTAAATTCAACAAACGTCCTCCCGGACCGGTCATGCCGGATGAGATCATCAATAAGACCTCTGAACTCTACTGTAAAGCTGTATTTGAATTGACGGGGAAACACGTTTCATGAGGTTCGTCGCCGCGCTTGTGGTTTTGACGATCTGTGCATATGCACAGTATGAGAACCGTTCTTCGGTCCTGCCGGTCGACACACTTGCGAGGGTCGGTTCATCGGTCATCAATAGCGCGGATTTCCTGGAACGCTTTGAGTTGATGCCCTGGCCTAAAAAAGATCAGCCGTCGCTGAACGGATCGGTGAAATTGGAATTCCTTCGTTCAATGGTAGCAGAAAAACTTCTCTCTGTTGAAGCAGCATCACTGGGACTCGGCAATGATTCTGAATCGGTAAAACTGCAGCGCAATCTCGAACGGTTGTTCGTTCGTGATGAATACTATAAACAACAGGTCATACCTAAGATTACAGTATCAGATGCAGAACGCAGAGAGGGGATGCAGCGGTTCCCGTATCTTGTGACTGTTCAGGTCCTTGCTGTTGTTTCCAAGGGAGATGCGAATCTGCTGCGAAAAAAAGTGGCGCAGAACAGGAATAAATCGACGGTGTTCGACCGGTTTAAGGATTCGCTCTTTGTTCCTGTCGATACACTCGAGATAAAATACGGTTCATCGGAAAAGATGATCGAGGATGCGGTATTTACCATCGGTAAGGACAGTCTCTCTCAGCCGGTCGTCACGGAATTCGGTATGGTCATGTTCCGTCTGCTGAAATGGGAGAACGAACCTCAGAATATCAAATTCTCCCATCCGGACCGAGTTCATAAGATCGAGAACATTATCCGTGATCGCCACGAAAAGGTGATAGCACAAAAATCTTTTTCTGATGTCACTGCATCACAGCGTGCGGAAGCGGATCCGCTCATATTCTATCCGCTGGCAGATTCTGTCATTGCCATGCTCCGGTCGGATTCCCTTAATTATGCTACGAACGGATCATACCGATTGCCCTCCTCAGCGGTCGAACTGCTGATGAAGAAGTTCTCTGCTGAGTTGTCAAAACCGTTCATCACGATATCGACAGGGAATATGACGCTGAATGATGTCCTGGTCGGACTCGGAAATAATAATATCATTTTTCCGTCATTGGTCCCGGAACATATCAGGATCGTGCTGAATAACAATATCAAAACGGTCATTCAGAACGAACTGCTTTCTCGTGAAGGACTCCGACAGAATTTGAATCAATCAACGAAGGTGCGCCACGATCTTTCCGTGTGGATGGACAGCCGAAAGAACTGGCTTCTTTCCAGGATGATCATGGATACGGTCACCGTCACAGAGAAGGAGATCGAGGATGAGTTCGTTTCGAATGGTCTGAAATACGGTGCGGAGATGATGGTGAAAGTTAAGGCAATGGTCGTGGATAGTGTGTCACTTTCCATGCAGATCCTCAAACGGCTGGCAAACGGAGAATCGTTCGAGCGGCTTGCTCAGGTATATTCCAGGAAAAATATCCCTCTTTTCAGCGGAGAAGTGTCCGATTGGAAGAATATCCGCAGCATGGGCATCTTTGGACAATTTGCTGCGGCAGCGGCTCTCGATCAGATCGTTGGACCCAAAATGATCGATGAAGGGATCGCACTTTTTATTGTAGTCGGAAGAAAGATCGTTGATGATTCCGTCAAAACCCAGTTTAACAGCAAAAAAAATGAAATATCGTATAACCTGCTCTCTAAAAAACAACAGAATGCTTTGAACAAATATATTGGAACTTTAGCGAAAAAATATAATGTTATCATTAATGAGGCAGCGTTGAAGAATGTAAGGACCACAACGACCAATATGGTTACATGGCGCAATATCGGATTCGGAGGACGGATGGTTGCCGTGCCGCAGATGTTCAAACAGGCGGAGTGGGTTGATGAGTGGAAGAATCAGAATCAAGTGAATCAATAATTCGTATATCTAATAGAGGAAAATCGAATGAGTTCGTTGAATAGTGAAAATATCCTGAATGCTTTGCGTGCAGTGCGCGATCCGGACCTGAACCGGGATATTGTGGCATTGAATTTTGTGAAGGATATCAAGATCGAAGGGAAGAACGTCAGCTTCTCCATTGAACTGACAACACCGGCGTGTCCCGTAAAGGATGAGATGAAAGCACAGGCGGAACAGGTCGTTAAGCAGACCATACCGGAGATCGAACAGCTGAATGTAACAATGACCGCCAGTGTCTCCAAACGGATGAATATGCAAGCGACTCCAGTATTGACGGGTGTGAAGAATACCATCGCTGTTGCCAGCGGTAAAGGGGGCGTCGGCAAATCAACGGTCGCGGTGAATCTCGCTGTCGCGCTCGCTCGTGAAGGTGCACGGGTCGGTCTGATTGACTGCGATATCTATGGACCGAGTATCCCGCTGATGTTCAACATCAACGAGAAACCGCAGATGCATGATCAGAAACTTGTGCCGCTGGAAAAATACGGCGTGAAAGTGATGTCGATCGGATTCCTCATCGATTCCACCCAGGCAGTGATCTGGCGGGGACCGATGGCGAGCGGTGCCGTGAAACAATTCATGACGGATGTTGAATGGGGTGAATTGGATTATCTTGTGTTCGATCTTCCTCCCGGAACCGGCGATATCCAGTTGACCATCGTGCAGCAGATTCCCCTTACCGGTGCAGTGATCGTCACGACACCGCAGGAGATGTCCCTGGCTGATGCACGCCGCGGGATGGCGATGTTCCAGAAAGTGAATGTGCCGATCCTTGGTGTGGTGGAGAACATGAGCTACTTCGTGAGTG
Organism: Bacteroidota bacterium; assembly: GCA_049317705.1. Taxonomy (GTDB): domain Bacteria; phylum Bacteroidota; class Ignavibacteria; order UBA10030; family UBA8401; genus UBA8401. The sequence goes on along the minus strand of JBMOHT010000005.1, from coordinate 5,365 downwards.
CGAGCGGCGAGCGTGAGAATATCTTCGATACCGGCGGCGGAAAGAAGGTCGCCGAACAATTCAATGTTCCGTTCATTGGCGAGATACCGATCTATACGAAGATCCGCGCCGGCGGAGACTCCGGAAGGCCGATCACAGACTCGGAACCGCAGAGCGAACCGGCGAAGATCTTTACAGGGATCGCAAAGAATCTTGCCGCTCAGATCAGTATCAGTAACTACTCAAAACAGAACGCCCCGATAGAAATATCGCTGGGAAGCAATTAATTTATTCGGCGCTGTCGGAAACGACGGCGCTCAATATCTTTATGACGATCACAGAACGAGTACAGCAGTCTCTCGACACTGTGCGTCCGTATCTTCAGGCGGACGGCGGTGATGTAGAATTGGTCCGTATTACGGACGATGGATTTGTGATGGTAAAACTGGTGGGATCATGTGTCTCCTGTCCGATGTCGCGGATGACATTGAGGGCAGGGGTGGAGAGGAAATTGTTGAGCGATGTTCCGGAGATCAAGCGTGTAGAACAAGTGTTGTCATGAAACTATGATTAAACCTTGTCAAGGTTTCTTGAGAACAGTATCATAACCTTGACAAGGTTTACTAAGAATTATCACTGCTTCAATTGAACTTCCCGTACCTGTCGATCCTTGATCTGCAGGATCCTTCCCTGAGCTTTCCGAACCAGATCATAATTGTGTGTGGTCATCAGCACGGCCGTTCCACGGTGATTGATATCCAATAAGAGTTTCAGGATGTCGAGCGATGTTCCCGGATCGAGATTCCCTGTCGGTTCATCCGCCAAAATCAGGAACGGTTCATTGACCAACGCACGGGCAATGCAGACACGCTGCTGCTCGCCGCCCGATAATTGATGGGGCATTGCATTCCGTTTGTGGCTTAAACCTACCTGTGTCAACACGGTTACAACCTTCTTTTTCACTGTATCTGATGAAGCTCCTGTCACATGGAGCGCGAATGCGACATTATCATATACATTCCTGTCCTCAAGCAATTTGAAATCCTGAAAGACGATTCCAAGATTCCGGCGCAGAAAAGGGATGTTCTTCGAAGTGATGTTCTGCGATGTGAAATCACCCACAGTGACGAGTCCCTTGGAAGGGAAGAGGTCCATATACATCAGCCGGAGCAGACTGCTCTTGCCAGAACCCGATTCACCGACGAACGATACGAACTCGCCCGGTTCCACCAGAAAATTCACATCACGCAGCACTGAGTGATGATCGAATGAAACACTGACATCTTCGAATTTAACGAGCATTATTTCTTCCGTTGTTCTATGATGGATGCGGCAAGGTTCAGCGCGGAGATCATGCTTCCCGGATTCGCCTTGTTCTTTCCTGCAATATCGAATGCGGTTCCGTGGTCCGGCGATGTGCGGATGATCTTCAATCCTGCCGAGAAATTCACTCCTTCATCGAATCCGGTCATCTTGAGCGGAATGAGTCCCTGATCGTGATACATCGCAAGAATAGCATCATACTGTTTGTAGGATTGTGACGCAAAGAATCCATCGGCGGGGAATGGACCGGCAGCGTTGATCCCTTTTTCCTGAGCTTTCTTGATTGCAGGGATGATGACCTCACGTTCTTCCGTACCGATCGCTCCGTTCTCACCTGCGTGCGGATTCAGTCCTAAAACCGCAATTGCCGGCTGCTTGATGCCGAGATCGTTCTTGAGTGAGGCATTCACGGTATCAAGTTTCTCCACGATACGATCGATAAAGAGACTTTCCGAGACTTTTTTGATAGGGATGTGGACCGTTGCAAGAGCAACGCGCATTGTAGATGAGAGGAGCATCATCGTCACACGGTCTGAACGTGTGAGCATTGCGAGCATCTCCGTCTGTCCCGGAAAATTATATCCCGCAAAATGGAGCGCTTCTTTGGAGACCGGCGCAGTGACCATTGCATTGACCTCTTTGTCCAGACACATTTTGATAGCGCGTTCGATCGCAATTCCGGCACAAACGCCGGCATCAGGTGAGGTCTTGCCGACCTGTAGATTCTTCGATGTTGCGGAGTGGACGGTAATGACGGGAATGGTCCCGGGTTTGATCTTTCCTTTTGCAGAATCTGCATCGATAAGTTCGAGATCGATCTTCAGCATCTGCGCATAGTGTTTGAAGATATCCATTGATCCGATCAATACAGGCTGGATATTCTTTTGGATATCCTTCGATGCGATACTCTTCAGCGTGACTTCCGGACCGACTCCGTTAAAATCTCCGATCGTTATTGCGATGATTGGTTTCATTTATTCTCAGCAAGTTTATAGTTTCCCTGTTTACCCGGGTCTTCAAATGTGAATGTCTTATTTAGTGAAACGTATCTCCAGATCTCCCTCGGTGCGCCGGCAGGATTCAATAACCGTTCTGTCGTGGTCGGTTTGCCGAACAAGAGATAGATCTTCCCACGGTCCGTGACAGCGCCGTTCATTTCCTTCAGCGTCCGGAATGCGGTGATGGCGAAATCGACCCTGCGGTAGAATTCATGCATCACTTCATTATACGCAGTCAGCGGAGTAGGGTCTTTCTTTTTCCAGAATTCATCAAACTTTTTGATCCTGGTGTTCCGGCTCCCTTTGCGGAGATCGGAATAATCATCTTTCGATGTGATGAATTGGATCGGTTCGGTTGCCGCATCAAGGTCGGACAATGAAACAGGCATATCGAGCCAACGGGCAGAAAAGGTCGTTGTTAAGTTCGTCGAGTCCGGGAATGTGACGGTCAGTTCATAGCGTCCTTGCCGAAGTTGTGTCCCGTCGAATGGAAGATAATGCAGGTTCATTCCGGATCTTGATGTTACATTCAGGTCGATCTGCGATCCGCTCATGACTGCTTCTACGGATGAATTGTTGCGGGAATCGATGGTCAGCGGCTGACGCACAGAGATGGATTCTTGTTCTTCCTCGTCCGGCTGTAATTTGTTCAAGGTATACACTGCTGATGTATAGATCTTTCGTGAAAGGAAGAGAAAACCGTAATTTCGTGAGAAGATGACATCACCGCCGAGATTGATCAAGGGAAATGATTTATCTGAAGCTGAAAGTACCGGAATAAGTCCTGACCGGAAGTTCGGATCTCCGGTTGTCACGAATTTCTTCTTCTCATCGGTATACCGGCGCTTCGATTCTTTGTCCATCAGCGAAAGCGAAATGGAATACTTTCCCGCAGGGAGCCGGAATGTGAACAGGTCCTGGTAGAATTGTGTGCGAAGTGCGGTAATGGAATTATCTTCAGCCGTCAAATTGATCTGTTTGATCTTTCTGGCGATCGAATTCCCGGTTGAATCGAGGATCTCAATGGAGATCTCGCCTTCCGCTGCATATGATGCAGAAGGGGATGCTGTGGTGCGCGTAAAGACGAAGAAATCAAAACGGAGCCGGACGGGAATGAACGTTACATTCGAATCACCCGTAATTGTATACTGCTCGATCGAGATCGGACTGGGTCCGGTCTGCTCGCGGACGATACGTTCCTGTGCCGTCACAAACAGTGCGACAGCACTGATCAGTATGAAAAAACAGAGGACGCGCTGAGCCATAAAGTTCAATTGAATGGTGTTATGGTAATAACACGTTCACCGTGATAAAAGTGCACTCGAAATTATAGTAAAAGATAAGAAAATTGGTGAAAAGGATGAAGAGATTTATTCGAACAGGGTCAGCTGTTTCCCAATCTCGGCGGCGTGCAATTTGATCTTCGGGAACTGTTTCATGATGGAATATCCCATCCAGTCGATGGATTCATGTTCTCCATGGACGAGAATGACGGTCGACGGACGGAGTTTTTCCACGATCGAGAGGATCCCGTCCCGGTTACTGTGAGCGGAGAACCGGAACCGGTCGATATGGCACGAGACATTCTGTGGTTCGTGTGCATTGGTCAGCTGGATCAGGTCACCTTTGCTTGATTGACTGATCCTGTAACCCGGTGTCCCGGGATCCATGTACCCAACGGTAAAGATGCCGGATTTTGGATTCGTCAGCCAGCGCTGTGCCATTTTAAAGGAGAGAGTATTTTCTATGACCATTCCGCTTCCGGCGAGAACGATACATTGGTGACGAAGCAGATCGTCGATCTGTTCTACATCGTAAAGATCCTTCTGGGGAATATCGGAAAGGACAAAATCCGTATCATTGTATCCGACCGTATACCGATTCTTATCATAGACCGAGCATAGACGTTTACCGACACCGCCGGTGTAGATGTCGGTCATGGACATTGTCCCTTTCTGCATCAGCTTCCAGAACATGGAGAGCATCTCCTGCATCTTTCCGAGAGCAAAGACAGGAACAAGGATCGATCCGCCTCTGCTCAGAATGGCGTTGGCTGATTTTGCCAGACGCGCCTGTTCTGTCGCACGGGAGGGGAGCAATGCTGAATCTGTTGCACCGTGTGTGCATTCAAGGATCACGACATCCACATGACGGTCGGGAAGGACCGCACCGGAAAGAAGTGACTGTTTGTCCAGATTGATATCGCCGGTATAGAAGATCGAGCGTCCCTGATGTTCCACAAGTGTTCCGGCGGAACCGAGGATATGTCCCGCATCATGGAACGAAGCGGTCACCGGTTCAGAACTGGAGTGCCGGTATCCGTTCACGGTGAATTGTTTCTGATATTCCTGCCACTCGATATTCTGAATGAGCAGATCGATCTCTTCATGCGTGTAGGCACGGATCCCCATCTCATCCTTCAGTTGTTCCTGCAGGATATTCACGGAATTGTGGAGCGTGATCTCGGCAATAGCGCGGGTCTGCGGCGTGGTGACTATGCGGATATACGGATGATTCTGGACGAGATACGGGAGCGAATCGATATGGTCCTGATGTGCGTGGGAGATCAGGACGGCATCGACATTCTTCTCTTTGATCAGCTCGAAGCGGGGAAGGGAATCCACTCCGAATTTCCTCGGATGTGTTCCGCTGTCCAGAATAACGCCGGTCCCCTCGATGTTCAAATAATAGCATGAAGCACCGATATCATTTGCGCCGCCGAGTGGGAGTAATGTGATCATGCTGATTGGCTGATGTTAGATGCTGTACCGTTCAATGATGTCCTGCGGAAGTTTTTCGGACCTTCCGGTCGTCAGGTTCACAAGTGTATATTCAAAATATCCATCCGCGGAGAGTTTGTTGGTCTCTTTACGGAAGATCTCAAAGCCGACCTTCGCGGATACTGAGCCGACCTCTGTGATGCCGGTCCGTACAACAGCAGTATCTCCGAGCACCAATGACCGTTTGAATTGGACGAAACATGTGCTGACGACCCATCCCAATCCGCGTTTCGTAAAATCATCCATGGACATCTTATAATCACGCGTCATCTGCTCGAAACGTGC
>JBMOHT010000004.1:0-63652 GCA_049317705.1 Bacteroidota bacterium | reverse complement strand
GATTGCGGCGGACCTCGCTGCCGTTGGAACGGACGTTCATTCCGCCGACGGAGACGGGACCCTGCGCTGAAGCGTAGATGGCACCGTTCAATCCTGAGAGCGGAGTAACGAGCAGCGTGCCACCCTGAAGACCTGTTGCATCACCCAACGAAGAGACGGTGACATCAACGATGCCTCCTTCTTTCGTGAAGGCGGGAATGGTCGCCGTGACGATGACCGCGGCAACGTTCCGGAGCCGCAGTTCATCCTGCGGTACGGTAATGCCGAACCGTTTCAACATACTGGAGACCGACTGAACGGTGAAGGTGGAACGCTGACTGTCGCCGGTACCGTTGAGTCCGACCACAAGACCGTAACCGATCACCTGTTCGCCGCGCATTCCCTGAACGTACGCAAGGTCTTTTATCCGCGATGCGGACATTGCGACGCTGACAACAAGAGCGAGTGTAAGAATGATTGTTTTCATGATCAGAATAACCAATGGAAGAATTTCGTGAGCCAGCCCGGTTCCTGATTGTCCGCGCTGAGGCCTTTCCCCTGAAAGACGATGGCGGCATCGGAGATGTTGAATGAGTAGATACTGTTGTCGGACTGGATATCGGACGGACGAACAAGTCCGGAGATCTTGATCACCTGCTCTTCGCCGTTGATGGTGATGGTGCGGCTGCCGCTGATCCAGAGATTCCCGTTCAGATAGATGGAATCGACGCGGGCGGAGATCTTCGCGCGGACGGAACCTTTCGTTTCGGTAGCTCCTTCCCCTTTGAATGAATTTCCAGTACCGATGGAGGCGCCGACATCGAGCAATGATGTTGCGCCGTTCTTTGCGGAGGATGCGAGTGACAGATCGCTTCCACGCGATGTTGACGTACGGGAATCATTCGATGCGCTGGATGATTCCACGACGAGAATGGTCACGCCGTCGCCGATCTGGTTCGCTTTCTGGTCGGAGAAGAGCGAGCGGTTATAATTCTGGCGGAGGTCCTGTGCACTCATTGCACCGCTGATCAACACTGTTGCGATAACGATCAGATTCCTCGTCCCTCTAAAAAGCATCGGGACTCGGAATGACAGAGACTTCACATTGGAAGTTGTTCGTTTCATAATTCCCTCACTCACTTGACTTCAATTTCTACGATCGACTGTCCGACGATCTTTGCACGGACGGTCTCTCTTGTCCCTGCTCGCTGCACGAGGATCTCTTCGCCGATCAATCCATCCTCTTTTGCGATACCGGCGGAACCGATGGTAAGATTCTCCGCTTTCACCAGGATGCTCACCGGCTGATCGCGTTTCACGGCGGGGATCTCTTCGATGAACGAACGCTGCAGGATGGTATTCTCTTTCACCATCCTCTTCGTGCGAAGACCGGCGACCGGCATCATTGCAGTCACCGCATCATTCATTGTTGTTGTCTCGACCCTGCTCACGGCAAGGAAGGAAGCATCGATCTCCTCATTCTTTTCGAAGGGACGAATGATCACGAAGACATTCTCGAACGTGCGGATGAACACGGAGCAAAGAATAACACGCTCTACTTTACCGCTGTTCACGATCTCCACCGGAATCCCTGAATATCCTTTTTTTACCAGCGGCTGCGTCTGCGCAACGCGGATGGAGTATTCGCCTTTCGGCAGCACGATCTCATTCGGCAGCGAGCGGAAACTGTATTCCGTTTCGACACCTTCGGTATGAAGATTCTCTTTCAGGTATTGATCGATCACCTGCTGAAAATCCGAGGATTTCAGCACCGAACGGTCACCGCCGAGAAGCATCATCATGAGAACGAGCCAGGTCATCCTATTATCCTTGTTTCAGATTATTTGCCATTCCGAGCATTTCTTCAACGGTTTTGATGGTCTTGGAATTGATCTCGTATGCGCGCTGGGCAACGATCATGCTGATCATCTCTTCAACAACGTCCACGTTCGAAGATTCAAGTGAACCCTGTGAAAGTTCTCCGAATCCTTCGCTGCCGGGTGAACCGATGATGGGCTGTCCGGACGAACCGGTCTCGAGGAACAGATTGCTTCCGATGGCGTGCAGTCCGGCAGGATTGATGAACTTCGCCAGCTCGAGCTGCCCCAGTTTGAACTGCGACGTCTGTCCCGCTTCCATCACTTCGATCGTGCCGTCCCGTGAAACGGATATTTCTGCGGTCGATGACGAGAAAGTGATGCCGGGTTCAACCGTGTATCCCTGCGATGTTACGAGCTGACCGTCCGCAGAGATCTTCAATGAACCGTCGCGTGTATATGCCGTGGTGCCGTCCGACCGGCGGATCTGGAAGAATCCTTCTCCCTGGATCGCGATATCGAGCGGGTTGCTGGTGGGTGTCATATCGCCCTGACGGAAATTCTTCGTGGTAGCGATCGGCACAGCGCCATTTCCGATCTGGATCTCGGCAACTTCGGTCGTCTTTCCGTCCTCTGCAATGCCGTTCGTTTTGATGGTCTGATACATCAGATCCTGGAATTCAGGACGGCTCTTCTTAAAACCTGTTGTGTTGACGTTCGCCAGATTGTTGGAGATAAGATCGATGTTCACCTGTTGTGCGAACATTCCTGTGGCGGCGGTGCGTAATGCTCTGTTCATGGAATCCCTTCTTTCTTGGTTTAGACTCGTCCTACTTCCATCGCTTTTTCGAGCGTTGAATCCTGATAGCGCATGGTGCGCTGATCGGTCTCAAAGCCGCGTGACAATTCCACCAACTGCACCATCTCCGTCAATGCTTCTACATTCGATTCTTCGAGATATCCCTGTCGGATGGTCGTCTTCTCGTCGGAGACGGAAACATCCTTCGGTGAATCCTCTGATTTGAACATCGTCCCTGCGGTCTTCAGCAGATTCTGCATGTTGCTGAAGGTGACGAGACGGATCTTTCCGAGCATCGTTTGTCCCATGAAGATCTCTCCCCCTTTGGTGATGGTGAGATCGTTCTGCTGCATCTTTTCCGCTCCCGGGATCGTGATCCTGCCGCCGGTTCCCATGAGATGTTCGCCGCCGGAACTGATGACATCGCCGTTATCGTCGATGCGGAAATTTCCGTTGCGTGTGTATCGCGGTCCGTCCGGTGAATCGAGGACGAAGAATCCTTCACCCTGGATCGCCATATCGAGCGGTGCGTTCGTGGGACGAAGCGAACCCTCGGCAAAATCCGTGAATTCTTTTACATCGAGTCCGGCCAGTTCACCGGCACCGGTGGATTGTGCGACGCCGGCATCCTTCATGATCTGAACGAAGATGCTGTCCTTCTTGTAGCCGGTCGTATCCGCATTCGCCACATTGTTCGCGATAACATCCAAACGCATCAAGCGGGGCTGCATGCCCGATCCTGAGGAGTAGATCCCTTTGATCATACGTTCTCCGTCATATGGTGGTCCTGTAATCTCTGCAGGCGGGAAGCAAGTTCCACTTCGCCGACACTGATGCCGAGTTTTTCGGCCGCTGCTGCCGTATTCACATTCTTTCCGGGAGCCGATGAAGCGCGTTCAAGTTTCTTCTGCATGGAACTGCTGTTCAATTTTTCAAGACGCTGCTGAAGTTCGTATTCACCCTGCGAACGGAGATACTGTTCCGCATATTCGATCGCCTGACGGAATTCCTCTTCTTCTTTTTCCTTCTCCGCCGATGCACGTTCCGTCGGGAGAGCGATGACGGCAGGAGCGGGGATGGAAACCGGAGCTGCTGCTGCGACCGGGACGGTGACATTTTTCCGTTTGATCAACACATACCCAAGCGCAACACCGCCGCCGGTGATGATGAACATGGAAGCGAACAACAGAAGGATCGCCGAAGAATTGACGGCACTCATCGATGCTGTATTCTGCGGAATCGATTCTTCATTTTGTTTCGATCCTGAAGTCACTGCTGCAACGTTCCGTTTCGGCTCCGGTGCATTCACGGTCTGTTCTTTCACGATCTTTGCGATATCGATTGGAGCTGATTTCGATGCTGATTTAACAGGCTTTTCTGTGACACGATGTTTCTGTTTCACCATCGCAATAGGAGCGACCGCCGCAGCCGGTTTGTTCTCTGATGCCGCTATAGCGGAACCGGAGAAGAATTCGATGTTCAGGCGGCCGGAGGTAGGACTCTGATAGATCCTATACGCCTGGTCCTTGCGCAGTGTGATGACGATCCGTTCCGTATCGGGATGGACCGGAACCATTGAAAATGTTTTCACGGCACCGTCACGGAAATTGTAATTCATCCGTTTCACGATGAAATCCTTCGCCTCGCCGGCAACGGTAACGGTGAATGAATTTCCGCTGACCGATTCACTCCATGAAACATCGCCGTTCAATGCGATGGTCATGACGCTTGCTTTGGTCGTAACGACGTAGTCGATGGGCTGTGCACCGTGTGAGCGTTTCGAACCGGCAAGGAGTGTGCCGATACCGATGAGCACAAGCATGAGAATGTTCATCATCCGTGTCATACTTACTTTACCTCTCTCTTGATCGGAAGTGAAATGATGAAGGTGGTCCCTTTTCCTTCTTCGCTTTCCGCTTTGATCTCGCCTTTGTGATTGGTGACGATCTTGTTGCAGATGGAGAGTCCGAGTCCTGTCCCTTTTCCCGCTTCCTTCGTGGTGAAGAACGGCGTGAAGAGTTTGGACATGTTCTCCATCGTGATCCCTGTTCCGGTATCCGAGAAACTGATGACGGCACGGAAGTTCTTCACTTCGGTCGTGATCGTCATCGTTCCGCCTTTCGGCATGGCATCGCGCGCATTGATGAGCATGTTCAGGAACACCTGCTGAAGATGGTTCACGCTTCCCGCGATCGTGGGAAGATGATCCGACAGATGGAACTGGACGGCGATGTTGTTGTTCTTATAATCGTGTGCGATGATGTCCGCAATGAATTTCAATTCGCGGTTCAGATCGACCGGTTCATATTCATATTCTTCGCCGACGGAATGGGAGAAATTCATCAGACGGCGCGTGATATCCGACAGACGTTTGATCTGCGTGTCGAGCATCCCTTTCCAATCCCCCTGCAGACGATCGGACATGACCAGATTCATCTGCATCACCAGGATCTGTACCGGATTCTTGATCTCGTGCACGATGCTGGCGGCCAGTTCACCCACGGCGGCGAGTTTCGCGGCCTGGAGCATCTGCGCCTGGAACATTTTCAGTTCATTGTTCGCTTTCACCAATTGCGCGTTCACTCTCCAGTTCTCGATACCGACCGCTGCCTGATTGGCGAGCACCGAAAGGAGCTGCACATCCTGATGGGAGAATTCTTCCTGCTTCTTTGCGGTCTGGATCAGGAAGATTCCGATGCCCTGACGGCGGAGGATGAGCGGTACGAGGACGTAATTCCGCGAGGAACCGTCCTCGATCAATTTTGAAAGGTCGGGAATGACGACCGTTTTCTTCTCGGCGAAGAGCCAGTCGACGATGCCCGATTCGAGCTGCTGCTGCGCTTCGTCCACCAGCTTCTGTGAACCGTGTGCAGTGAGCGGCAGCAGGCGTTTCGCGCTTGCGTCGAACAGGAAGATACCCGCTTCGTTCACGGGGATCACCTGCTGTGTCAGTTCGATGAGTGTGGTGATGATGGCATTCGGTTCGACGGCGGTGCCGATACTGTTGGAAAGACGCTGCATCACGACCAGTTCATCCACTGACGATGCTTCATCAGTATTCTTCTTGCCGCCCTGCAGTACGGAATTGATGGTCGATTCGAGGATACGGATGTATTGTTCGCGGCTCTCAATGAAACGCTCGAACTGAGGTTCCACTTCATTGAGGAGTTCTCTGCGTGATTTCTTCGGTTGTATTGAGGGTTCGTTTGTCGTCATTCTACATTCCAACAAGATTGGAGACCATGAGACTTTCGCGAAGATCGCTCTTGACGACATCGGAATACTGGAAAAGATATTCCTGGATCAGATTCTGGTCGTTCAGCTGCAGTGTTTCGAGTGCATCCTCACTAAAGGTCAGGTCGCTGTCATATTCTACTTTTTCGGTCATCAACTGCTTTGCGAATACATCGGCGCAGTGGACGATGGAGACAAGTTTCTTGTTCGATTCCGCTTTTTCGGGAGTATGATGGAAGCGGATCGTTTCCACCAGCTGGTCCGGAAGATTCCAGCGCTCACCGAGCCATCCGCCGATCTCGGCATGGGTCACTCCGAGCACGCTCTCCTCCGCTTCGGCGAACGAAAGTCCCATTTCGCGGGTGATATCCACGATGCGGCGGAATTCAATGTTGAAATACTTGTTCAGAATGGAGATCCCCATATCATGGATGAGTCCGGCAACGAACACTTCACCGGTCACACGATAGCCGATGTCGCGCGCAAGACGGCGGGCGATGACACCGGTGGAGATGGAATGGTCCCAGAATGTTTTGGTGTTGAAATATCCGTCCGCTTTCTTCTGCAGCGAACTGACAAGGGCGATGGAGATAACGATCTCTTTCAGCGCATCGAATCCGAGGACGATGATGGCGAAGTCGATCGTGGAGATCTTCTTGGGGAAACCGTAGAAAGGGGAATTCGCGATCTTCAGCACTTTTCCGGCTAAGGCCTGGTCCGCAGCGATCAGTTTCCCGAGCTGCGCAGCGCTGGTCTTCGGATCGTCCACCATCTCCACCACTTCGAATGCCAGCGAGGGCAATGCCGGCAGCTGGATGATGGTCTTCACTTTTTCCCGTATTTGTTCAGGAGTCATCATTGGCTGTGGTCTACTCTGCTGTTTCCATCAATGCATCGTGAAGTATCGAGATGGCCGCGGAGTGGATCTGGAACGAACGTGATTCGCTGACATGCAGCACTTTGCCGATCTCACGGAATGTGAGTCCTTCGTAGTAATACAGGAGCACCACCAAACGTTCGCGTTCGGGCAGGCGCTGGATCGCTTCAACGAGAAGCTCCTTCATCTGCTGCGAGCTGACGATCTCGAACGGATTGTTGCTCTCATCATCCGGCAGTGCTTCGAGCACGCCTTCGGTAAGATCGGAATAAACGGAATGTGTCATAGTGGTTTCCCCCACGTCGTGTATGAACTGCTGGAAGTCCTCAACGGACATCCGTAACTTTCTGCTCGTGACCTGCACGGGATTGACCTGGACGTTCTCCGGATTCAATTGTGCTTCACGTTCCTTCTTACGGAATGAGCGCGGCATGATATCCGCTGCGCGCAGACCGTCCAGGATCGCCCCTTTGATCCTGTATCCTGCAAATGTTTCGAACTTCACTCCTTTGCGCACATCGTACCGGTCCACAGCATCCAGAAGTCCGAGCACGCCGAACTGGAAGATATCTTCCGGCGTCAGGGCAGAGGTGCGTGTATTCTTCGATGCGATGGCATTGGAGATCACCTTCACCAGACCGAAGTAGGACTGGACGAGCTCCTTCATCGCGGTCGGCGATAATTTCTGCGAAGTTGTTGTTGCTGTCTGTGTATAGGTTGCGTTCATATCCTCTCACTCACTGTTGAATTACACCGTCTTGCCTGACTCTTCCGGATTCACTTTCTCTTTCGCGGACAACAGCGATGTTGCCACGACCACTCCGACCATTGCAACGATCGCTGCGATGAAGATGATGAATGACCGTGCGATCACGTCCACCACATCATTCCCCAGCGTCGTAAAGACCACAACGGAGACACAGAATGTTAACAGGCCTATCTGAAAGATGATCTTATTCATGCATACACCATTTCTTTCTTTTCACGGACCGCTGAGGACCTCTGTTGAAGCACGCGCGCGATGGCACGGATGCACAAAGCGGCGGATGATTTCGGGAATTGCTTTGCCAGCGGATGCTGCTGGACGATGGAGCGTCCGACATTCTCATCCATCGGCACGACGCCCAGATACCGGATGTCTGCGGAAAGGAAATGTTTCAATGCCTTCTGGAGTTTCGCTGCTGCTTCATCGCACTCTGAGATATTCGCACTCTTGTTCATCACAACATTCATCGGAAGATACCCGTTCTTTTGATTGATCATCTTGATCACGGCATACGCATCCAAAATTGCGACCGGTTCATGATGCGATACTACGATCAGTTCGTCCGCCGCCGCTGCATACGAGATCACTTTGGACTGGATACCGGCGCCGGTGTCGAAGATAATGTCCGTCACTTCGGGCATGGAGCAGGAGATCATTTCGATGAAGCCGTTCCGTTCATGGGTAGTGATATCGGGATAATTCATGGAACCGGAACTGCCGGCAAGAAGATAAAAGTTCGGATACGGATTCAACACTGCAGCACTCACAGGAACTGCGCCGCTCAACACATCCGGAATGCGGTGTTTCGGCGAAAGACCGAGCATAACATCAAGTTTTCCGAGATTCTCATCGGCATCCACCAGCAGTACCGTGTGACCGTTCTCCGCAAGATTCAACGCGAAATTCAGCGCGAACACACTCTTTCCGACTCCCCCTTTTCCGCTGGTGACCGCCCATGTATAAGCGCTCACTTCGGCGAGTGTCTTCTTCTGGTTCAGAGCAAGTTCCCGCAACGCGGAGGCTTGATCGACGATATTTGAGTTATTATGCATTCGCAGGTGTTCCTTGATATAACATCTTAGCAAATGTCATACCATCAGAAACGCTAATATCATCAGGAACTACTTGCCCTGTAGCGAAGAAAGAGACCGGAATTCTGGTTTTCTGGATAATATTGTACAGTGGTCCAAAGATGACCGCCTCATCCATCTTTGAGAAGATCATATGCGTCGGCTCGAGTGCAGAAAATTTCTCAGTGATATCGCGTAGTGTTGCGTAGTTCGTCTGTGCACTCAGCACAAGGTGGACCTCATCAGCTTTCGCTGCTTGAACGATCTTGTTGAGTTCTGCGAGATCCTTTTTCGCCTTCTGACTTCGTCCTACTGTGTCGATATAGATCACATCGTACCGTTGGAATTTCTTGATCGCCGCTGCAAGGTCAGTGGAACGATAGACAACCTGCATCGGAATATCCGCGATGACGGCGAATGTCTTCAACTGTTCGATCGCACCGATACGGTACGTGTCGCAGGAGATGAGTCCGACGCTCTTGCCGTTCGCCAGTTTATCGATCGCGGCCATCTTTGCGATAGTCGTCGTCTTTCCGACACCGGTCGGTCCGACAAGCACGACGACCTTCGTCTTTTTGGCCGGCTTGCTCGTGAGCGCGGCGGGGAAATCCTCAGAGATGGACTGCACGATCATCTGCTCGATGGTGCTTCGGTTCACGGTCTGTTCCGGAGTGATCCGTTTCAGAACGCTGTTCGTGATGGCAACAGCAAATTTCTCCTCGACATCCTGCTGAAGCAGATTCAGATACGCTTCTTTCAGCACATCGGGCAGTTCGCCGAAATGTTTGAATTTGAGCTGATGTGTCAATTGCGTAAGGATATTCTTCATATCCTCGACTTCGGCTTTCAGCTGGACGATATCCGATGTTTCGCGGAGTGATTTCGAACGGGATTCCGCCGCCGGTTCCGGTGTGCGTTCACTCGAACGCTCCGTGGAACGTTCGAATGAGCGGGTCATCTGCTGAAGACTTTCCAGCGCGTTCGATTGTTCCTCTTCCGCCGCCGTCTGATGACGGACGGTATTCTTCGTCACCGCGTCGTAGGACTGTTTCACATTGCGGCGTGTATATGTGCTGTTCGGCAACGGCTGTTCCGCTTCTGACGGTTCCGATGCATCGTCGATCGCGCCGGTGATCTCGAACTGATCACGTCCGAGTGACTTTAAAAGATTGGTCTTCGGCACACGGCGTGTGTGGAGCACGATCGCTTCGGTGCCGAGTTCCCGTTTCATCTGCTCGGTGGCTTCTTTGATGTTGTTCCCGAGGAACTTCTTAATTCTCATGGTTGATCTCCAGTTTGGCTAAAAATTCAATGTCGGTCTCCGGCGGAAGTTCCGTGAATGAGAGCACGGAAACGGTCGGGAACGTGGTGTGGATGAGCCGGTAAAAATACGGACGCACAGTCGCGGAGCAGAGGACGATCGGATGATATCCTCCGACAACGGCGTTGTTGATACAATCCTGCAGTGATTGCTGAATGTCGTTGATAGCATTCGGTGAAAGACCGAGACTTGGACTCGTCTCCCGGTTGTTCTGCAATGCGTTGGTGATGATCATTTCGAGATGCGGATCCATTGCGATGGCGTGGATCATTCCGCTGTTATCGGAATACAGCCGCGCGATGGTCTCGGAGAGTGAATGGCGCACATATTCCGTCAGCACATCCACATTCTTTGTCACTTTCGCATAGTCAATCAGCGCTTCTAAGATGGTGACGAGATCACGGATGGGAATTCCTTCTTTCAACAGACTCTGCAGCACTTTCTGCACGGTTCCGATCGGCAGATTCTCGGGATTCATATCCTCGATCACAGCAGGATATTCTTTCTTCAGGTTCTCGATGAGCTTCTTCGTATCCTGTCTGGAGAGGATCTTTTCGGCATTTATCCTCAAAATCTCCTGTAAATGCGTGGATAAAACGGATGCCGGTTCCACCACGGTATATCCATACATTTCTGCTTCGACCCGGTGCTGTTCGTTGATCCAAACAGCGGGCATGCCGAATGCCGGTTCTTTCACTTTCGTTCCTTCGATCTCTTTCTCCACCGAGCTCGGACTCATGGCAAGATAGCGGTCCACCATCAGCCAGTTACTGGCGATAACGTTACCGCGGATCTTGAACACATACTGATTCGGTTCGAGCTGCAGATTGTCGCGCACGCGGATCGGCGGAATGATGATGCCGAGTTCGATCGCCAGTTGTTTCCGGAGATTCGTGATTCGGTTGAACAGATCTCCTCCCTGCGATTCATCCACGAGCGAAATAAGACCGTATCCGATCTCCAATTCAAGATTGTCCACCTGCAGATAGTCCTCGATATTCTCTTCCGGCTTTTTGGTCTCTTTCGGTTTCTCATCCACCGGTTTCAAGGCAGCGGCTTTCTGTGTCTTCATTGTGGTATAACCGATTGCACCCGCAATGAGTGAAAGGAACATAAATGGTATCGTGGGAAGTCCGGGGATCACAGCAAAGATCATCAGCGTTGCCGAAGCGATAAGGACCGCTTTCGGCTTTCCGAACAGCTGTCCCTGCACTTCCACATCCAATTGATTGCCCGACGCGCTGCGGGTGACGACCATACCGGCAGCCGTTGCGATGATCAGTGCGGGGATCTGTGTGACAAGACCGTCGCCGACGGTAAGCATCGTATAATTCTTGAGTGCATCGGTGAAGGTCATGTCGCGCTGCGCCATACCGATAACGAAACCGCCGATGATGTTGACAATGTTGATGATGAGTCCGGCCATGGCATCGCCGCGGACGAACTTGCTGGCACCGTCCATCGCGCCGTAGAATTCCGCTTCGCGGCTGATCTGCAGGCGGCGGTTACGCGCTTCGGTCTCGGTGATGAGTCCGGCATTCATATCCGCATCGATCGCCATCTGTTTTCCGGGCAGAGCGTCCAACGTGAAGCGGGCTGCAACTTCCGAGATACGTCCCGCGCCTTTCACGATAACGATGAACTGGATCAACACAAGAATGATGAAGATGATGAAACCGACGATGTAATTCCCTTCCACGACGAAGGAGCCGAATGCGGCAATAACTTCTCCCGCATATCCTTCACCGAGGATGAGACGCGTTGTCGCAACGTTCAGCGAAAGTCGGAAGATGGTCAGCACAAGCAGCAGTGCCGGGAAGACGGAGATCTCAAGCGGATGCGTGATATACAGTGATACCATCAGGATGAGGATGGCGATGGCGATATTCGCCGCAAGCAGAACGTCCAGGATCACCGGCGGCAGCGGGATGATCATCATGCCGAGGATCAGCAGAACGGACGCGGCGAGGACGACGTCGCTGTTCCTTCCGAGCGCCTTCAGGATGCTGTTATTGCCGAGACCGCCGAACATTGTAGGAGTTTGAGTGCTCATGAGGTATAGGAAAATTGTTTTTTCGTCTGTTTAAGACGGTAGATATACGCCAGGATCTGGGCGACGGCCTGGAACAGTTTTTCCGGAATGTCGTCTCCGACATCCGCGGCAGCAAAGAGTGCACGGGCAAGCGGCTTGTCCTCTACGATCGGAACGTTATGCGCTTTCGCGATCTCTTTGATCTTCAACGCGATCAGGTCCGCTCCTTTGGCGACCACTTTCGGTGCTGAATTTTTCCCCGATTCATATTTCAATGCGACAGCAAAGTGCGTCGGATTGGTCACCACCACGCTCGCTGTCGGTACGTCGCTCATCATCCGTTTGTATGCGATCTGCCGCTGGATGGTCTTGATGCGTCCTTTGATCTGCGGATCGCCTTCCATCGTCTTGAATTCGTCCTTCACTTCCTGTTTC
This sequence comes from Bacteroidota bacterium, assembly GCA_049317705.1. GTDB lineage: Bacteria > Bacteroidota > Ignavibacteria > UBA10030 > UBA8401 > UBA8401. The sequence goes on along the minus strand of JBMOHT010000004.1, from coordinate 51,322 downwards.
GTCATCTTCATCTGTTTGGCGAACTCATATTTCTGGTAGAAATAATCCGCCGCCGCCATCACACCGAACGCCATTCCGCATTTGAGCACCACTTCTGATGTCGACATGACCATGTATTGCGCAATGTTCATCACATCGGAATCCGCCAGCATCACGGCATTCACGATCATCCCTTTCACCACCGAATATCCGACGAGTCCAAGCAGGATCGTCTTGAAGATCCCTTTGAGCATTTCCACCATGGAATGCGTGGAAAGCATCACTTTTTTGATGCCGGAGAGCGGATTCAACCGGTCCCATTTCGGGATGAGTGCTTCAGGCGAGAATTTGAGACCAACCTGTGCTACGTTGCTGACAAAACCGATCAAAAAGAACACACCGAGAACAGGGATAAGACAAACACCAAGGAACATGAACGATTTCGTTGCTAATTCACCGATCGTTCCCCGATCCACTGCAATGAGCGCTGCATTTTTGAAGAGATACTTGAACATTCCGCTCAGCTGCGATGTCATCGTCCCGCCGAAGATGGTCAGGGTGAAGAGTCCCGCGATCAGCACCACCGCAGCATTCATATCCTGACTTTTGGCGACAGAACCGCGGTCCCGGGCATCCTCCAGTTTCTTCTGCGACGCAGGCTCAGTTCTCTCGTCTTTATCTGGGGCGTCATCCGCCATTACATCACCTTGATCAGTTCAACAATGTTGGATTGGAACGACGTGAGCAGTTTCTTGAACACGAATGCGATCACCGGAATGGTCGCGATGATCACAATGAATCCGATACCGATCTTCAGGGAGAACATCACACTGAAGATGTTCATCTGCGGCATCACTTTATTCAGTATGCCGAGCGTTATGTTCGCAAGGAAGAGCGACACGAGCAGCGGGGCGGCGATCTTCACCGCAACGATGAACATCTTCCCCGTCAGCGAGGTAACGGAGGCCATGGTCGATTCGGTCATATGCCATTCGCCGATCGGAACGACGGAATAGCTGTAATACACCGCTTCAAAGACGAAATGATGACCGTTCACCAGAATGAAGATCATCAGCAGGAATAAGTAGAGGATCTCGCTGATCACAGGGAACGATGTTCCGTTCTCAGGATCGAAGATGGTGGACATGGAGAATCCCATATCGAAACTGATGAGTTCACCCGCGAACCGGATACCGGAGAAGATCACCTGCATTGCGAAACCGATGGAGAGTCCGGTAAGCACTTCTTTCAGTGCAAGAACGAACAGTCCGAGCACGTTGTACGACAGGATATGAACGGGAGCTTTGGCAACATTGAACAGGACGAACGACAGGAAAATGCCCATACCGATCTTGGCCTGCATGGGAATAGCATTGTGACCGAACAACGGAGCGGAGACGAACATGCTCGTTGCACGAACGAAGATCAGAATGAATAACAGGAATTGTTCAATGTATATTTCCACTCATCACCTGTTAAGATTCGGAATTTGCTGGATAAGATTCACGGTAAAGGATGTCATCACATCGATCATCCACGGCAAGGTAAAGATCAGGACGAGTCCGATAATGATCATCTTCGGCAGGAAGGTGATCGTCACTTCCTGAATGGAGGTCGCTGCCTGCAGAATGGAGATGATCAATCCGACGATGAGCGACAACAGCAGCACCGGTGCGGCGATGAGCATGGTGGTGAAGAACGCTTCACGGATGATGTTCACAACGAATTCTTCTGTCATATTCCCTTCTTGTTTCTATATTCTGTTACCGATTCAAAATTACTTGTGGTATTAAATATTTTTGATGCTTCGACTCCGTCCCGACAGTCATGCTGAGCGAGTCCAATTTATTGGACGAGTCGAAGCATCGTCGGGACGTTGCTCAGCGTGACTACCTAAAAACACAATATGATTTATTGAGATCAGCATTTTGGTCAATGAAAACTTGCAATGAGCGACGCGATCACCAGATTCCATCCGTCCACCAGAATGAAGAGCAGGATCTTGAAGGGCAGCGAGACCATGCTCGGCGGAAGCATCATCATTCCCATAGACATGAGGATACTCGCGACGACCATGTCGATGATGAGGAACGGAATGAAGAGGATGAATCCGATCTGGAATCCCATCCGCAGTTCGCTGATGGCGAATGCCGGGATGAGCACGTGGATCGGGATGTCGTTACGCGTGGCCGGTTTTGCCATGTTGCTCATCTTCACGAACAAGGCAAGATCCTCTTCGCGCGTCTGCTTGAACATGAATGTGCGGAGCGGCACCGACGCTTTTTCATATGCGGCTGTTGCGGTCATCTTCCCTTTCATGTACGGCTGGATGGCATCGGTATTCATTGTATTCCACACGGGAGCCATCACGAAGAACGTCAGGAACATTGCGAGTCCGACCAGCACCTGCGACGGAGGCATTTGCGGGGTTCCCATTGCCTGTTTCAAGAAGTGAAGGACGACGATGATGCGGGTGAATGCGGTGGTAAGGATGAGGATGGCCGGTGCCAGCGAGAGCACGGTCATGAGCATCAGGATCTGAAGAGTGACGGAGATATCATCCGGCTTGGTGGCTTTCCCGACCTCAATGCTGAGTTTGGGGAGCGGAAGCTGCTGCGCCGGAAGAACTGCGGAGACGGCTGCACAAAGGATCAGGATGAATAGTATTTTTTTCGCCATGCGCACATATCAATTACGCCTCCGTGCTTCCATCTGAATTGTGTTATGTCGAATCCGTTCGCGGTATAACACACTGTTTGCTTCATTTCTTATTTCTATTCCGATTTATCTTACTAAGTTGCCACGCACTTTAGAAGTGCGTGGCAACTTTTATCTTCTTAATAACATTGATTTCATTGCGTTTTATTACTCTGCCCGGTTCTCGATTGGGAGAAAATCGAGCCCGAGCCGGTCAAACGGGAGATCAAATTCTGTGCGTTCAGGACGATCCGTCCGGAATTATCGTCGGAAGAATGGTCCGCGTTAAGTGCTTCCATCAGTTCTTCATCGTGCAGTTCCGTGAAGAGCTGCAGTCCCTGTTCGCTGGAGCCGAGCACGAGAACGGAATTAGCGATCCGCACCACATACACTGAGCGTTTCGGCTGGAGCGGCTGATGTGCGAGCACTTCCACTTTCACGGCGGTCCGTTTCGACGTCGGCTGGATGCCAAGATAGCGTTTCACGATGAACGTGATCGATGCCATGATGATCAGGACGATGGACAAGGAGAAGATCATTTGACCGATGAGTGATTCCACCTTATGCCCCGAGATTCTTGATACGTTCCGATGTTTCGATGAGTGATGTGATACGGATACCGAAATGTTTCTCGATAACGACCACTTCCCCTTCGGCGACCTTCTTGCCGTTCACCAGAATGTCCACCGGTTCGCTCGCCAGTTTTTCCAGTTCGATCACCGAACCGCGCTGCAGTTCCAAAATGTCTTTGATGAGCATCTTGGTCCTGCCGAGTTCGATGGAGACCTGCAGCGAGAGATCGAACAGAAGGTCGATCTTCAGGTCCTTCTCTTTCACCGGAGCCTGCTGTTGTTCCTGCGCTGCAAGTTCTGCGGCCACTGCTGCGGCCATTTGCTCTTCTATGCTCTGTTCATCCATGGTGACTGATCCTTCTAATGCACATTTGTATTTGTCCGTTCGATCTTCACGGCAACTTTGCCGTTCGATACGCCCGGCTTACCAAAAAAGCGGGTCGCGCCGGAGATGTCCACACAGACCTCACCGCTCGCGGAGATATTCGTTTTGATGACATCGCCAGGGGTCAGTTCCGCAAGCTCCTTCACCGTAAGATTTGCCGTGCCGAGTACGACGGAGATCGGAAGTGTTGTCTGAGCGATCTTCCGTGCCATGGTATTGCTCCATCCTTTTTTTGCATGCGACATTGCGATGGCATTCATGGAACCGGCGTTCAGCTTTGCCAGTTCATCTTCCAACGCAAATGTCGGGAAGCAGATGTTCATCATGAATTTCTGATCGCTGATGGTCACTTCAAACGAGACAAGCAGGATAATTTCGCTTGCGGGTGCGATCTGCACGAACTCACCTTCCGTCTCATACCGTTCCATCTGGAAAGTGAACGGAGCGATAGTCTTCCATGCTTTCTGCAGATCGGAGACAGCCCGCTGCGTGATGCCGCGGATGATGGTCTGTTCGATCTGTGTGAGGAGACGCGGGGTCTTCTCTTCCCCGATCGGTCCGCCGAGCAAGCGCGAGACGATGGAGAGCACGAGCTGGGGATTCAGTTCGAGGACCGCGAATGCGTCGGACTCGACGATGCGAAATACGTAAAGACAGCTGGGATTGCCGATAGACAGAACGAATTCGGAGTAGAACAACTGATCGATGGATGCGACATTGATACTGACCGTCGTCTGCAGTCTGTTGATCAGGAATGAGCTGAGCGTTTCTGCGAAACTCTCATGCACCGCCTGAAGTGTCCGCATCTGATTCTTTGACAAACGGTGCGGAAGACGGAAATCGAATGTGAGGATATCTTTATCCGACTTCGATGAGTATGAATTCTCTTTCGGAGTGGAAACGTCCACCGACCCGCTGTTGATGCCGGCGAGCAGACTGTCGATCTCTTGTTGTGATAATATCTCGGCCATGTTCTATCTGTCCAGTGTACTGTTGAACTATTGAATGATGAACTTGCTGAAATACACGTTTTTGATCTTGCCGGTCTTCAGATTTGCGTTCAGTTTTTCGAGGATCTCTTTCCGGAGCGATTCTTTGAATTCAGGAATGGTCAATTCGTCCAATCCTTTGCTTGTCAATACCGAATTCAGAATATCCCGTGTCTGGATCTCTTTCTGCTCCAATTCCGCTTTGATCTCAATTCCGGGCACTTCCAAACCGACGGTCGTCAGAAGGAACCGCGTTCCGTTCGTTCCTGCGGGATTGATGATAAGATCTTTGATCACCAGTACCTGGGTCGCTTCTTCTTTCGCTTCTGGGGCCGCTTCATGTTCCGCTGCTGCTGCACCGTGCTGGGGCTGCGACATGGAAGGCGCGATGAATTTCACAAAAACGAAGTACATCAGAATCACTTGTACCAAAACGATGGGAATACCGATCATCAGGATCTTTTGAATGGACATCGATTCTTTGGGTGCCGGTGCTGCGGCGGCGGCTGCCGGTGCTGCTGCGGGGGCTGCTTCTTTTGCCATAACATACTCTCCTTGTTACTGGACATTCTGCAAAGGGTATGCCATGTGGAAACTGGGGAAAAACGCTAAAAACGAGGGTTTTGCTGTGTTTTTTGGGGTTTTCATAAACTCCAAAACCTCACCATGGCTAATATCGGCCATGTGAGGATAAAAAGAGCGGGCGGTCTGTTACGACCGCCCATTCTTAATTAGATCAGCGTTTCAAATTAACGATCTCGTTGAGGATCTCATCACTGGTAGTGATGACACGGGCGTTGGATTGGAAACCGCGCTGAGCGACGATCATCTTCGTGAACTCTTCGGGAAGGTCCACGTTCGATTGTTCAAGAGCGCCTGATGCGATGCTGGAACGGGATGAACCGCCTGCTTCGATGATCACGGGAATACCGGAGTTGGCGGAGACATCGAAGAGACCGTCGCCGGAACGTGACAGACCGTTCGGATTGTTGAACTCGGCAAGCATCACCTGCCCGAGTGTAATGGTCTGACCATTCTTAAACGTTGCATTGATCTTGCCCGAAGGATCGATCTTCCATTCGGTCATTTCACCCGCTGCATATCCGTTCTGTTCACGTGAAGTAACGGACATTGTGCCGCTGTTCTGTGTGATGCCTTTATACTCACCGGCGATACCGAAATTCAGTTCGATGGCAAGATCATCCGTTCCCTTTCCCGTTGCAATTCCGAGCGTTGTTGAACCGTCGTCGAACGTCATTCCGGAAAGTGCGCCCAGCGTATCGAATGTAACGGTGCCTGATCCGCCGGAGGGAATCGTCGCGGTGGTTGGCGGAGGAACAGTGGCCTGCCATGTCCACGAGTTATCGGTCGCTGTCTTCGTGAATGTCAAATTGAGGGACATAGCATTTCCCTGTGAATCATAGATCGTCACGGATGAATCCGTGGTATCACCGATCTTTGCATCGGGATCCAAATTACCGGAGAACTTCGCAATGGATGTCGCTTTCGCCGGGGATTTTCTGTCGAGGTCGATCTTCAAGTCCTGCAGTTTTGTTCCGCTGGAAACATTCCCGAGCTGGTCAGCAACTTTTCCCTGAAGGATCGCACCCCCCTGGGTCAATCGTCCCTGGTCATCAACGCTGAATGCGCCGATGCGTGTATAGAACGGTTTGCCTCCTTTGTTCACCACAAAGAATCCGTTGCCGGAGATGGCGAGATCGCCTTCACCGCCGGTCAATTCGATACCGCCTTGTTTGAATACTGTGTCGATGGAAAGGACGGATGCGCCGAGTCCGATCTGCATCGGATTCGTGCCGCCGTTGGTCGCAGTACCGCTCGCGGAACCGCGCAGCGTCTGTGCGAACATTTCGCCGAATGTGATCCTGCTTCCTTTGAAACCGATGGTGTTGATGTTGGCGACGTTATTACCGATAACGTCCATCATCATTGTGTGGTTACGCAGCCCGGTGACGCCTGCCGAAAGAGATCTTAGAAATGCCATAGTAGTACCCTCCGTTATGTAGGTAGTTGATCCGCGTCAGATATCAGTCGGTCAATCTGACGCCTGCCTGAAGTCAGGCAGAGAGGGGCTTCCTTCTCCGTGCATTCGGCACGAAGAAAGGGCCAGCCCGATGTTAGTTAATTGAATTACAAAACCGTTTATCCTGCTACGACTGCGCTGTCGATGTTCGTGAAGACATTGTTCTGAAGATTCTCGCGGTCGATCGCCGTAACGACCGTCCGGTTCTTCACGTTCACGATGAACGCCATGTCGCGTAAAAAGACGAGTGAATCATTGGAACCTTTTTCCTCCGCACGGTTCACAGCGTTCTCGATCTTGGATCTATCCGCTTCATTCAGTTCGATGTTGCGGGATTCCAGTCTCTGCTGTGCGTGCTTGGAATACTTCAGCTGCTGGAGTTCTTTTTCGAATACCTTCTTGAACGAATTCTCTCCGCTCACTTCCGCGGGCATCCGCGAACCGGTACTCGTCGTGCCGACCACGGGCACGAACGGAACCCTGACTCCGTTCACATAGGAATCAGACATATATTTATCCTCCTTCCATTATTTCAAGAATATTCCCGAGGGCGATCTCCATTCCGTCGATGACGAAGACCGTTCCTTCGGCTTTGAAGCGTACGCCTGAGATGTTGCCGAACACGTATTTGTCTGCCGTGAGTGCTTTTCCGTCCATACCCACCGCTTCCACTTTAAAGGAATATTTTCCCGATGCGACATGTGAATTATTATCCGATGTGCCGTCCCACGTCAGGGAATTCTGTCCTTTATCCGTATCGGAATTCATCGTCTTCACGAGCGTTCCGTTACTGTCGTAGATCTTCACGGTGACGGTCTTCGCTTCGGACGGCAGATCATACCCGATCTTCACATCCCCGTCCCCGGTATATTGGAACGTATCCACAGCTGCGCGGACATCCTTGCCGATGAATGTGGCGGACAATCCGTTGTTGATCGACTGCGTCAGGATCGCATTCGCATCCACACTCGTTGTCATGGTCGTATTCAAATTGGTCAACTGCTCCAATGAGCTGAATTGTGCCAATTGTGCCGCAAATTCGGTCCCTTTCATCGGATCGAGGGGATCCTGGTTCTGCATCTGCGATACGAGCAGATTCAGGAAGTCCTGCTTGCCGAGCGTATTTTTCGGCGTGCGCGGATTAGAGTTGACCGAATTAATGACATCCATTGTTGTCATGTATTTTCCTTTACATTGTCAAAGCTTCGTTCGTATCTCGTGTCTCTCGCAAAGACGCAAAGTCGCAGAGAATTGTTAATATTTTTTTTGCCGTCTTCGCGCCTTTTCGAGAAATGTTTTTCAATAGCATCAAGAATATTATACCGTATACTCGACCGTATTGTATCCATACATCTTCACGATATCCTCTTCTTCCTCAACAAGTTCGAAACCGTTCTGCGAGCGCTTGCCGGACCTGTTCTGCTGCTGCTTCGTTGTTCCGTCGGCGAGTCCGTTCTGCGCAGTGGAGATCTCGATGCTTTCCATCGTCAACCCGCGCGACGTAAGTGCTTCACGCAGCTGCGGCATATTCGCTTCGATGGTATTCTTCACCTGCACCTGCTGAACGTCCATCTTCGCCGAGACCTTTCCTTCCTCAACCTGCACACGCACCGTCACTTCGCCGAGCGCTTCGGGATGGAGCACGATCTTCATCTCTGAACGATTCTCATTCACTGCGACTGCAACACCTTTGGACAATTGTTCCATCATGGAGCGGACCGTCTCCGGTTTGAATGCTCCTGTATGTACGCCTTCAGTACGGCGGACATCGGCGAGTCCTGACGGAGCTTTCACTGTTCCGACCTCGACCTCTGCTGCTGTCCTCTGATATTCTTTCACTTCTGTTTTCAGTGCCTGCTGCGGCTGACGCTCAGTAACAACGCGCCGGTCTTCGGATGTTCCATCCTTTGCCGTTTCGTTCTCGCTTTTCGCTGCCGGAGCGACCGGTTCCTGTTCTTTCACATTCTGTTTCTCGCTCGTCACCGTACGCTCTTCGGAGAATGCGCGGACCGATTTTCCTTTTTTCTCAACGGTCCGTTCACCTGAGGGTTTTGACTGCTGCACCTGGGGAGTATATTCTGCAACAACACGCGGCTGTTCCGCAGACGGTTCAGACTCTACAGCGCTCTTCACGGAAGCGATCTCCGAGAGTGCCTTTGCTGCAGCCGAAACTGCTTCATCCATTTCTTTTTTGAATGCATTCACTGCTGATGCGGCAGATTCAATGCTCGGACGTTTTATCTCCGCTGCCGGAGCTGTTGAGGCCGCCGGGGTCTTCTTGAGATCAAGTTCGATGGTTTCATTTTCAATTGCTGCGGATTCGGAAACTCCTTCTACCGGTGTCGGTTTAAGGTCGGATATTGAATCGATACTGTTCGTGAGAGACGCGAGCAGCTGACGTGCTGTCTGTTCTTTCACTCCCTCTGCATCAAGCGTGATGGCAGACTGATCATTCGCTTTCAGTTCCGTCGGTTTCCCGAGTGCCTGTGGATTCCCGTTGAAAGAGATCGCCTGAATGATATCGTGTACATTCGCGACGGGCATTCTCATATTCTTTCCGAAGAGTGACGGAAGGATCATGGATGCATCCTGTCCGTCCCGCGGACGCTGTGTCTGTGCAAGCTGGGATTTCAGTGCATCCATTGCCGGCTGTGTCTTTTCCATGGTGAGACGGGTAAGCCCATCGATACTTCCGGCTAGGATGGAGATCGTCGGCGCTGATTCCGTCGGCACTTCTACGGCTGCACCGGTCCCTTCAACCGAAGCTTCGGTCGCTTGTCCGGGCAGATCAGTCGGAACATCCTTCACCGGTTTGATCTGGCTCTGCACAAAAAGCATCTGCAGGAACATGGGAAGGAACGGAGTATCGGATGGATTCGCATCCTGAGGCGTCACGGTCCCTTCCGCGGAGATCTCGGCGGAGGCACCGATGATATTCTTTTTGGAAACTGCTGCGGAGCCGATGGACAGAACATTCGTCGTCATAGTTTCCTACCTTATGATCCTGGCGGCGCGGTCCGGATCGAACGTCGCCAATATTTTTGCTGCATTCCGTTTTTTAATGTGCGGTATGATCAGTTTCACTTCATGGTCATTCATCGTTCGCAGGATGGATGATGCTGATTCGATGCTCATCGCTTCAAATAATTTCGCTTTGGATTTCCAGTCCGTTGTATCCTCGAAAACGATCGTCTTGGCCGCTTCTGTCTTCTTCGCGTCCGTTTTTATTTCAGCTTTTTGGCCCGGTTTTATTCCATCTTTTGACTCCGGTTTCACTGCCGCTTCCTGGACCGCAAAAACACTGTCCTTTTTGAGCGAATCCGCCTTGACCGATGCCGTGAGGATGGAATCATTTTTCATTCTCATGAGTGAATCAGCAATTGCCGTCTCATTCAGCGGAACAACCCCGAACGCTGCCGGATTCGCTTTGAACATGCCGAAGAAAATACCGGCGATGAGCAGCATGGACATGAGAGAACCGATCCCGATCACTAATGCAGTCTTCATGCGTTCTTATCCACCGTCCGTTGTCCCAGAGTATCCAAAAGGTTCTGTTCCTTCTTGTCCGCTTCGATCCGAATCTCTTCGTTCACTTTTGCCTGAAGTTTTTCGATGACCGTCTTTGCTTTCACCCGCTCCAATAATTCCACCCGTTTGTTCTCTTCCTGTCCTGTGATCTTCTCTACTTTTGTCGTCTGATGTTTGATATCCGTTGCCAGCCGTTTGATGAATGCACTGTTCGTTTGAACATCTGTCGCCTTGGAACGAGACGACGAGAATGATGACGTCATCGCCGTATGGTGTTCGTCGTGCATATCGCTCAGTTTTTCCGTCTCTTCCTTCTTCTGCCGTGAGATCTGCGATAATTCTTTGGTCGTCTGTTTCTTCTGATGCTCACGCACGTTGATGATCGTGTTGAAACGGACAGATTTACTTGGCATCATGTTTTTCCTCTAACGGTCTCATCACAACGGTGGAGAGTCTGGAGAGACTGTCCTCGAATGTGCAATGATCATTCTCCTGCTGCCTCAGGAACTTCCGGTACGATTCGATCCGTTTGATGGATTCGTCGATCTTCGGGTTGCTTCCCTTTGCATACGCACCGATGTTGATCAGATCCTCCGCTTCCGCATACGTTGCCATGGTATCGAGGAATTTCTGAACGACTGTCCGATGCTCTTCCGTCGTTACGGATGTCATCACACGGCTGACGCTGCCGAGAACATCGATGGCGGGATAGTGTCCTGCTGCCGCCAATCTTCTTGAGAGGACGATGTGACCATCCAGAATGGAACGGACTGTATCCGCTACCGGATCGTTCATATCATCACCTTCCACCAGCACGGTATATAATCCTGTGATACTTCCTTTCGCCGCTGTTCCTGCGCGTTCCAATACTTTGGGCAACATCGCAAAGACCGACGGAGTATATCCTTTTGTTGTCGGCGGTTCGCCGATGGCGAGACCGACCTCACGCTGCGACATTGCAAGACGGGTGATGGAATCCATCATCAGCATCACATCCTGTCCTTTATCGCGGAAGTATTCCGCGATCGTTGTCGCAATAAAAACCGATTTGATCCTGATGAGCGCCGATTTGTCGCTGGTCGCAACGATCACCACGGAGCGTTTCAATCCTTCCGGACCGAGTTCACGTTCGATGAATTCCCCTACTTCGCGTCCGCGTTCGCCGACAAGACAGATCACGTTCACATCCGCACTGGTATTCCGTGCGATCATTCCCATCGTGACGCTCTTTCCGACGCCGGAGCCGGCGAAGATACCGACACGCTGTCCTTTGCCAAGCGTGCGGAGCGAATCGATGGAGCGGATACCGGTCGCGATCGGTTTGGTGATCCGTTTCCGTTCGAGCGGATTCGGAGGTGCATTGTAGATGGAGCGTTCTTCGGTCGCCATGATGGGACCTTTACCGTCCAGCGGATTCCCGAGACCGTCGATCACGCGGCCGAGCAGCGCTTCGCCGACACGGGCCGTGAGCGGTCGTCCTGTTGAGACGATCTCGCAACCGGGACTGATATTGCTTGCTTCGCCGAGCACCATCGAGAGCACTTTATTCTCGCGGAACCCGACCACTTCGCACAATGACAATTCCACATCATCCTTCGATTTCACGATGCAGACCTCGCCGATGGAAGCGTGCGGACCGTTCGATTCGATGACGAGACCGATCACTTTCGTGACGCGGCCGTTCATCTTCAGAAGGTCCTTCCGGCGGATCAAATGAAGGAAATGCTCACTCTTTTGGGAGAGCATATTCGCTTCAACAGGAGGATGATGTGGGAGCTGTGCGATCATACAAATTCAACGGTATCCGGATGAGCGAACATATCCACCATGACCTCGATCTTATCATTGGAGGTGTAGAAATAGTATTTATCCGTATTCGGGATGGATTCGATATCCGCCGGTTCGCCGGACTCTGAGCGGAAGCGGCAATATTCATGCGCATCCAGCCGTTCGCCACCGTAATGGATGAGCGAGATGAGCACATCAAAGGAGATGAGCAGTTTCGACAGCGGGATGCGGCCGACCTGCAGTGCATTGCTCAAATGGATGATGTAGTCGTTCCACATACGTCCTTTTTCGCAGCATTCTCTGTCGATGGCTATCCGTTTTCCGATTTCCATATGCGTATCCCTCTTTATCTTATGAATGTTTCCCGATGAGTTCTTTCACCTGGTCCAGCTGAGTTGAGATGCGTGCATCCACATTTCCGATATCGCTTTCGATGGTGCATCCGCCCGGCTCGACGGATTGGTCCGGTTCGAAGGTGATCTCCCGGAGCGAATCCGAGACGGACTGGATGGTGTGCTTATTTTCCTGGATGTAATTCAGATCGGAAGGATTCAAACGGACCTTCATCCGTTCGACACCGACGATCTTGCGGATTCCGTCCTTCATGATATTCATCAGAATATCCTTGTCCTGTGCCACTTCGCGGCGGATGATATGTTCCGCAACACCCACTGCAAATGCGAACAATGCCTGTTCGGTCTGAGCTGACTGTGACGAGAGCGACCGCTGGATGGAACCGAGCACCTGATTGATGCGGCTGCATTCTTCCGCGATCCGTTCCGAATACTGGTCCTGCAACAGTTCCGTTGTGCGCCGGCTTCCTTCTTCGATACCATGTTCGAACGCTTCGCGCACTTTCTCTTCGCTCACCAGATTGAACGACTGCAGCATCGATTCGTGACCGGTCCCTTTGACGACGGCGGAACCGTTCTGCATATCTGAACCGTACTCCTCCGAAGCGATCCTGATACCGCGCTGTGAACGGGGCATGCGGATGATCTCACACGATGACATCTTCGACTCCTCTTCCTGCAACGATGATCTCGTTGCTCTCTTCCAGCTGCTTCACGATCAGCACGATGCGTGTCTGTGCCGCTTCCACTTCTTTCAGTCGGACCGGACCCATGAACTGTAATTCCTCTTTCAGCATTTCCTGTGCACGTTCGGACATATTCTTCAGGATCTTATCTTTCAGATTATCGTCTGCAACCTTCATTGAGAGTGCAAGATCCTTCTTATCCACTTCACGCAGAATACGCTGGATACTCCGGTCGTCCACATACATCAGATCCTCGAACAGGAACATCAGCCGTTTGATATCGGTGGCAAGATGCGTGTCCTTATGTTCGATATATTCCAGGATCGTCTTCGCGGTAACGGTGTTGATCTTGTTCAGCACATTGGCAACCGATTTCGTGCCGCCAAGTGAACTCATATTTTGGCTGATCTCCGCTTCGGCAACATTCGTCAGTACTTCTTCGATCTCACTGATGAGGGACGGAGAGACCTTACCGAGGGTCGCCATACGCATCACCACTTCATTGCGGAGATCGTCGTTCAGTTCATTCAGTACTTTCGCCGTTTGATCCATCGTCAGATTGGAAAGAACGAGCGCGATGGTCTGAGGATGTTCTTTGTGAAGGAAACTTGCGAGCTGCTGTGCATCCGCTTTTTTCAGCATTCCGAAACCGGTGATGTTGGTCAGCGATTTCACTTTATCCATCACATCTTTCGCTTTGGAGATGCCGAGCGAACTTTCCAATAATTTCCGTGCCTGCTCGATACCCCCCTGGATCATGTATTCCTGCGCTTTGATCAGGTTATGGAACTCTTCGTTCACTTCATCCAGCTGCGTGGAATGTGCTCCGCGCATGTTGGTGATCTCCACGGTGAGGCTCTCGATCTCATCCGAATTCAGACCGCGCATCATCTTCGTTGCCGTCTCAACATCGAGAGACATCATGAGGATGGCAGCCTTCTGCTTATTGGTCAATTCTCTGTGAGCCAAACTATCTGTTTTCACTGATGAGTCCCTTACACTTCTTCAGACAACCATACTTTAATGAGCCGTGACGCTTCGTCCGGCTGTTTCTTCACATAATCCTGGATCTGGATGCGGCGTTCCGTTTTCAGAGCTACTTCGATCGGAACGTCATCTTCCATTGCGGGGAGATGGATCCGTTTGTTCTGCGGAGTCCCCTGCGAAAGTTCACCGGAGACCTTATTTCCCCAGACGACATCCTCGGGTTCGATCACTTTGAATTTCAGGCGGTTCAGCAGCGAGCGGATGATGAAGATCGCTGCACCCATGGCAAGAACAAGCACGACCTTCACAGCGATGTCATTCCATTGCTGCGGTGTCTGTTCTTCGGTCACGAGCAGCTGTTCGTTCATGGTATCGAACGGCATATTCACCACGGAGATATCATCATTCCTCACGGGATTGAATCCGACAGAACTCTTCACGATCTCCGTTATTCTGTTCATTTCGTCCGTCGTGCGGCCTTTGTATTCTGTGTTCTTTACACCGTCCACCTCTTTCGTCACGGCTTTGTCATTCACAATAGCGGCAACGGAAAGGCGTTTGATATTCCCGACATTCTCCACGATGTGTTCCACGGTCTTGCTGATCTCGTAGTTCGTCACGGAATTGGAACGTGTGGAAGGAGGAAGTGAATCACGGAGGATGGTCTTCTCTTCAGTGGTCTGTTCGCTGCGGATGGAAGGATTCTCGGAATCATACTGTTCCTGATTCCGTTCCACTTGGCGGAAGTCCAGTTCGGCATTCACCTGGACGATGGAATTCCCCATGCCGAGTGCACCGTCCATCATCGCCTGTGCTTTGTGTGCGAGATAACTTTCCACTTTCTGCTGAAGTTCATACTGAGTGGAGGTCATTCCTGCGAGTGAGTTGGCTTTGTTCGTTTCGGAGAGGACATTGCCGCGTGTATCGAGGATGGTCACATTCGATGCATCCAGTCCTTCAACGCTGCTGGCTACGAGGTGAGAGATCCCTTGTGCCGCGTCGCGCTTGAGCGGCTTGCCGGATTTCAATTTCAGAACAACGGAAGCGGTCGTTTGTTTTTCATCTTCCTTAAACAGCGCCTTTTCGGGAGTAACGATGTGCACGCGCACACCTTCGACTTCGTTCAGAATGAGGATCGTCCGTGCAAGTTCCCCTTCGAGAGCGCGGCGGTAATTGATCTTCTGCACGAAATCCGAGATGCCGAGATTGGTCCGGTCGAAGATCTCGTATCCGATGATGCTGGAGTTCGGGAGTCCTGCGGATGCCATATCGAGGCGGAGTTCATAGAGTTTATCTTTGGGGACGAGGATCGATTTTCCGTTATCATCCAGCATGAACGGGATGGTCTTCTCTTTCAGCACCTGGACGATCTTGGATGCATCCTGTTCGTTCAAATTGGAAAAAAGCACGCCGTAGGAAGGTTTGCTCACCACATTCACCAGCGCCATGATGCCGATGAAGACGGCAACCGTGACGGTACCGATGAGCGCTTTTTGAGTTCCGGTAAGGCGTCGAAGAAATTCAGCAAATTGATTCATAGTTCTCTCAATCGTCTCAGATTACACTTGCGTTCTCATGATCTCGCGGTACATATCAACGGTCTTGTTCCGGATCTCCATCAGGAGGTCGAAACTGGTGCGTGCTTTTTCCACGGCGATCATCACTTCATGCAGGTCCTGCGCATCGCCGGTGACGAGGTTCTCCACTGCTTTTCCTGCTTCGGTCTGCAGTGAGTTTACATCGCCGATCGCTTTATTGAGCATCGCGCCGAATGAGTCGTTCGTCTGCTGAAGTGCTTTATCAACCGATCTCTGGTTGATGGTATTCTCAACATTCGGCAGCAGTGTAAGTGCCTGACTGACTTTCATGGCTATCCCTTCATATCGATAATGGTGCCAAGCTGCACCGGTTTGTTCACACCGGAGGGTGAATACCCGCCGTAGGAACGGATCGCTTCTGATTCTTTCGGGAAGAGCTCGGCGAAGAATTGTTTCTCTTCACCCGTCACTACGTCGCTGTTCCCCATTTCGGGAGCGGATTTGACCAATGCTTCGAAATTCGCTTTCGGTGCACCGGCGGGAGTCTGCGGGGTCCGTTTGATGACGGATGATGTACGTGCATCGGAGACCGGCAGCGTTGATGAGATATTGGTATTCAATGAGATTGACATGATCAGATCTCCAGACTGTCTTTGGCCATAGTTTTTGCAGCGTTAATCGCTGTCACATTCGCTTCGTAGGAACGGGTCGCCGAGATCATATCCACCATCTCGTTCACCACATTCACATTGGGCATCTTCACGTATCCAGCATCATCCGCATCGGGATGACTGGGATCATACACCATTTTGAACGGTGTCTGATCGATCTCCTCATCCGCTGACACTCCGGTGGTCTGTACATCATTACCGCGCACGCCGACTTCGGCGAATCCGATGTGACTGCTGTCTGTGGTATTCAGCTGGAAGGTTTCCGAGCCGAGCATTCCGCCGAATCTATCGCCGGCTTTCTCGCTCATCATGACGATCTTGCGGGCGTACGGGCCGCCCTCTTCTGTCCTGGTAGTTTCTGCGTTCGCGATGTTCGAAGCGATCGCATTCATTTTTTTTCTCTGTGCGCTCAATCCGTGAGCACTAATGTTCAATCCTTTGAAGAATTGATCAATTTTCATGCCTGCCCTCTGATACTTTTTTGGAGACTGCGGAAGTTGTCACCGAGGAGTTTTGAAACATATTTGAAACGGATCTGGTTCTTTGCCATCTCTGCCATCTCTGAATCGATATCCACATCGTTGATGCCGCTCTTCATTTCCTCTTCGCTGAATGTATCGGAGTTCGCTTCGACGATCGACGGTGCCGCGCCTCCGGTGGAATGTGCGGAGGAAAGATCGAAATGATTCTTATTGGTGACCGTTGTGCCGACGCTCCCCTTTGCGAGCTGATCGTTGAGTGTGCTCTCGAAATCAACAGCTTTTGCTTTATAACCGGGCGTACCGATGTTGGCGATATTCGCCGAGATCACTTTGTGACGAAGGGTGTATGCATTCAATGCGTTGGAAAGTATCGGGATCTTCGTTTCGTCAAACAGTGCCATAGGGTGATTCTCCTTAGATTCCAATCGGTGAATCGTTGATCTCATCAACCGCGATATCATTCTGCGCTTCCGTTGCATCTTTCAGCAATGCAAGCACTCCGATCAATCCGGCAAGCACGATCGCGCCGAATGTCAATGAACCGAGCATACTTTTGTTGTTCATACAATTACCTTTCTTTCCCATATTGCAGTGCAACTGGAATGCCAAAAGAAAAGTGAGGAATTTAGAGGAAAAACTGAGGAATGAGAATTGAAGGTTCTAACGGTGTGGTGAATATTCGCCAGCTGCTAATTATTCACCCTCATAATTGAACGAAACTGTCTTTTTTTGACCGCAGGAGCAGACAAATTCGATACTTTCGATGAGTTCACCGCTCCGGTTGATGATCACTTTGGGTTCCCCTGAGTGTGAGTGTGAATTCGAATGGGAGCGCGGTGTCGCGGTATGGAGCTGATCGAGTTCCAGACGTTTATAATTCACATCCTTCACGATATTCCCCTGCGACCTGCGGGGAGTATCCTTCGCGATCGGAGTCGGAGTGAATGCTGTGAAATGATCAGTGGAGGACTGCTCTGTTTGATTCATACGAACGGCCTGTACAAGTTTGGTAAAGGACCGATGCGACATCATCCAGCGGGACGACAGCATCAGCTATTCCATCATCGACGACTGCTTTCGGCATGCCGTAGACAACGCACGATTCTTCATTCTGAGCAACGACATATCCCCCTTTTTTCTTCAACAGCCGGAGTCCTTCAAGACCATCCTTCCCCATGCCGGTCATGATCACGCCGAGCAGCGGTGCGTTGAACGTCTCTACAGCCGATGTCATCATGATATCTGCACAAGGGCGATACAATGTTGTGGAAGGCAGATCGGAGATCTTGGCAATGATCTCTGAACCGGATTTCCTGAACGTTAAATGTTTTCCGCCTGGCGCGATGAGCACGATCCCTTGTTCAAGAATATCCCCTTCTTCCGCCTCTTTCACCGTCAGTTTTGCCAGCGAGTTGATCCGCTCGGCGAGCGAATGTGTGAAGCGGGGAGGCATGTGCTGCACGATAGCGATACCCAGCGGAAAATTCTCCGGAAGCTGCGGAAGCATATTCAGCAGTGCGAACGGACCGCCGGTCGAGATGCCGAGGACCATCGCCTGGAAATCCCTTCGGGAAGGTGTCTTCACTGTCCTGACCGATGCTATCGGTTTTGCGCCGGGTGCTGCGGTTGCAGTGTGCAGCTGCGGTTTTCCCATTCTGCTGAACCGGAGCCGAAGCGTGGCACTGTTCCCGATATTCTTGATCTTCTCGATCAGTTCATCCCGTTTTCCGGCGATGTTCACATTCACATACGACATATCCTTCGGAATGAAATCCACCGCGCCGAGATTCAGCGCTTCCATGGTGGAATCCGCACCTTCGGTCGTGAGGGAACTGAACATCAACACCGGCAGAGGCATCTCTTTCATGATGATCTTCAACGCCGACAGACCATCCATTCCGGGCATTTCGATATCCATCGTTACGACCGTCGGATGGAATTTCCGGATCATATCGATCCCTTCCTGTCCATCCCGGGCAGTTGCAACTACTTTGATATCCGGATCGGCTTCAAGCATCAGCGTAATTGATTTACGCATGAATGCCGAGTCATCCACGACGACGACGCTAATTTGTCTGTTGAGCACTGTATTCTCTCGTATATTCTTCGAGTGATTGTCTGTCCTGCACTTTCACTTTGGCCATGTTCATGAATTGACCGACATCCAGGATCATGATGACCTTACCGTCACCCATAATGGTTGAGCCCGCAATACCTTCGATCGTGCCGAGATAATCACCGAGTGATTTGATCACCACTTCACGCTGCCCGAGCAGTGAATCGACGATGATCCCGAGCCGTTCTTCTGCAAGACCGACAACAACGATGTAAAGCCATTCCGAATTCTGCGCGCGGTGGTCCACGGAGAAGATCTGACCTAAACGTGCCAGCGGCATCACGGTATCGCGGAGCGAGATCACTTCGTAGCCATGGACGGTCTTGATATCTTCTTTCCGGACACGGACAACTTCGAGAACAGAGTTCAATGGGACGGCAAATACTTCGCCGTGTGATGTCACCAGCAGACCCTGGATGATGGCGAGTGTGAGCGGCAATTTGATAACGATGGTGCTTCCCTGACCGGTCTCGGATTCGATATCGACGATCCCTTTCAGTTTGGTGATGTTCGTCTTGACAACGTCCATTCCCACACCGCGGCCGGAAACGGCCGATACTTTTTCCGCTGTGCTGAATCCGGGAGCAAAGATCAGATTCAGGATCTCACGTTTGGTCATCTCATCCGCCTGCGCCTGCGTGATCACCCCTTTTTCCAATGCTTTCGCTTTGATCTTATCGGGATCGATCCCTTTTCCGTCATCCATAATGGAGATGGCGATATGGTTCCCTTCATGGTCCGCTTTGACGACGATCTTTCCTTTCGGCGCCTTCCCTTTTTTCACACGTTCATCAGGAGTTTCCACTCCATGATCAGCGGCATTGCGGAGGATGTGCACGAGAGGATCGTTGATCTCTTCGATGATCGATTTATCCAATTCGGTCTCTTCGCCGTACATCTCCAGTTCGATCTCTTTTCCCAATTCGCGGGACAGATCGCGCACCAGACGGGGAAGTTTATTGAACACTTTTGCGATCTGCACCATGCGGGTCTTCATCACCGCCATCTGCAGTTCGGTCGTGATCAGGTCCACCTGAGAACTCGTATCCGCAAGGTCCTTCACCAGCGGATTCCCTTCGAGGGATTCGTTCATCTTGAAATTGATCTGCGAAAGTCTGTTCCGGCCGAGCACGAGTTCACCGACAAGATTCATCAATTCGTCAAGTCGTGCCACATCCACACGGATCGTCGAATCGGCCAATTTGGACTGTGCAGGATGCTGCTGCGCGTCCGCCGCTTTCTTCTCTTTCTGTTCACCGTTCTCATGATCTTTCAGAGCGGCGGATTCCGTTTCTTTTGACTCCACCGTGACCGCATGCTCAACGACCGGTGCGGCCGGGACCTCGGCAGCAACCGGCACCACAGGATGTTCCGGTGCTTTCATTGTTCCGGCTGCCTGTTCTGTCGCTTCGGTCGCTCCGGCATCGGTGGTGATCACCACCAGACGCTGGATGATCACTTCCAGTGACATCGGTTCGGTATTTCGGCTCTCTACACGGACGAGCAATTCTTTGAGCACATCGAATGCATCGAACATCACATCCATTCTGTGCCGGGTCACTTCCAGTTCCCCTTTGCGGATCTTGTTGAGAACATCCTCGAATACATGCGCCAGTTCGGTCATCTGATCGAGTCCGAGGAATCCTGACGTTCCTTTCACGGTATGGACGGCACGGAAGATACGATTGTGCAGTTCCTTATCGGTCGGATCCTTCTCGAGTTTGAGCAGGTCCGGTCCTAATTTCTCATAGATCTCGTTGGTCTCAACAATGAAACTGTCGAGTAGCTCTGCCATCTCGCCTTCGAACTGTGAAAATCCTTGCTGACTCATAATATTCTCAGATTGGAATTATTGATTGTTGATCTGCGCGAACTGCGCGATGATATCGTCAGCGTCCGATTGACGCGATTCATCCTTGCTGTATTGCGCATCATCGTCGAATGCCTTCTTCACTTTATCCATCGGTTCGTTCTCCACTTCACGCCCCTCATACTGCCCGACGACGAACGACAACTGTGCACGGACGGATTCGATCTGATGCCGTACGCTTTCGATCTGCTGGGAAGTGATATCCTGCACCTGCAGCGCCATGGCGATGTTCATGGAAAGGGAATGCACTTCGGTCAGTTCTTCCGTGAGTTCCTTGATGGAGTTCACATGCAGCGACAGATCGGTAAGATTGTTCCAGTCCGCATCGAAGGATGGGAACTGTGCTTTCAGCTCCGGCGTGAGTGCACCGAAGAGTCCGGCAAGATTCTTGACGCTCTCTTGTTTCTTCACAAGATCCGCCTCGATCTCTTTCATCTTCCCTTGCACGTGCTCCACACGGCGGCCGATATCATCCAAAAGATTCAGGATCTCCATCGTGGCGCTTTCCGTTGCCTGAGTAACAGTGGAGAGCTGTTCGGTCGCTTTCGGTATCTTGCTGGAGGAATTTTCGACGGCGTTCTTGATGTTGTCCAACACCGGCATCAATGAGCGGAGCATGTCGAGCAGCTGACGCATACCTGCTTTATTCTCGCCGTTCGGAGAGAATTCCGTGATCTCTAATTGTGATATCATAGTCATACTCAAATTAAGGGTGGATGATCAAACCTTTTCGATCGGCACAACTTTCAATATCTGATCGATCTTTTCTTTCAGCGCCATCGGCGTGAACGGTTTTATGATATAATTATTCACGCGGGCCTGCATCGCTTCGAGCACATCCGCTTTGTTGCCGCGGGTGGTGATCATCAGGATCGGCATTTCCGTGTTCGCTCCTGTTGAGCGGACAAGTTTCACCAGCTCAAGACCGTTCATCTCCGGCATGTTCCAGTCCGAGATCAGAAAATCCGCACCTTCGGCCGTCAGTTTAGCGAAGGCCTCTTTACCGTCCCCCGCCTCGATCACCGTGTCATAACCGATGGATTTGAGCGCATTGGTAACGATGCGGCGCATTGTCAGCGAATCATCGACCACCAAAAATTTGATTGCCATGGAATACTCCTTTATCTATGTCGTGTTATTCAGACCAGCTTAAATATTTTGCCACTTCGTACTGTACTTTTTCCAGACTGAACGGTTTGTTCAGGAACGAAACGACTCCCATAGAGCTGCTCTCTTCCTTCAGCGTAGATTCTTTCAGCGATGTAAGGATGATGATAGGAAGGTCCTTGAATGTCGTATTCGTCCGGAGTGTTTTGATCAGTTCCATCCCGTCCATGTTCGGCATGTTCAGGTCGGTGATGATCAGGTCCACCGGTTCTTTGGGAAGTTTTTCGAGTGCATCCATACCGTCCTCCGCGGTCACAACGCGGAATCCCTGCATGGACAGCGATACGGACACGAATTTACGCACGGTCGAAGAATCATCTACTACTAATATCGTATGTGTCACGGTTCTACTCCTTCTTATAAGTAATTGCTTTGGGAAAGTTGATCACTTTGAACGCGCTGGAGATGCCGTGCAGTGATTCAGCATATCCGATGAAGAGGAATCCTCCTCTGTTCAGACTGTCATAGAGATTCGATACGACCTGGATCTTCGATTTCGCATCGAAATAGATCAGAACATTGCAGCAGAAGATGACATCGAAATTCGTCATCATTCTCATCCGCGGCTGATCGTACAGGTTCATATGATCGAATCGGACGAGTTTCCGTACGCTGTCCACCACCGTGAATCTTCCTTCGCTGCTGTGGAAGTATTTCTCCAGATAGAATTTCGGCATGTTCCGTACCGAATATTCACGGTAGACACCCTTGCGGGCGGTATCAACGACCGAAGGACTGATATCCGTCCCGACCACCTCCAGTTCGAGGTTCGGGTACTTTGGTTTGATCTTTTCCAGGAAGATCATTGCAATAGTATGCGCTTCTTCTCCGGAGGAACTGGCGGAGCTCCAGATCCGTAATTTTGTTCGGCCGGTCGCGGCCTTTGCTTTCACTATCTCGGGAATGAGGGTCTTCTCAAGGATCTCGAACTGAGGCTCATTCCGGAAGAAATAGGTCTCGTTGATCGTGATCGCATCGAAGAGGAATTTCTTCTCATCTTCCCTGCCGACGCCGAACTTCAGGAAATCGAGGTAATTCTCGAATTTTTCCATCTTCAGCATCTGCAGCCGCTTGGAGATCCGGCTTTCCAGAAGGTATTTCTTGTTGTCCTGGAAATAGATCCCCGTCTTCGCGTAAATGAACTCACGCAGTTCCCTGAACGTGATATCACTCATTGTCTGGGGTTTAGCCAGGATCGGGTTGGTATAGACTGGGGCAACGTTCATTGTTCACCTTGTTGTACTGTAGCGTCAGAAATGATACCGCGCGAAACGAGCACGGAGGAAACGAAACTGCGTACCATCTCATCATCGTCATTGACAAATTGTGAGAGTACATCGATGCTGCGGTAGTGACTTATCTGGGCGAGAAGTTCCAATACACGCATGCGGAGCCAAAAATATGAATCGCCGATCAGGTCGATGAAGTATGCCACGGCACGTTCCTCATCCAAATAGAACATCGCGTCGATGATCACCGTCCGCAGTTCTTCATCCGAATCGATCCACTCACCCACAAGCTGGGCGAACAGGTCCGCACGCGCCTGCTGTATCTCCTCATCATCCGTTGAGGCAAGTTCATTCAGCTGCGGCATGATATAATCGATCGCCGTCTTCTTCTGGTCGCGCTGGAATGAAGGATATTTCTTCGCCAGTGCCACGAAGGAGCGTCCGCCCCCCTGAAGGTTATTGAGGATGAGCTGATCGAGCTGATCGTTCCTGCCGATCAGATTCAGCACATGCGTCTCCACATCGGCATCCATCATGCTCAGCAATGCTTTCGTCGCTGCGATCACCACACGGGTATCATCATCCTGCAGCGCCGTTTTGAAATGTTCTACCAGTGAAGAGAATTCCGAAAGGACGACCTCGTACCGTTCCGCGATGCAAACCAGCGCGAACAGATAGATGTTGCGCATCTTTCCGGTGCTGTTATTGCAGTGCTCGACGATCCCGTTCAGCACGTTCGGATTTCCGGTGGAAGCGAGTGCTTCAACGATGGCGAAGTTCACCAGAAGCTCATCCCCTTCGGGAGCGGTCATATCGTTCAATTGCGACAAGAGGAACGGCGCAGCGGATTCATGTCCGATCTTTCCCATGGCTTCCACCACAACAACGCGGGAGTAATCATACGTGGAGAAGATCATTGCAAGGATCGGTACGACCGAAGGATCTTTGATATTCCCGAATGCTTCCACAACCGCGAGGATCACATTATCATCCAGATCGTTCGCCAGGGTGGACAATGTCGGGATCGCTTTCGGATCGCCGATGAGTCCAAGTGTATCGATCGCAAGTTTCCGCACATCGTGATTCGGGTGGACCGAATAATACAGCAGCGGTTCAACGGAGAATTCACCGAACTGCAGGAGCAGATTCGACGCCAGATTGCGTGTGACAAAGCTGCTGTCCACAAGGTATTCCGCTACGGCGAATGCCGCACTTTTACTTTTCATATCCAGCAGGGCACGTGCCGCTGAATCGCGCACTCCTTTATCCTTATCCTGAAGCGCAAGAGCGAGCGCCGATGAGACGATCACACTCTGTGCGGATGAAAGATTCTCCGCTGCCTGTCTTCGAAGGTCCGCATCCGGACTGGAAAAGAGTTCGACTATTTGCTGTTTGATCTCGTCATGGATCATAGTGGTTCCAATATTGATTTTATTGAGGATCGACCGTTTCTGCTATTAATTTTTTTATACTTTCGGTCAATTGTTCAACCGTAATAGGTTTGACCAGGTAATCGCTGATATTGAGTTTGACAAGTTTTTCCACCAGGTCCTTATCCTTCAGCGCCGACATGATGATCACCGGAATATCCGACCACCGCTCCTCTGCTCTTATCTTTTCCAGAAAATCCTGTCCGTTCATAACCGGCATCCACAGATCGAGGATAATGACATCCGGTATCAGTTTCTCGAGCACGCTCAGCGCTTCAACACCGTTCTTGGCTTCCATGACGGCTGCATTCATCCGTTTGATACATGTCTGGCGGATGAATATCCTGTGCACGGCATCGTCATCGATCAGAAGAACATTCATGGTCACTCTTAATGCTGTTTGTGCATATTATGATACGACACGTGGAACGAGCAGGATTTGAAATGCATCTCCCCTTTTTCCGTCCATTGATGTCCGCATTCAACGCACCGCTCTCCGCGGTATGCGAACGCATGGAAAAAGTCGATCATATGCTGAGTTGTTACAGGTACTTTTTTTGTTAACTGCGGATGTTGTTGGCTTGTTGTTCTCATCGTTTCCCCCTTGGTAAGTTCCACACTCGCTGTTTGGCAAGTCTAAATCAGATATTGTGCCAACATTTTTTTTGAGGAAAATCGCGTAATTCGATGAGATTTGGACTTTTTCAGGAACCTTGAGCTTTTTTCAGTTTCAGCTATGGTGAATATTAACCAGATGAATACTATTCAAAAATGATGCATTTACAGCGATATTTCGAGGCGAAGACCATGCACGAACACATCACTTACATCTATTGATGCAGAAGGATGCATGATATATTGAAGATTATATTGCACTGCGAACCATGGAGTCAGCGCTCCACGATACGTCACTTCATGTGCTGCTTCGAATGATGCCATTGATTCGCCGTAGAAGCTGGTCAATCTCCGGAAGTCCGAACCGAACGATGCATATGCGAATGCATACCCGAACTCATCATCATCTCTGCCGTCAAACGGTCCTTTATAGGTCAGGCCCCCGCCGACGTGGGACCGGATCAAATTGACATGGTCATTCGTGATGCCAAACCGCGTGAAGATATTCAGTCCGCCGCTCTGTTCACCCGGCTCTGTATAGAGTGCGTGATCGAACAGCAGATATGCTCCGGCATTATCCTTCCGTTCAAAATATTCCTCAAGTCCTTCCACCGCACAGACATCTGCGAATGAACCGGTGTAATACCATGCTCCGACAGCACATTTGAGTGAACCGCTCCGTTCATACGCAGCTTCGCCGATGAGAAAATATCCGTCCTGTCCGTTCAGTGAGAGATCGAAACTGTTGCAATTATCGGGTGCTCCGGGACGGCCGTCGAAGACCGCGGCGGAATACGAGATCCTATCTTCCGGCGCATACCGCAGTCTCATAGCGAGCGAAGTATTCGGGAAAACCGATGGGCCGTTCAATCCGGTCTGTCCGAGATCGATGCCGACACCATGCGAACCATTCAGGAAAAGTGCGGAAGAAGGAGTGACATAGAACTCCGCATTCAGATCGAAAACGCCGATAAGGAATGAGAGATCGGCAGAAGGGAATGATTGTTCGAACCAGCATTGATAGAGCTTGAAGGTCTTGTATCCTTCGATATTGCTCACCATCTGGATGTCGCCGACATCGTTGCTGATACTTTCGCCGTTGTTCCCAAGGAAGTGGATGAAAAAAGCGGCGTCGGAGAGTCCGGCGAGTTTGGAGAGATCGACCGATGCGGTCAGGTCGGCATTGAGCAGCTGTTCCGGATCTTTCCGGATGCCGCCGTTCATGACACTCCAAAACTCGTTCTTGATGACTGCGGAGAGTGTGATGCCGTATTGATCCTGCGCAGCGCGGAAGAATGAAGGGTTGACCGGGACCGGAACCGCCGCATCATTGTGATCGTTCGTCTCTTCAGAAGGAAGAGCACTCTCAAATCCTGCGATCTCTTTTTCTTGAGCGGTAACGGACAGCGTTGATATCTGGAACAATGAAAGGAAGAGGATGGTATATCTCATGGGTCACACTCCGGTATCGATACGCAGGAGTGTCAGCCATGGCATTCCGGCGGATCTAATGAAGATGTTCGGTATTGGTTCTCGTCATTCGTTTAATGTTTGTGTTCTCCGGTTCGGAAGATCTTTCTGACTGCAGAATTGCCGATTCCCGGAAATGTCTGCATACGGACTGAAGCAGCATAGAGCCTATCGTGAACGCTCAACGATCCTTCCGGTGCTCGTCACAGCTTTGCTTCCCCGATTCTGATCCGGTGCTGATTGATTCCTGGAATGATGTTGTTTCGACAGCATATCTTCCGAATCGCTCAGATGAAATTTCCCGACGATCTCTTCGAGATGGCCGGTCAATTTACTGAGATCGTCTGCGGTCAACGCCACTTGATGCGCGCTGTTCGCAGTTTCCTGTGTTACCACACTCATTCCTTCAACATTTTTCGCGATCAATTCGCTCGCTCGGGATTGCTGCTCGTTCGCTGCAGCGATCTGTGAGATCATCTGCGTCACCTGTTGACTGATGGAAACGATCTCCTGCAACGAAGCTCCGGCCTTGTCCGCAAGAAGGATACCGCGGTCCACTTCTTTGGTCCCGGCTTCCATTGCATTCACTGCACCTTTCGTTTCGCTCTGGATCTGCTTGATCATCACAGCGATCTCTTTCGTCGCTTTCGTCGTTCGTTCCGCAAGTTTACGCACTTCGTCTGCAACCACGGCGAAACCGCGTCCCTGCTCACCGGCTCGTGCTGCTTCGATCGCCGCATTCAGTGCAAGCAGATTTGTCTGGTCGGCGATCTCATCGATCACCTCGATGATCTCCCCGATCTGATCGCTCGATTTTCCCAGATCCTGCACCGTTACCGCGGAAGAGCGTACGACCTCGGCGATCCGTTTCATTCCATTGACGGTATCTTCCACTGCTTTTCCGCCCTGTTCTGCTGCCATTTTTGCTTTTTTTGACGTTTCTGCTGTCTCTTGGGCGGTCTTTGCATTCTCAATGATCGTCTTCGTCATCTGTTCAACGGCACTTGCAACTTCGGCGGCCTGCTGCGTTTGCTGCTGTGCTCCGGCAGCCATCTGTTCTGTACTAGCGCTGATCTCGATACTCGCACTCGCTACTGATGCACTTGATTCACCGACCTGCCGGATGATACCCCTGAGTGAATTGATCATAACGCCGAACGACCGTGCAAGCAGTCCCATTTCATCACCGGTGTTCATCTGCTTCTCGAGCAATGGTGTATGTTTGAAACGAAGATCACCTTTTGCCACACTGTCCGCCTGGACTGAAAATTCCGTGATCGGACCGCTCAGCCACCGTGCAATAAAAATTCCGACGATCACAATGCAGATACCGCACGCTATAACGATCAGCGCACCGATGCGGGAGTCAGAATGTGCTTCCATCACGGCATGCTGCATGTTGGTGATGATCTCAAATGCACCATGCACCTCCCCTTCCTTCCAATTCTCCATCCTTGTCCCGGTCACATCGTTGCCTTCGGTATTCCCCCAAAGTTCGGCGGACGTTGCAGGATCTCCGTGACACGCGAGGCATTCTTTCGTCAGTTTTACCGGACGAAAATAACGAAGCTGAGCTTTTTCCCGGTCAAATTCCCAGTATTCATTCAGTCGTCCGTTTTCGAGTTTTTTCAGGACTGTAATTTCGTATTCATCCGGAAGATTCTTAGGATTACGCGGAGAGATCTTCGGAACCTTGAAGATCACACCCATCTCATCCGCTTTTTTCTGAATGACCTGCATTGCAGCAACGACCGGAACCGTATGGAGAATTTGATCCTTATCTTTCAGTCCTTCCTTAAAGACACCAAGACGGAACTGATCGGCAGCATATTCCCTGGCAGATTCGGAACTGACTATCAATGCCCGGGCTTCAGCAACATGTTCCTGGATCTTTGCGTCAAGAATTGTCGAATCAAAATATTTATACAATATCAGGACCGTTATTACGGCAAAAACCGATATGGGTAAAATGATCTTCGACCGGATCCCCATGTTGTTGATGATCGTTCTCATAAATGATCTTGGTGGGAAGGTTGTGATAGTAATTGATTAATGATGTAACTACGGACGATTTCCTGATCGACCGGTCTTATGGTGAACTGCGAACACTACATCAATGATTCATAGTATGATGTTTCATCAGAATGACGAACTGAAATACTTTGCCGTTCTTTCGTCGGCTAATGAATCATTATGTGCCGTATATTTTCAGTTTTGGTTTGTGCGTAAGATCGTTCACCACATTTGCCAGTGCTTTCCCAAGTTTTTCTATCGGATGAACCTCTGAGGCAATTCTGAGATCGACAATGCTTTTCGGCATGGACGGAAGAATAGCCGTTGACGGATCCTGCGCGAGGACCGTCCCGCCGGAGGCAGCGATGTATCCGGAACCGATGGTGCCGTCCTTCCCCATTCCGCTGAGCACGACGGAGACGGCGGACGTTCCGAATGCAGCACCGATACTGCGGAAGAGCGGATCAGCAGCCGGCTTACAGTAATTTTCCGGCGGATCATCGATCAGCCGCAATACATCGCTGTTCGGATCGACGATCATATGGATATCACCCGGTGCGATGTAGATATTGCCGGGATTGAATCTCATCCCGTCCTCACCGATGAACACTCCCATCGGTGTGATCTCTTTCAGCCGCAGCGCGAACGACCGGAGCATCCAGGCCGGACCGTGCTGCACTAGAAAGATCGCCGCATTGGTGAACTTAGGAATATCCGGAAATAATTTCATCAGCGTCTGCGGACCGCCTGTGCTTGAGGCGATACCGATCGCGATCATTGAGTGCCTCGTAGCCGCGCTCTTGGCGGACATGATCTTGGAGACACCTTTCCCCTGTTTGCTGCGAAGGATACCGTTCCGAATTGACTGAAGGAGCGGTTCACGAAAGAACGGCTTGGTGATGAAATCATCCGCACCGGCATCGAGTGCTTTCTTCATCGCATCGTCAGTGGAGATCGCCGTCACCATAAGGATATACGGAGGATCACTTTGACGTTTCCGGATGTTCGCGATCAGTTCGATCCCGTCCATCTTCGGCATCATCCAGTCGGTGATGACGGCGTCGAACTCTTCCGATCTCATCTTCGCAAGAGCTTCTTCGCCGTTCATTGCTTCGACCAAGGTGAACTCGGTCCCCTTCATGACCTTCCGGAACATGATGCGGACCAGTGCATCATCTTCGGCTATGAGGATCTTCATACTTCTTCCGTTCGTTGCACCATCATATCGTTCTTCAATTCGTTCAATGCCTGCACCACCTTCTTCGAAAGGGTGTTCACGCTGGCACTTGCTTCGCGGGCTTCATTCTTCCGTCCATCGTTGTATAACCGCACGACATCTTTCAGCACGGCATGCAGTTTTTCATGCGCCGTTCCGAGTTCCTGGAAGTGGAAGTTGGATTTGTATTGCGACTGCCCTTCCTCGTAATACCATTTGCCGAGTTTGCATTGCAGATGGGTCGTTACCTGGTCCACGGTCATATGTTCTCTGCCGTTCAGCAGGTTCTGAATGCGGCCTTTCCATTGATTGTGCGCTTCGATGGCGGCGTCGATATCGAATGATTCATTCTTCTGCCGTTCCGGAACGAGTCTACCGCCGGGTGCAACGGCAAGACTGGTGCCTCGTCCGCGAAGATGCTCGTTGTTGCCGAACAGGACGAATTCCATCACCATCGATGAGAGCGTTGTAGTGATCTGAGCGACCTCTTCCGCCGAACGCGAGATCTGATCGATCGCATGGGCATTCTCATTCGTCACCGAAGAGATACCGACGATATTCCTGCTGATCTCATCGCTTGCTTTGGTCTGCTGTGCATTCGCTTCCGCGATCTGCGTGATCATGTCGGTGACCTTGTTCACGATCGTAACGATCTCCGTCAATGCATTACCGGCCTCTTTTGCAAGGACCCGTTCCTCTTCCACATTGCGCGTCCCTTTTTCCATTGCTTCGACCGCTGTGGTGGTCTCTTCCTGGATCTTACGGATCATCATTGCGATCTCTTTTGTTGCGCGTGTTGTCCGTTCTGCAAGTTTACGTACTTCATCCGCAACGACCGCGAACCCTCTTCCTTGTTCGCCGGCACGCGCTGCTTCGATAGCGGCGTTGAGTGCAAGCAGATTGGTCTGGTCTGCGATATCGTTGATGGTGCCGACGATCTCGCCGATCTGAACGCTCGATTTCCCGAGTGTGTGGATGGTATCAGCCGAACTCCGGACGATATCGCTGATCTTCTCCATTCCGTGGACGGTCTTCTGCACGAGTGAACCGCCGTGTTCAGCGGCATTCTTCGCCTGCTGCGCCGTGTGAACGGCGATCTGTGCGTTCTTGGAATTGTCGCCGATGGTCAATGTCATCTCTTCCATGGCGCTCGCCACTTCGGAGGATTGGGTGGACTGTTCTTCGGCACCGGCAGCCATCTGTGTGGTGCTGGAACTGATGGTGGAACCGGCGTGTGCGGCTTTTTCAGCAGCATCATTGACCGCACGCATCTTCTTGTTAAGATTATTTACAGACAGATTGAAACCGTCGAACAGTTTCCCCATCTCATCATCCTTCTCAGAATCGACCGATACGGTAAGATCGCCGTGAGAGAATTTCTCCATTGCTGCCAGAAGTTCAGCTGTTTTGGTGCTGAGGTATTGTTTATCGTGCTCAATCAGTTTTTCGCGGTGTTCCTGTTCCTGCAGTGCCTGCTGCACCTGGATCGCTGTCTTGTTCAGCATCCCTTTCAAGCCGTCGGGGATCGGTTTACGGAAATATTTTCCCTTGCTTGAATATTCGATCGATGTGATGATCTCCTTCAACAAGGTCTCGATCTGGTCGACCATGTCGTTGAATTCCCAGCAAAGGGTTCCGAGTTCATCCTTCTCGTTGATATTGGTGATGCGTTCCACGAACTGACCTTCGGCGATCTTTTTGGAGACCGCGCTGATCTTGTTGATCGGTCTGGTGACATAACCGGAGAGCCACCGTGAGACGAAGTAACCCATCACCATGCTGATCATGAGCAGTACGCCGATCACGATCATAATGGTCTGAATGGCAGCAGTCTTTTCAGCAGCAATGCCGATCACATTGGCACCGGCATCTTTCACCAGTTGGTCGATCTTCTTGACTGTTCCGTCGGCGATCGCATCATATTCAGTCATCAAGCGGTCTCCTGCCCGTTTGTCCGTACGGTAGGCTTTGCCCATCGCAACTCCATCGGTTGCCATCTGTGCAATACCGGCTTGAACACTCAGCAGCAGCGCTTTATCTTCAGCGGACAATGCTTCTGACTTCATGACGTGTTTGATATTTTCGACCGCAGCATTCTTGTGATCGGTAATTTCCTTCATATCGGCTGCTTCATCGAATGTGAGGGCATAATCGGTCACATACTGCCAGACCTGAGAGGTGTGGTACTGTATCTCACGCATCACAACAGCATCCTCGCTGACGGAATCCGATTTTTCATTCAGCAGATTGATCTGATAGAAACTGAAGACAACGGCTATTGCAAGCATCATTGAGAATGCTCCCAGCAGCAGGAACATGGAATCGATCTTCCCTTTCAATGACCATCGGTTAAATACTGAGAATAAACTCTTCATAACTCATCGTCCTTTCATTCAAAAAATTTTTAAGGTATTCAACCGATTCTATGACCGATTCTTTTGATTTACTCTTTTGTTCGATCCGGACCATTTCACGGTAGACCGGAATCAGCGTCTGAATGGCAGACGATGACGGTTTACGGCGGACGGAGCAGTATCCGATAACATTATTGTTCCCGTCCACCACCGGAGAGACATTTGCAAACGCCCAATAGAATGCGCCGTTTGCGCTCATATTCTTGACATAGGCGAAGATCTCCGCGTTGCTGCGGATCGTGTCCCACAAAAGTTGGAAAACGCCCCGCGGCATATCGGGATGACGGATGATATTGTGCGGCGCTCCCAGAAGGTCTTTTTCCGGATGTCCCGCAAATTCCATAAAGGTCCTGTTACCGTACGTGATCTGACCTTTCAGATCGGTCTTCGATACGATGAACTCTCCGTCTCGCATGACGAGTTCTTCGTTCGTCGGCTGGATATTCATTCTCATAATATTCCCGTATTCATTATTGTGATTGTATTCTAGTGCTGTTTCTAAAAAGTAAGATTATATTTTTAAATACGCTTCGACTCCGTCCCGACAGTCATACTGAGCGAGTCCACCACGGGTGGACGAGTCTCCCGAAGGGACCCCATTGGGGGAAGTATTGT
The DNA here is from genome assembly GCA_049317705.1 of Bacteroidota bacterium. GTDB lineage: Bacteria > Bacteroidota > Ignavibacteria > UBA10030 > UBA8401 > UBA8401. The sequence continues at coordinate 18,471 of JBMOHT010000004.1, read as the reverse complement.
CGGGACGTCGCTCAGCGTGACTGTTTGAAAACACAATATGATTTATTGGAAACAGCACTAGTTATGATATTCCATTGAACCGTTCTCGAACGCCGGCTGACGATGCTTCTTATCATTCCGGACAGTTCTCGGCGCATGCATCTTCGATTCATCACCGGAGAATTTGAATGTACCGATGAGGTTCTGCAGATGGTCGGTCTGTTGATTCAGATCGTTCATTGCTTTGGCGATCTGCTGATTGCCGACGGAGCTTTGCTGTGCGACCGCGCTGATGGCATCGATATTCTTGCTGATCACATCGCTGGCCCTCGTCTGTTCGGTGCTTGCCGTTGCGATATGGGAGACCATCTCTGTCACCTTTTGAGAGATGTCGAGGATGTGATTCAGTGATACGCGGGCTTTCTCCGTCTGTTCGATGCTGACATCAACACTGCGTGTTCCTTCTTCCATGGATTCCACGGCACCCGAGGTCTCGCTCTGGATCTTCTTGATCATTACCGCGATCTCTTTTGTGGATTTCGTCGTCCGTTCGGACAACTTGCGCACTTCATCGGCGACGACGGCAAATCCGCGTCCCTGATCACCGGCGCGTGCTGCTTCGATCGCGGCGTTCAGAGCGAGCAGATTCGTCTGATCGGCGATATCTTCGATCACGCGGACGATCTCACCGATCTGATTGCTCGAGCGGCCGAGTTCGTGAACGGTCTCAGCCGATCTGCGGACGATCTCCGCAAGTTTCGTCATACCGACCGCTGTCTCTTCTACGACGTCGAATCCTTCCTGCGCGTACTGTTTTGCTTTCATTGCGGTCTCAGAAGTATCGACGGCATTCTTGGAATTCTCCATGATGGTCTTCGCCATCTCCTCGACTGCGCTCGCCACTTCGGAGGTCTGACTGGACTGTTCGTTCAATCCCGAGGTCATTTCTTCGACCGATGCGGAGATCTGACTGCTTGCCGTTGCCGTTGCCTGGATGGAGAATGCGACATTCTGCAGGGCACTGGAGAGTGATTCGCCGACCGTGTTGACGGACTGCTTCATCTTCTGAAGGTCACCTTTATAATTGTTATTCAACCGTACGGAGAGATCGCCGTGCGACATTTTATAGAGTACATCATTGCTCTCGTTGAGCGGAATGACGATGGCGTCGAGCGTTTCATTGATCCCCTGGATCATCTGTTTGAACTCACCATGATACTGCGACGCATTTCCGCGCACGGTCAGAGAACCATTCCGTCCTGCACCGTTCAGCGTGTTGATCTCTTTGCTCATACTTTTCAGAACGTTCGCTGTACGGATGAAACTGTTCGACAGCGTATCATTCGATGATTTAGCGGTAACGTTCACATCAAGATTCCCTTTCCCGATCGCTTCAGATGCGGTGGCGATGCCGTGCATATAATCGATCATTCCTCGGAATGAATCGGCAAGTTTTCCGAATTCATCTTCGGAACGATAATCGATCCGTTGATCGATCTCACCTTGTGCTATCTTATTGGATGCGTTCACCATTTGGTTCAGAATATTTGCAATGTATCGTGAGAAGAACATTCCCACCATAATGGAAATAACGAGTCCGGCGGACAGTGCTATTAATAATTTCGTCACTGCCCAATTGGACGTTGTATCCGTTTCGTGGTCGATCTGTTCAGCCACTCGTGCATTGACATTGACCAATTCTTCAATGAAGGCCACTGATGATTCAGAACGTTTCGATAATTCCGAATCAATGATCCTCTGCGCATCGAAATTCCGGCCCTGCTGAACCAGCAAACGGATCTCGTCCGCAGCTGAGACAAATTTCGGCCATTCCTCTCGAAATTTCGCCAAATTCGTGACCTCTTCTTCCACAAGATAGGTCTTACTGTATGCATCGATCAATTCATTCGTTTTGGCTATTTCAGCTGCGATCTCAGTATTCAATCGCCGTTTTTCAACGGGATCCTTTACAGCGACCAATTGTTTGATCCTGGAATCCGCATGATGGACTGCATTGCCGGCAAAACCGAGATCACGGATCGGGACGAGCCGGTCCAGGTAGATCGTATCCTGAAGTTGCATCATGGTCTGGGCTGAATCATATCCGATCCATCCGATCACACCGGAGACCAATGCCATTCCAAGAAAAGCACTAAGGAGTTTCGTTCGTATTTTGAGATCTTGAAAGCGTTTCATAGGTGCACCTTTTATTGACATCATGAAAGAGTATGAGAATTGATATACTTATAAGGAAAGAACGAACTCATCATATTCGATGCTCAATTCTTTTAATTTTTCAACCGCCAGCTGCACCGATACGGATGGTGCTTCTTTGGAATTCGTCCTCTGCTCCGCCTGAAGCATCTCACGGTATAACGGCTCGATAGCGCGGATCGCTTCAGTCTTCGGTTTTCTGCGGACGGAATAATATCCCACGATGGCACCGTTCCCGTCTACGACAGGTGTGACATTCGCGAAGACCCAATAGTATGCGCCGGACTTGGACATGTTCTTCACGTATGCACAGATCTCCACTCCGCTTTGAACGGTATCCCAAAGGAGTTTGAATACACCGCGCGGCATGTCGGGATGACGGATGATGCTGTGCGGGGCATTGAGGAGTTCCTGTTCCGTGAATCCGCTATACTCCATGAATGTCCGATTTGCATAGGTGATCTTTCCCTGCAGATCGGTCTTAGAGATGATGAATTCGTTGTCCCGCATGACAAGTTCTTCGCTGGTGGGTTGAACGGAATATTTCATACTATCTTTCTGCTATTGGTGATTAGGCCATCGTACATACATTGCTACGTGATATTGTGCGATTGAAATTGGGATGTATATTGTTTATCCGATCGTAAAATGTGACCCTGCAGCCATTGGTAGAGAAATTCCAAAAGACCCTCGCTGATTCCGGGAACGGAATTAGCGTACGCGATACTGAATTCTTTTACTTTCTCACGGAGTTCATCATGCTGGCAACGATGCGTCTCGATTTGTGCAAATGCACACTGCTTCATACACTGTTCTTCATACGCGAAATGATGTTCTGCATACATCAGTAATTTCTCAATGATCGCACCGGTAACCAGCATGGATTGTCCGCGGAGAATTGCTCCGTCCAATTCATTGATCATGGCGATCAATGCTTTGTGCTGAGTATCGATCGACGGAATACTTACGCTCAATGAATCATTCCAAAGTACTTGCGACATAACATTTCTTTCTGGTCCACTATCACACGAGAGGGAATCGGTAAATGCCTTCACACAATATCATTCTTTCTAAAAACAGCGCTCACTATTGAGCATGCTCATATTCATTCTCGTTGAATACGTCTTCTTGCCGGTGCACAGCCGATGTTTCTCTTTCGGAATACGAATGCTCATATGCTTTGCCGTCATCCTTTGATTGTCCGTCCAACGTGAAATTATTCACTATGTCCTGCAGCGTTGTTGTTAAATTACTCAGTTCTTCCAACGCCAATGCGATCTGCTGAACACCGGTGGAGGTCTGTGAGGTCATATTCGTGATGGAAACAACATTCTTCGTCATCTGTTCAGCATTCACCGCCTGATCCTTGCTTGCGTCGGCGATCTTCGTTACCATGGCGCTCATCTGTTCTGAGGTGGTCTTGATCTCGGTGAGTGCTGTACCGGCCTGCTCGGCAAGTTCAATTCCTTTTTCGACTTCTCTTGTTCCTTCATCCATGGAGCGTACCGCTTCCCTGGTGTCGGACTGGATCTTTTTGATCATGTCGCTGATCTCTTTGGTGGCGGAAGTCGTCCTGTCAGCTAATTTCTGAACTTCTCCTGCCACAACAGCGAATCCGCGCCCTTGTTCACCCGCACGAGCCGCTTCAATGGCGGCATTCAGCGCCAGCAGTGTGGTCTGGTCCGCAATGCTGTCGATTACGGAGATGATCTCGCTGATCTGTTCACTGGACCGTTCCAGAGTATTCACTGTTTTCGCGGAATCACGCGTTACGATCGCGATGCGTTTCATTCCATCGATGGTCTGACGGACGAGCTGCTCTCCGCCGGCAGCCGATTGGCTCGCTTTTCGGGCTGTTTCCGCTGTTTCTACCGCATTTTGAGAATTTTTATGGATGGAATTCGACATCTCTTCGATCATCGTTGAGACCTCGCCTACCTGTGATGACTGCTGCAATGTTCCTGCGGCGATCTCTTCGGAAGTGCTGCTGATCTGCTGTGATGCCGACGCGACGGAATTCGCCGAGTCCATCAACCGCAGAATGAGTGAACGGAGCGAATCAAGCATCGTCTTGTAGGAACGGGACAGTGCGCCAACCTCATCCTGGCTGCCCATCTTCTTCTCGAGATGCGGTGTTACCATCGAACGGAGGTCTCCGGTGGAGATCTTTTCCGACTGCAATGACAGTTCCTTCACAGGACCGACGACGATCGCATGGGAGGTGGACCGTATGACAACGATGGTCACAACAACACATACGATACAGATGATCGCTGTCAGATAGAAGATCTCCGCCTGATGCGCTTCCACTTCCTGCAATGAACCGGCGACACCGAAGACCGCTACCAATTCCCCTTCTTTCTTTCCGCCGAAGATGTCGATACCGGATTCATTGTGGCATGTGTAGCATTCACTCTGGATCCGCGCAGGGACGAATACGGCAAGCATCTTCGCCGAATCGGTAGGGAACATCTCTTCGTATGATTTCATTGACGCATCTGCTTTGAGCGTCGACATTGCACGCTGTTCGCACTTTCCAAAAAGACTCGTGTCCGCATCTCCATCAACAAGAATGCGATGGAATTCCCATCCTTTTTCCTGCGCGAGCTGTTCGGCGGAGCCGTGGCTCATGAATGTGGATGTATGCGCCAGTACCGAAAGCTGTCCGCGGAACGCATTCTCTGATTCCTTCCCCTGATTGACCTCGGAATACCACCCCCACGCAATGAACATTACGCCGATGATGATCGCCGGAAAAAGATAGAGCTTCTGCTGAACATTGAGTGATCGTCGTGTTTTCATAAGTGTCGTCGTGTCATCGAATCAAAATGGACTGTACGGCATCATGCCGTTACAGCATGCCCGTTGTTCTTAGAATATGAATATTGTTCATTCTTCCGGTTTGTCCGTTTCACCCCTGAACTCTTCTGATCAACGGATGACCGAGTGTCGAGATTGAATTTCGCGATGAGTTCCTCCAGCTGTGTGGAGAGATGGAACAATGTCTCAGCAGCCCGGGCGATCTCCTGTGACCCTTTGGAACTTTCCTGCGCAACGGAATTGATCCCTTCGATATTCCGGCTGATCTGTTCGGAGACACTCGTCTGTTCCTCGCTCGCCGATGCGATCTGCACGATCATATCCGTCACATTCTGGCTCACCGTAACGATCTCTTTGAGTGATGCACCTGCTTTATCCGCAAGGATGATACCGTCATTCACTTTCTTTGTCCCGACCTCCATCGCAACGACTGCATCCTTGGTCTCCGTCTGGATATTCTTGATCATTGTCTCGATCTCTTTGGTCGCCTTCGTTGTTCTCTCGGCGAGTTTTCGCACTTCATCCGCCACAACGGCAAAGCCGCGGCCTTGTTCGCCGGCACGTGCGGCTTCGATGGCGGCGTTCAATGCAAGAAGATTGGTCTGGTCCGCAATATCGTTGATCACCGAAACGATCTCGCCGATCTGATCGCTGGACCTTCCGAGTGTCCGCACAGTTTCGGCGGAACGGATGACAACATCGGCGATCTCTTTCATTCCGGAGATCGTATCCTTTACCACCGCACCGCCGGCAACGGCGGCCTCTTTCGCCTGACGCGCCGTAGCGGTCGTTGCATTTGCATTCTTTGAATTTTCCGTGATGGTCGAGGTCATCTCGGCGACGGCAGCCGCAACCTCATTCGCCTGTGAGCTCTGTTCCTGACTGCCGGCGGCAAGTTCTTCCGTCCCCCGTTTGATCTCATCCGTTGCCATCGACAGCGATGACGATGATTCGGCGACCTGTATAAGCGTTGTGCGGATATTGGAGACGAATGTATCGAACGAGCGCTGCAGTGCACCGATCTCATCCGCCCTGTTGGAATTGAATTGTGTGTTCAGTTCGGCATTGTCCATTTTGGACACGACCTCCGAAAGTGATTTTTTGTATAACCCTCCGACAAAGAATCCGAGTGCCAGCGCTACAATCGTTGCAACGAACATTCCCAGGAACACGCCGACACGTGCTTCATCCACGTGCATTTCAATATCATAGATATATACTCCGCTCCCGACCATCCATCCCCACGGTTTATAGAGCCGCACAAAGGATATTTTCGGCACGGGCTTATCGAATCCCGGTTTCGGCCATTCATAATTCACGAATCCTTCACCTTTGTCGGCGCAGACCTTGACCATTTCCACGAACAGGTGCTTTCCGTTCGGATCCTTATTCCCCGAGATGTCCTTACCGTTCAGTTCTTTCTTGATCGGATGGAAGATCATCGTGGGGTGCATATCGTTCACCCAGAAATAATCGTCCTTGTTATATCGCATCTTGTTGATGCGGTCGAGATATCGTTTCTGTCCTTCGGCAAGAGTGAATTCCCCTTTTTGAACACGCTCGTCGTATTCCTTCATCAGATTATAAGCGATATCAACGACCTGTTTGGTCGAGGCCTGGCGTTCCTCATACCGCGCTTCACGGATCTCCGGAAGGACGTACAGGAGCACAAGGGCAACGATGGGGAGTGCCGATAACATTGATACGGCGACGAATTTCCATCGCGCGTTAAGGTTATTAAACACTGTCAACAATTTCATATGCTATCCCGGATTTTATTCGTCTCAACACTTTTTTTGATACTGGTGTTTTTTTAATTGTTCCCGTTTCTGTGGTATCGGGAGCAATCGCTATTTCACTGCAAACCGGCGATCACCAGTTGCGCGGAATATTGGCGGTCCGTCTTCATAATATGGTCCATTGCCCAACGCTGCAGAAGTTCGAGCACCCGCGGTGCTACCCCCGGCGTTCCATTGAGGTATTCCCGTTCCATCTGTTTTAGTTTCCGCGAGACCTCGTTATGAACACATTGATGTTCTTTGAGCTTACTATAGCAGCCAACAATGAGACAATTCTCTTCGTGCTCGAAGTGATAATGAGTGTAATCGATCACTTTAGAGAGGATCGAACCGACCATCACTTCCGGTCTGCCGTTGTCGATCACATCCTGCAGTTCATTGATCAAAGCGATCAACGTCCGATGCTGAACGTCGATCGATTCTATCTGAACATCCATCTCTTTACTCCATTGGATCATAACTCTATTCCTTACGGTATGGATTGAATTTCCCTCTTGCAGTATGAGAACTGAAAGGGTTTACTCCGCGGCAGACCGGCAAGATCCGCCGCGGAATATTCCTTTAGTGGTGTTCTACCAATTGTCCGTGTTCGGAAACAGCTTTTTTCGATTTCTGGTGATAGCTCTTCTGGCGGACCGGTGTTGATTCACGCCGACTGCTGTCCGCTGACGCATTCAGGTTGAACTTCGCCAGAAGTTCCTGCAGATTCTCCGTGAGGCGGTTCAGATCTTCTGCCGTGCGTGCGATCTGCTGTGTTCCGCTGGCGCTCTGTTGTGTGACGGCGCTGATCGCTTCCACATTCTTGCTGATCTGCTCGCTGGCGCTGGACTGCTGTTCACTTGCCGCTGCGATCTGTGCGATCTTATCGGTCACCATTTGACTGATCCCAACGATCTGTTCCAGTGATGCACCGGCGCGATCTGCAAGGGTGATCCCTTCGCCGACCTTCTTCGTCCCTTCGTCCATCGAAATGACCGCTTCTTTCGTATCGGTCTGGATCTGTTTGATCATCGATGCGATCTCTTTCGTTGCTTTCGTTGTCCGTTCGGCAAGTTTGCGCACTTCATCGGCAACGACGGCGAATCCGCGTCCCTGTTCACCGGCACGCGCTGCTTCGATGGCGGCATTCAATGCAAGAAGATTCGTCTGGTCTGCGATATCGTCGATCACGCTGATGATCTCGCCGATCTGATCGCTCGATTTGCCGAGTGCTTTCACCGTATCAGCGGATTTGTTCACGACCTTCGCGATCTCTTTCATACCGTCGACAGTTTGGCGGACAACATCTCCTCCTTCAACAGCGGTATCTTTCGCTTTCTTGGCAGTGGTTGCGGTATCACCGGCGTTGCGCGAATTTTCCATAATGGTCTTGGTCATTTCTTCGACCGCACCGGCGACCTCGGCGGATTGTGAACTCTGTTCCTGTGCACCGGCGGCAAGTTCTTCGGTTGAGGAACTGATCTGCGTGCTCGCGCTGGCAACGGCGGCGGATGCTTCCGATACTTGCACAAGTGTCTGTTTGATGGAGAGAACGAAACCGTCGAATGCCTGCTGCAGAAGTCCGATCTCATCCTTGCGGGTGGAATTGAACTGTGAATGGAGGTCGGCATTCTTGATATTCTGAACGACATCGTTCACAGGATTTGCGATGGAGCGTGCAATGAAGAGTCCGAGACCGAATGAAACGACCACGCCGAATGCAAGAATGACCAGTATTTGCATTGAAGCGGACTGCGCATCTTCACTATTTTGAGTGGCCGATGCTTCAGCAAGATTCATCTTTTGTTCAAGCATTCCGAAGATCAGGTCCTGTTCAACTCTGGAAGCCTTAGCCATATCGCCATTTAACAGTTTGAAGCCATCAGCATCTTTACCGGATTTTGCGAGTGAGATAAGTTCATCTAAATAACCGCCGTATACTTTCCTTGCATCGACGAATTCCTCGAATTTTTTCCTGCCGGCCTCAGTCATTATGGTTGTTTCATATTTCTTTGCAAAGCCGTCGATCTCTTCGCGGTATGTTTTGATCTTTTCAATTTTATCTTCCATATCAGCATCTGTCGTTGCAAGAAGAACGTCACGGGTGTTCACGCGGATACGCTGAAAACGGTCATCCATATTAGCAAGCACGCCGATGGGATAGGCCTGTTTTTCATACATCACCTGACTCGCGGCCGCCATATCGTTTGTCGATGAGAATCCGACGTATCCGATGATCGTCGCAATGATGCATACCAAGCTGAAGGCAAGCATCAGTTTACTGCTGATCTTTAGATTATTGAGCCAATTCATAATTGTATTCCTTATCAAGATGAAAGTGAGAAAAGAGAGAAGTATTACTGCAACGATCGCATATATTCCGGCCGATCCGGTACCGGTGTTTGGTCCATCGCGGATATCCTTCGCTTTCACAGGTGCCGACTTCGGCACCTCCGTGCTGGAATATTCCGGTGCAGGGACCGATACAATTTCCTGCGGTGCTGTAATTTCTTTCTGTTCTGCTGCGGCAGGAATGCTGTGCCGCTTTACTCTTGCAACCTGTTCATCCTCATGCTTATTGATATTATTCTTGGCCGGCTGGCTCTTTTCCTGAGCCGCTAACTGCTCCAGCTGTTCGCGAACGCTAAGCGCTTTTTTCTCTTCTGCCTGCTGAGCGTTGGCTGTCAGCGTCACTGCTGAGCACAACACCATAAGAAGGAACCATTGACGGATACTGATCATAACATTCTCAAAGTCTGCCGGATGAAACTTTATAAGGAACTATTATTGACTGTTCCTACTGATCAAAAATTGATCGTTGTCATTACAAATCCCCAATAGGAAACTGCGGGACCTTTCAACGCGATCATCGCTGTTTCAGGAATGAACGCACTGCCGCCGTAATTGATCGTTACCATACTGGAGTATTTATAGGCCATCGTAAGGTCCGCCTCGTAACCGAGCGACTGGTCCTTCACGATCGCGCCGGATGACGTTTTCAATGTCGGCACCGCGTCATACAGGTAATAGTACATATCGGCGTTCCATGAAAGTTCCGGCGACAGTTCCATGCCTGAATGGACGGAATAAGCGCGAACACCGTATTCCGGGGATGACTTCGGGAAGAAATCCATATATCCGAAGAATGAATGAGCGGATGAGAAGAGTGTATTATAGCTCGAATACTTCCCGACCTTCTGATTATCGTCGCCGGACATTACCTGGAATTTCACACCGACACGCAGTTTGCTGTTAGCATCGATCAGATATCCCGCTGAGACCGAGTAGAGATATGCGGAGATCGATGAGACGGAAGAACTGTCCGTGACCGCATACGAACCGCGCTGAAGGATCAACTCCGCTTCGTAATCGAACGGTTTTGGTTTTCCCATCAGGGTGATACCGGTGGAATACCTGCCGAGACGCGCTTTTCCTTTGTCGGTCCCTTTTAACAGCGGTGTGGTATTATTATCATAGAAGACGAACGCATCGGCAGTATGAGCATCGCTGTATTTTACCAGGGAATACAATCCGGTGATATTCTCGGAATAGACGCTTGTCTGGCTTCCGACGAGTTTTGCGAAGAATGCATCAAAGGTCGCCGGACCTGCATTGTATTGTGCAGAGAGCGCGTCGAATGTATTGCCAAAATTATTCCATCCCGCGGAAGCGATCAACCGCTGTTTCCCGTATGCAAGTTCCTGTCTGCCGAGTTTCACACTCATCGGCAGCGAGAAGACATTGGTGAGTGCGAAATATGCCTGATGGAAATCGATGGATTTCGACATACCGTCCTGCACGCCGCGGTTCAGTGCCGGATTCCCTGCACCGAACACACGCGAATCCTGCAGTTGGAACATGATCTTCGTATCCGCAGCAGGAGCAATGGAAACGGTGAACCGTGAACGGAGAAGGTTGTAACCGATCGCGCGGGCCTCGGGAGCGAACGTGCGTCCGTCAACTTCACCGCGGTGACGGACCTGTCCGTTGATCGTATATAACTGTGGAGGAACGGTGAGCTGTTTCTGCTGCAGCGCTTTTCCCTCGTCAACGACCTTTTTCAATTCATCGACCAGCTGATCCAACTGTCCAGCAAGTGAATTCATTTCGGGTGATGCTCCCTGCGGAGCCGGTCGGTTCTCAAGCACTTCAAGACGGTCAAGAACGCTCTGTGCATCAGCGGATGCGATGAGCAGATGTTTGCTGTTCACGGTATCCTCTTTGAAGAGTGCCGTCTTCAGCGATGTGATGTCGGAACGGATCGCTGCGATCTCCTGCGTACGTGTCCGCTCTTCTTTGGCGATGAGTCCTTTCATGGACTCTTCCAATCCGCCGACGATCTCGATCACTTTATTGAAATTCTGAGCCGGTGACGATGACGGAAGAAGTGCGGATATCATCAGAAGAAAAAGTATGGTCTGTTTCATGGCGAAATCCTTTGCGTCTAATGGTAAATATTTTCTATGTGATCGGATACGTATCCCGACGACCTTCAACGGTCATCGGAAAATTACTATGTTCAATGGTCCACCAAATGCCCATGTTCCGACACGGCTTTTCGTGAACGTTCATGATGATCCGAGCCTGACTGCCGGGCATTGCCGAGTTTGAACTTCCCGAGCAGCAACTGCAGATTATCCGTGAGATGATTCAATGCTTCCACCGATTGTGCGATCATCCTCGTCCCCTCAACATTCTGATGAGTGACGGCGTTGATCTTATCGACGCTGTTGCTGATCATCGCGCTGGCGTGGGACTGATGTTCGCTCGCCGCTGAGATCTGTGTCACTTTTTCAGTCACGATCTGGCTGATCTTCATGATCTCCAGCAGTGAGTCGCCGGCATGGTCTGCGAGCTGAATACCGTCGGAGACCTTCTTGGTCCCTTCATCCATGGACATGACCGCTTCTTTGGTATCGGACTGGATCTGTTTGATCATCGATGCGATCTCTTTGGTCGCTTTCGTTGTCCGTTCGGCAAGTTTCCTCACTTCGTCGGCCACAACGGCGAAACCGCGTCCTTGTTCACCGGCGCGTGCCGCTTCGATGGCAGCGTTCAATGCAAGCAGATTCGTCTGATCGGCGATGTCGTTGATCACGCTGACGATCTCGCCGATCTGGTCGCTCGATTTTCCGAGTGTCTTCACCGTTTCAGCGGACCGATTCACGACCAGAGCGATATTCTTCATGCTGTCGACGGTCCGTTGAACGACGATACCGCCTTGTTCCGCAGTCTGTTTCGCCTGATGTGCCGTTTCGAGCGTCTCTTTTGCATTCCGGGTATTCTCTGAAATGCTGCCGGCCATTTCGCCTACCGCCGTGGATGCTTCGGCTGACTGCGCACTCTGTTCGCTGGCGCCCGAGGAAAGTTCCTCAGCCGAAGAGCTGATCTCTACGCTGGCGCTTGCCACCGCAGAGGATGCTTCAGAGACCTGAAGGAGGGTGTTCTTGATATTTGTGACGAATCCATCGAATGAGCGCTGAAGATCGCCAACTTCATCTTTGCGGACGGAGTTGAACTGCGAGTTGAGGTCCGCTGTATTGATGGATTCGATCACCTGATTGACCGGCTGAATGATCATTTGACGGAGGATGAACCGGAAACTGACCAACACCAGAACGAGCAGGATCACTGTCGAACCGATCGCCAGCATAACAGCGTTATTGCGGTTCTCATGGAGCTGCTCTTTTGATATCGCAAGTACAACCGTTCCGATGGTCGATGTTTCTCCTGCCCGGGCGAATACCGGAACGGCAAACATTTCCACTGTCCCAAGTTTCTCGGTCTCCGTTTCCTGTGTTACCGGTTTCTGTGTCCGCAGCAATTCTTTGGGGATCACGATATGATCATCATTCCCGCGCGTGGTGATCCATTCTCCTTTGTCGTCATAATACGACACGAACCGGACGTTCTCATCGGAGAATGCCGATTCGCTGATGGTATTGAGCTGCGCAGAATCCCTCATCATCACACTGAGCCTGCCTGAGATCCCCAGAGATGAAGCAACGGATGATCCGTTCTTCGAGAACTGATCGAAGACGACACTGCCGAGGAATTCCATATAGAGAACGCTCAGCACGAGTGCGAGAAGGACGGAGAAAATAAAAATGGGTATCTGGATCTTCGTTTCTATCTTCATGATTCAGTTCCTTATTTCAAGACGAAGCTGATGGAGGTGATCTCTTCTGCGGGCATCTTTGCATTGACAAATGCCAGCACCTTTTGATTGATATAGACAACGATCTTCTCATTCTCTTTCACGATACTGCACATTGCCCCCTGTGAGATCATGGAAGGATCGGGAGCGCAAATACCGATGCGGTCGATGGTGGCATTCTCTTTGATGAATTCGAATCCCATTCCGGTCATGGTCTTATCGGCATTGTCCGGAATGATGATCAACTGGGCCTTCTTGTCGTTCACCAGCGCTTTGTACAATGCGGAGACCTCACGAACGTCCTTCGGTTCTGTAACGTATAGTTTCACTCCTTGCTGCATGGCAGCGCGGGTCATACTCTCGATATCTTTTGAACTGAGCGTGGAGCTCATCACTCCGACGACCGCGAGATCGGTCTTCAATTTTTTGATCACACCCAATACCTGACCGAACGTTGCTTTGTTCTGAGCCGTCAGCATGATTGGAAGTACCGTGCAGAGCATCAATACTACGTAGATTGTTTTCTTCATATCATCCTCCTTGATTGATTATAGTGAATGCATCTATCCTTGATACACTTGTTCCATTCGGTCAATGTTCCACGAGCTGTCCGTGTTCCGTCACGGCTTTGCGGGATCGTTGCGCCGTATATTTTGGTCTCTTATACGCATCGTGATGCTCCGTCTGCTTCGTCCCTTCAAGATTGAACTTGTTCAGAAGTGTCTGCAGATTCTCCGTCAGCCGGTTTAGATCTTCCGCCGTGCGAGCGATCTGCTGTGTGCCGCTTGCGCTTTCCTGGGTAACGGTGCTGATCGCTTCCACATTCTTGCTGATCTGTTCGCTGGCGCTGGACTGCTGTTCGCTTGCTGCCGCGATCTGGGATATCTTGTCGGTCACTACCTGGCTGATCTCGATGATCTCTTTCAGAGATTCACCCGCTTCATCCGCGAGCCGAATACCGTCATTCACTTTCTTTGTCCCTTCATCCATCGAGAAGACGGCATCCTTCGTATCGACCTGGATCTGTTTGATCATCGATGCGATCTCTTTTGTGGCTTTTGTTGTTCGTTCAGCGAGTTTGCGCACTTCATCGGCTACCACGGCGAATCCACGGCCCTGTTCACCGGCTCGTGCTGCTTCGATGGCGGCGTTCAACGCAAGAAGATTCGTCTGGTCCGCGATATCGTCGATCACACTGATGATCTCGCCGATCTGATCGCTTGATTTACCGAGCGCTCTCACGGTCTGTGCGGATTTGTTGACGACAACAGCGATATCCTTCATTCCAACAACCGTCTGACGGACAACATCTCCCCCTTTTTGCGCTGTCGTTTTTGCTTTCTTTGCGGTCTCAGCTGTATCGCTCGCATTACGGGAATTCTCAATGATCGTTTTTGTCATCTCTTCCACAGCACCGGCCACTTCGGCAGACTGGGAACTCTGTTCCTGTGCGCCGGCAGCAAGCTGTTCGGTGGATGAACTGATCTGCGTACTGGCACTTGCCACTGCCGCGGACGATTCGGAGACCTGAACGAGCGTCTGTTTGATCTGTTCAACGAAACCGTCGAATGCCGTCTGCAGGCCCCCGATCTCGTCTTTACGTTCGCTGTTGAAGCGGGAATTGAGGTCGGCATTCTTGATATTATCGACAAGTTCTTTCACCGGATCTGCGATCACTTTTGCAATGAAGAATCCCATCGAAAGCGACAGGACCACTCCAACACCCAACAGAACAAAAATGCTCGTGACGGATCTCTCTGCCTGAGCATCGGTAGCAACATCAAGTTTGTCCGATTCTACTGCATTGAAGTCGATCAATGCACGGAGGGTCTTGCGTGCCGCCGTCATCGATGCACGGGCATTACCGTCGATCATTTTCACTGCTTCCTGTTTTTTCCCGGCGAGCACCATTTGGAGGGCTTCGTCACGGATCGAGGTATATTCCTTCCAGTTCGTATGAAATAAACTCAGCTGTTCTTTTTCCTCAGGCATCAAGTTCCCCTTGGAATATTTTTCGATATATTCATCGACCTTTTTTGATTCGTTGTTGACAACGGTCAAATACTTTTGCTGGTCCTCCGGAGTTACGGCGGCAAGAAAATTCCTCACATCACCACGGGCGATCAGAAGCGATGCATTGGCATATCCAAGATCCCTGATCGGGATAAGTCGACCGAGATATAACTCATCCTGATTTTCTCTTATTTCTGTTGCAGCCACATATCCTTCATATCCGATGTATGCCGCGATCAATGCTATCAATGAAAAACTGCTTATCAGTTTTGTGCCGAGTTTAAGATCCAAGAACCATTTCATGATTGACCTCTTTTATATTTTTAGTGCTGCTCAAGTAGTAGTTCGGGTATTTCAATATTTCACATTCATACAACAAGCGCCCCGATGAACAGCAATGCTCATCGGGGCAGTATTACGGTCAATGCTCGACCAGTCGTCCGTATTCGGTCACCGCTTTCCGCGATTTCTGAACGGTCGTTCTTGGTTTTTGATATGCATCATGGCGAGCCGGTGCCGCTGTCCCGCCGAGATTGAATTTGCTCAGGATCTCCTGCAGGTTCTCCGTCAACCGGTTCAGGTCCTCAGCTGTTCGGGCGATCTGCTGTGTGCCGCTTGCGCTCTGTTGTGTGACCGTGCTGATCGCTTCCACATTCTTGCTGATCTGTTCGCTGGCGCTGGACTGCTGTTCGCTGGCGGCGGCGATCTGTCCGACCATATCCGCAACGGACTGGGCATTGCCGACGATATCATTCAGCATTGTGCCGGCTTGTTCAGCAAGCGTGATACCGCTTCCGACCTCCTGCGTCCCTTTTTCCATCGAGGCAACAGCTTGACTCGTGTCAGTCTGGATCTGCCGGATCATTGCGGCGATCTCTTTCGTTGCCTTCGATGTACGTTCTGCAAGTTTCCGAACTTCATCTGCTACGACAGCGAATCCGCGTCCTTGTTCGCCGGCACGTGCAGCTTCGATGGCGGCGTTCAATGCAAGAAGATTCGTCTGGTCCGCGATATCGTCAATAACGCCGATGATCTCGCCGATCTTATCGCTCGATGCACCGAGGATCTTCACCTGCGATGCGGACTGGTTCACGACTTCAGCGATCCGTTTCATACCGGAGATGGTCTGGCCGACCACTTCGCCTCCCTTTTGAGCTGATTCTTTGGCTTCTTTCGCACCATCCGCAACTTTACGGATATTCTGATTCGTCTCACCGAGTGTCTTGGTCATCTCTTCCACGGCGGTTGCAACTTCGGATGCCTGGGAGCTTTGTTCCTGCGCACCGGCAGCGAGTTCTTCCGTGGAAGAACTGATCTGCGTGCTGGCGCTGGCAACAGCTGCGGATGATTCGGATACCTGAACAAGCGTGTTCTTGATCTGATCCACGAATCCGTCAAATGCGGTCTGAAGATCACCCACCTCATCCGCTCGGTCTGAATTGAAACGCGAATTCAAGTCGGCATTATGGATATTGGTGATCACTTCCTTCACGGGATTCACAATGGTCCTCGCGATGAATACCCCGAGAAGTATTGAGATGAGAACAGCAAATGCTACAACAGTGTACATTACAGACATTGCAGCACTTGCTTCTACTGTGTTCGTGGCTGATTTATCTTTAGCGGCGACCACTTTTGCATCGACCATCTTTTCAATGATATTCTGTTCCCGTCTTGAGGCTTTGCTCATCTCGCCTTGCAGAAGAACAAATCCCTCTTTATCGCGGCCGGCTCTGGCTAAGGATTGGAGTTGGTCGAGGTATTTTCCGTATTCAACTCTCGCTGCTTTGAATTCGGAGAACATTTCTTTCATCTCGTTACTGACAATCGTTGCTTCGTATTTTTCGGCCAGCTTATTGATCTGTTCGCGGTATTGTTCGATCCTGCTCGAATAATCATTCATTTCGGCATCATTAGTTGCCAAAAGTAAGTCGCGGGTATTCACTCGAACACGCTGAAAATATGTACTGATGTCGGACATATAATTCAGCGGCACCGTGTAATTCTCATACAGCATTGTATCACTTTCATCTGCATTCTGCAGTTTTACAATTCCGAAATAGCCAACAAAACCGGCTACGGCAGCGACGAGCAAAAAACTGGAGAGCAGTTTTGTGCCGATCTTGAGGTTATAGAACCATTTCATTGGATCCTCCTATTGGTTTAGGGAGGTGAAGGTTAAAAAAGTGATTTATGCTACTTTACGCATCTCTTCATGCTCGTCAACAGACAAGACACGTTCCAGGTCCAGCAAGATCAGCAGACGGTTCTCAAGTTTACCGATGGCCGTGATATATTCTGCTTTGATACCGGCAATGATGGATGGCGGCGGTTCGGTGACACTGTTCGGAATGCGAAGCACTTCGCTGACGGCGTCCACAACAAATCCGAGCACTTTACCGGTCAGTTCAACAACGATAATGCGCGTGTTCTTGTCCTTCTCTTTGCGCGGCATCCCGAAGCGGCGGCGAAGATCGATAATAGGAATGACCTTACCGCGAAGATTGATGACGCCGTCAACATATTCGGGCGCATTCGGCACGCGGGTCACTTCGACCATGCGGTTGATCTCCTGAACCTTCAGGATATCGACACCGAATTCCTCGTCCCCGATATTGAAACTGACGAGTTGCAATAGTTCTTCCGCGCTGTTCTGTTTGGTGATTACTTCAGACATGACATGTCTCCTTATGTGATGATGTGTGCTGCTGTATGATATTCTTGACTATTCGATTGATGTGTTGAGTTCTTTTTGGTTCTACCTTGACGGACTGTTCTCCGGTTCGTCCATCAGGGATTCGGCCTGTGGAATCTTTCAGGATCTGAGCATAGACGGCGAGTGTTGTGCCGCATTCCTCGAGCGTATGGGTGAATAACAACACACCGCCGCGCGAAGAATTCTGGAATTTCAATGATGTGAATTGGTATCCGTTCAGTCTTAGATTCGGATCGGTGAGAAAGTCATCTTTTGTCTGCCACACTGTATTGCAGAGTGAACATTGTTTGAATGACTGGTTCTGTTCGGATACATTATTCGGCATAGAGTCTCTCGGTATGGTTCGCTGTAGTGCTTTTAGCAACTGCTATGCCAATCAGTGAATTTCCAATGTTTTGGATAATTCTCGGTGATTTTAGAGTATTCTAATTAAGAGGAATTAGTATGATTTTTGGGGATTGATGACATGGTAACACATGTCCAATATTAGACATGGCATCGAGGAAGCGTTGAGATACGTGATGCTGCGGATTTTTTTGTAGAACGGTGCGGACCTACATTCGTGATTATTCCCGCCATAAAAACGGCGGGTCCCAAAGGGACACCTTTGGTGCGGGCGTGGTATTCGTGGATGGATCTTCTTTGTGGTCTTTGTGTCTTTGTCCGCCTTCGGCGGACTTTGTGTGAGATTTCTACGAACGCGGCGAGAACGCGGTCCGGACAGCCCGCCAAAAAACACGGCGGGTAAAGAGTCCGGACCTACATTCGTGATTATTCCCGCCATAAAAACGGCG
>JBMOHT010000003.1:0-64317 GCA_049317705.1 Bacteroidota bacterium | reverse complement strand
GGCTAAAAGTAGAATTTTTCCGATGAAAAGTAAAGCGGATGGGAAGGAATCTTGATAACAGTAAAAGAAATTTACTGGATGCTGGATGCTGGATGCTGGATGGAATCAGAACAGATCCATCTGATCCGTCTGTTTCCCGACGAATTTCTCTTTGCTCAGACGGTATTCTTTCTCGTTGAAGTGATATTTCCGGCAGGTCAATTCGAAGAGTTGTGAAATGGAATCCGCGATCTCGCCGCTGCCGCTCATCCGTTTACCGAATTCAGCGGAGTTCATCTTCCCTTCCCTCACATCCTTGATGCGGTTGATCACTTTTTCTGCACGGTCCGGATATTCCCGCTTGAGCCATTCAACAAAGAGATCCTTTACTGAATGCGGCAGGCGGACCATCGTATAGAATGCGAATGTTGCGCCGTGTTCACTCGCGCGTTTCAGAATAGCCGGCATCTCGATATCGTTCAGTCCCGGAATGACCGGAGCAAGACTCACGCCGACATTGATGCCGGCATTGGCGAGCGCTTCGATCGCTTTCAGTTTCTGTTCCGGTGACGATGTCCTCGGCTCCATGGAGCGCTGTAGGTCCTTATCGAGCGTGGTGATGGTAATGGTCGCGTGGACGAGATCCTGTTTGGCGAGCTCTGAAAGGATGTCGATATCGCGTGTGATGAGTGCATTCTTGGTGATGACGCCGACGGGGTTCCGGTATTTCAGAAATACTTCAAGACATTTTCGTGTGAGCTGAAGCTTCCGTTCGATGGGCTGATAGCAGTCAGTATTGCCGGCGATGCTGATGGTGGACGGTTTCCAATTCTTCTTCTGAAATTCTTTTTCCAGAAGCAGATGGATATCCGGCTTCACCATGATCTTCGTCTCGAAATCAAGTCCGGATGAAAAACCGAGGTACTCGTGTGTGGGACGGGCATAACAATAGACACAGCCGTGTTCGCAGCCGCGGTACGGATTCAGATCATAGGTGAATCCGATATCGGGAGAATCATTCTTCGCGAGTGCGGTCTTCGATGTGTCGCGGAAGAACTGTGTGACGATCTTCCGTTCGGGATCGAGTTCCTCCTCCAAGATCTCATAGCTCTTGGTCTCGAAACGGTTCGTCGGATTGAAACCTGCTCCACGTCCTTTTGAAGGATTCGATGTCATAGATTTTTTCCTGCTACGATGAAGAACCGTTTATACTTCCACTCCCACTTTACTGACGGTGAATGTAAACGTCGTGCCGATGCCTACTGTGCTGTCGACGGAGATCGTTTGGTTATGTGCTTCGATGATATGCTTGACGATCGCAAGTCCGAGACCCGAACCTCCCACATCCCTGTTCCGGTCCTTATCAACACGATAGAATCGTTCGAAGATCCTGGAAATGTGCTGCGGAGCGATCCCTATCCCGGTGTCCTTAACGGAGATCACGACATGATCCTTTTCGTTCGTACAAGAAACAATAACGGAATCATTCGGTTCCGAATATTTCACGGCGTTCTCGATAAGATTCACCAGCACTCTTCCCAGCCGTTCGCGGTCCCCGAAGACTTTCAGTTCAGATCCTTGCGGTGCATTCAGTGAAAGCGCAATGGAGCGTTGACCGGCATAATCCTGCAATTCTGACACAGTGCTCTCAAGTGTCGGAAGGATATCGAAATAGCGGACCCGCAGTTTCATCTCACCCGATTCGATCCTGGAGATATCGATCAGTTCCTCAAGCAGTGAGTTGAGCCGTTCGATATTGTTCAATGCTTTCTTGAGAAAATCCTTGTTCACTTTTTTATCATCTACGGCACCGTGCAGCAGCGTTTCGATCAGTCCCTGCGTTGCGAACAACGGGGTCCGAAGTTCGTGTGAGACATTCCCCAGGAATTCACTCCTCACCCGTTCCAGTTTTTCGAGCTGTCGGATATCCGTTCTGAATGAATCGAGCATGGTATTGAATGATTCGGCGAGATGCTGGAATTCGTCAGAGGAACTTGCGTTCACTCTGCGGACAGATGCTTTATCCTCCTGGGCCGTCACCACACGCTGAATGCGCTGCAGCGGACGATAGACGAGCACGAGCAGAAGACCGTATGCAACAGTGATGATCGCAAGCGTGATCAAAAACGAGATAAGAAGTGATGAATGGTTGTAGAATGTGACTGCACCGCCGATGGCGGAAAGGAGAGTAACGGCAAGGAGTTGGATGCGTAAGGAATACATATCTTGAAGATACGAGTTTCTCCGAATTATTTCCTATCTGAATGCAAGAATCTAATGAAAAAGGTGCATCCGAAGAAATCTAAAATTCAGATAGTGATTTCATGCCGAACCAATATTCGTGTCTATTCGTGATATTCGTGGAAGGCTTTTCAAAAAAAAGACCCTGACAGTTGCCAGGGTCTTCGATCAGATCTCTTTCATCCGGTAACCGACACCTTTGATGGTATCGATATAATCGGCATGGGAACCGAGTTTTTCACGGATCTTACGGATATGCACATCCACCGTTCTGTCGATCACATACACATCGCTCCCCCATATCTGCGAAAGGAGGGTCTCGCGTGTCACAACTTTCCCGGCATTCTTCACAAGATAGGATAACACTTCGAATTCTTTCTTTGGGAAGAATACTTCTTTCTTACTGACATACACTTTATAATGTGAGCGGTTGATCTCGAGTATTCCATGACGGAGAGTCTCGTTTGCCGTTGCTTCATCGTCCTTTTGGACGGATTTTTTTCGGAGAATGAGTTTGATCCGTGCCATCAGTTTGGGAAGACTGACCGGTTTAGTGATGTAATCATCAGCTCCGAGTTCCAGTCCGACCACTTCATCTACTTCAGACCCTCTCGCAGTCAGAAAGATCACCGGGATCTTTGCCGTTGCTGAACTCTTCTTTAGGATACGGACAGCTTCCAGTCCGTCCATTTCCGGCATCATCACATCCAGCAGGATGAGACTCGGATTCTTCTTCGCGAGTGCCACTGCTTCTACACCGTTCTTCGCAGTCAGCACGTCGAATCCTTCTTTTTCAAGGTTGTACTTTACGAAATCGATGATATCACGTTCGTCGTCGGCGATCAGTATCTTTTGTTTCATCAATGTCCTTTCACTGCGACGTCAATATACAGAAGAATGGAACGGGCTACAATGCACTGAGTGTTAACGCTGTGTTAATTATATATTACCGGAATGTGAATAACATTTTGCATTGAAGAACGGAAGTAGTGCAAACAGAGACGAGGTCTCGAATGAATCCTCTCTTGTCACAAGATCGTCGGTGAGTATTCCGTACGTCCCCTGATTGCTCCGGACATCCGATTGACGGGAAAATTCATCGATCGCAGCACTCAATTCCCTGCCGTTCAGCATCACTTCATCCGACAGTTGTTTCGGAAGTTCGACGGCGCCGGAACTTCCGAGATGGAATTCTGTTCCATTGAATGCACAGGACCAGCTCTGCAGGAATACTTTCCCGTCATGTTCGAACAATCCCCCTTCAACACCCACACTGATCACAGGCCCATCTGTCTCCGCCCGAAACGCATTCACCGCCCGGTTCTTTGCACCGAGTATGATCTCTTCAAGGGAACGGGGCATATCACTGACGCCGCTCACTGCTTCCACCGATTCGAAAGTGAACGGTGAAGATCCATCAACCGTGAAGTGATCGAGCCGCTCTACTGCCCGTTTCACTCCTTGGATCTTCGGTGACCGTGTGCTTGCGATGATGATATGCATGACGTTGTCGTGAGCGATTATTTCTTTAGTTTTTCCAGGGCCGGAGGGGTCGGGAAGATCTTTTCAAACTTCATGGATTTTGTTTTTCCATCGGCACTCACGAGAATGATCTCCGCATCTCCGGCAGCAAATTCCGAGATCACCTGACGGCATGCGCCGCACGGTGTAAGGAATGATTTTTCATCGGAAGTGACAGCAACAGCAACGATCTTCCGCTTTCCGGCGAACGCCGCTTGAAAGACCGCGTTGCGTTCCGCACAGATCGCCAGTCCGTAGGAAGCATTCTCAACATTACAGCCGGAGAAGATCTCCCCGTCGCTTGTGAGCAGCGCAGCGCCCACTCTGAATTTTGAATACGGTGAGTAGGATGTCTTCTTGGCTTCAACAGCACGCTGTATCAATTCTTTGCGAATGTTCTTGTTCATTCATTCCCCTGCTGATTGATAAAAGGAGTGTGTCACTGCTGTTTCCGATGGAGGTTCCGCAGATATTCCCATGCATACAGACCGGTGTCGTGCGTATCGCCCCAGGTGATCTGCACAGCGTAACTTCCTACCGGAACGATCTTCATAATGGAATAATGTCCAGGGAGTTTCGGTTTCACTACAGGAAGGATCTGATGCATCAGCACCGTCTCCCCTTTGCACTCGGCGCAGGGACATTCATCCCGCAGCAGCCGGATGGGGATCGGTGTGACCAGTTCATCATCCCAGGTGAAAGTGAGTGTCTCGGGGTCGGTCTGTTTAATAGAGATCGGTTTCATTGAGTCCAGAATATTGGCGGATCATTTTCTCGGTTCAGCGACAAATTTATATAATATCATAAAGGAATTCACAGCAAGCAACGATGTAATCACGAAAATTGCCGGATACCCGATGGAAGGGACCATCAGTCCGAACAGGATTCCGATGAACACCGTCGGAGCGGTGACCGTGTTCATGATGCCTACATACATCGGCCGTTCATTCTCGCGGCACATCTCCGCAACGATCGCCAGACGGGAGATCGCCTGGATCTGCACGGCACAGGCAAGGAAGAAGAAGACAAAACCATACATGAGAATGTTCGAGGAAAGAAGCGCGAAGAGCGCCGCCAATACAGATGCGATGGCCATCATCAGGATATTTGTCCTGTGACCGTAGACATCAGCGATGATCCCGAAGATGATGTTCGCAGCCACATTCGTGATCATAACGATGGCGGTGAATGTACCCGCATACGATGTGGGAAGAGCAAATTTTTCCACCGCATACACAGAATAGAATGATGAAGCGGCAATGGACATCAGCACAAAGGCATCGGCGATAATAAAATTCCTGAAATTCCGGTTGGCCGCAATGATCTTCCACGCATTGGAAAGCAGTTCTCTTTTCCGGACACTCTGCTCATCCCGAATGGAAGGTTCCTCCTGAATTCGCGTCAAGAAAATGAACGAGATCATTGTGAAGATGAATGCCAGCAGAAAAAGTAGTGCAAAATTCGAGGGGTATGCGACAGCAAAAAGGATGAAGCTCACGATCGTACCGCCGAATGCTCCCGCCGCTGAACCGATCAGCTGTCGGATCCCCATCAGTCTCCCCCGGAGTTTCACGGGAACGGTCTTTGTGAAGACCTGGAACCACGGAATTCCGGAGAACCCTCCGAAGGTCGGAATGAGAAAGATAAGAAAGAGAAAGAGAGGAACTGCCGCTTCTGCAGGAATCCTTCCAATAAGAAAGTATGCAGCGACCGCGCACACAAGCAGCATCGCCCGATGGATGAATCCCCACAGCACCATCGGGAACTTGAACTCCGTCCGCCGCCGAAGCGAGTGCGCTACTGCAATGCCGGGGATATTCTGACCGATCCACCACAACACATGTACCGAACCGATCGAGACAGGACTCCCGCCGAGTTCCTTCACGAAGATCGGAAGGATCGTCTGCATGGAGACAAGACTCATTCCCAACACATAGAACGAACCATCAAGCAAATGCATCCGGATATTCTGACGGAGAGCGCCGATCTGGTCCCGCGGATAATCTGACGGTGTGGGAAGTAATTTTGATAGCATATGTCCATAAAATACAAAAAACTCTCCGCTTTTTCATTACTGTCCAGCATCCATAGATTCTATTCAGGAACTCTCGCAAAGTCGCAAAGTATTGAAATTCGAAAATCTTTGCGTCTTGGCGTCTTTGCGAGAGACAAGTAACAGCTCTTATTTAATCTGTGGCACTGCTTCTCATTTTTCCGTATCTTTGTGCATGACTGAACAAAAAATACCGAAACGCCGCCAGATCCGTGAATTAGTGATGCAGGCATTGTATGCCATTGAGATCTCCAAGGATGCACCGCAGCATGTCGTTGACACGATCCTGAGTGAATTGAAGGAGAATGGTGCTGATTTCGATTTTGCACAGTCGATGTTCATTAAGACCATTGCCCATCAGGCGGAGATCGATAAACGCCTCAAATCAAAATCCGAGCATTGGGATTTCCACCGCATCGCACTGATCGACAAGATCCTGCTCCGCATGAGTCTGTGCGAGATCCTCTATTTCCCGGATATTCCTCCGAAAGTCTCCATCAACGAAGCGATCGAGATCGCAAAAGATTACAGCACCGAAAGCAGCGGTACCTTCATCAACGGCATTATGGATGCCGTACTGATCGAACTGAAGAAAGAAGGGGCGCTGAACAAGACCGGACGCGGACTGCTCGATACACAATCCAAAAAATCTCACACGTAATTCCTTCATGGCATTCACTCCGACTCAATCGAACAGATTTCAGATCTTTGTTTGGACGTTGTTCGATTTTGCCAACACGTCATTTTCCGTCATGATCGTCGCTGTCGGCTACTCCCTCTATTTTAAGGAGATCGTCGCCGGCGGAAGCGGTAAAGGGGATCTGCTTTGGGGAATTGCCGTCAGCATCTCCATGCTCCTCACTGCGCTCATCGCTCCGGTCCTCGGTGCGGCGGCGGATTTTTCCTCACGCAGAAAACGATTCCTCTTCGGATTCACCATCGTCAGCATCCTCTCCACTGCCCTTCTCTATTTTGTGGATGCGGGAATGATTGTCACTGGAATGGCGCTCTTCATCATCGCCAATGTGGGTTTCGAAGGAGGATTGGTCTTCTATGACGCGTTCCTCCCCAATCTGACGACGGAACGAAGCTACGGCCGTGTCTCCGGTTACGGTTTTGCGATGGGATATGTCGGTTCGCTGGTAACGCTGCTGATCGCCATGCCGCTCTATGCGGATGGATTTGTGCAGGAGAATCTTCACAACATCAAAGAAAGTTTCTTGATCGCGGCGGGGATATTCCTTCTCTTTTCCGCACCGTTGTTCATCTTTCTGCGGGACCATAAAACAAAGTTCGAATATAAAGTCTCCTATGTGAAAGCGGGCATTCAACGCGTCAGTGAAACTATAGGACATTTGAAGAACTACAAGAACGTGTCACGTTTTCTGCTGGCATTCTTCATCTACAACGACGGCATCCTCACCGTGATCTCTTTTGCATCCATCTTCGCCACGCAGACACTTCACTTCACGCTCAAAGAGGTGCTTGTCCTGTTTGCGGTCGTGCAGGCATCCGGCATCATCGGTTCACTCTTCTTCGGTGTTGTCACGGACAAGATCGGCGCTAAACGGACCATCGCGGTCAATCTCGTCATCTGGATCGGTGTTGTCGCTGCTGCATATGTTGCTCAATCCAAAGAAATGTTCTACATCATCGGAGCGGTTGCCGGAAGTTCCATGGGAGCATCACAAGCGGCAAGCAGAAGTTTGATGGCGCAGCTGACTCCGAAAGAACGTGAAGCGGAATTCTTCGGATTCTATGACGGCTTGTGCGGAAAAGCTTCCGCAGTTGTCGGTACTTTTTTGTTCGGCCTGATTTCGTATATTACCAATGACCAGCGCTTTTCCGTCCTGACGATCGGTCTCTTTTTCATTGCCGGCCTCATCCTGTTGGAACGTGTCAGCGACAAGGTCCACGTCAGAACTATCGAGGAACATTCCTAATGATCAATTCAATTCTTGTTCTGCTCTTCATGACATTGCCGGCGATGCAGTCCCCCGCAGTGAATGAACATGTAAAGATGGAACTCTCCATTCAAACCACGGTCGCCAAAAAGACCTCCGTCGCAGTTGCGTTCCATCTTACCCCGAATGAAGGGATACATATCAATACGACACCGGCGGTCGAATTCGTCCTTGCCAAAGATTCCCCATTCGAACTTTCGGGAAAACCTCAATACAAAAAAACTGATAAGGATTATCTTGAAACAGCATCACCGGTAGCGGTCACACTGAATGCGAAGAACAAT
The DNA here is from genome assembly GCA_049317705.1 of Bacteroidota bacterium. Lineage (GTDB taxonomy): Bacteria > Bacteroidota > Ignavibacteria > UBA10030 > UBA8401 > UBA8401. The sequence goes on along the minus strand of JBMOHT010000003.1, from coordinate 56,275 downwards.
TCTCTCTCGGGGAAAGCAGTGATCAAAGGGAAACTGAACTATTTTTATTGTTCTGAAAAGGACGGATGGTGCAGCCGGTTCAGTCAGCCGGTCGAGATAACCGTAGAGATCAAGCGATGAAGAAGATCTTCTTTTTTTCCGATGTTCATTTAGGACTTCAGGATTCCACGCAGGAAAAGCTGAAAGAACAGCGGCTGCTGAAATTCTTGTCACATGTAGAGCAGCACGGCGAACAATTGTTCATTATGGGCGATTTGTTCGATTACTGGTTCGAGTATAAATATGTCATCCCCCGCGGGTATCATCATGTCCTTTCCAAGCTCGGCTCCATGGTGGAACACGGGATCAAGATCCATTATATAGCAGGCAATCACGATTTCTGGCTGAAGGATTTCTTCCCGAACGATCTCGGAATTCAGGTGTATAAAGAGCCGTTCGGCATCACGCTTCGCGATAAGAAGTTCTATCTTCATCACGGCGACGGCCTGGCGTTGAATGATACTGGTTATCTCATCCTGAAGAAGATCCTCCGCAGCCGCATCTGCATCTTCCTGTTCTCGATCCTGCATCCTGACTGGACCGCGCCGCTTGCACGCGGGACATCGAAGACCAGCCGGGCATATACGGGGACCAAAGATTTCGGTGAGACCGACGGAATGATCAAGTTCGCAGATGAGAAGCTCGGCGAGGGATATGATTTCGTCGTGATGGGACATCGTCACAAACCGCTTCGGCATCCATCGGGCAACGGACTCTATATCAATCTCGGTGACTGGCTGAACTACAATACGTTTGCAGAGTTCGACGGCACAACTCTTGAATTGAAAGAATGGAAAGAATTCCCCGAATCTGAGATCAAAAGTGAAACGAAGAAAAAGAATCCGGCGAAGAAGGCCAATCAGACACGAACTTCGGTAAAACGTTCCAAGTAATCTATTGAGCGATTATGGCAGAGAAGAAAAGACCAAAATACAGTTCCGACGAGATGAAGAAATACTTCAACGATCCGAAGTATCGTGAGGAACTGCTCAACCGCAGCCGCGGATTCTTTCGCAAATACCGCTATTACTTCTTCGGCGCCGGGGGAATATTCATCATCATGATGGCGTTCTATTATAATTACATCGTTGCCGGTCTCCCCTCTCTCGAAGATCTTGAGAATCCGAAACCCGAACTTGCCACCAAAGTGTATTCCATCGACGGCGAAGTACTTTCCACTTTCTATTCCACGAAGAACCGCTCCTACGTTCCGTACGACTCCATTCCCCAAAGTGTGATCGATGCGCTCATCTCCACCGAGGATAAGAATTTCTACGACCATTGGGGCATTACACCGTGGCGGTTTCTCCGTGCGATGATCAAGAACGTCCTCTCTCTCCGGTTGAAAGAAGGTGCCAGCACCATCACTCAGCAGCTGGCACGGAATCTTTACAGTTTCCAGAAAGCCGATGAGAATACGTTCGACAAAGCTACTCGAAAGTTCAGGGAGTTCTTCACATCCGTTCAGATCGAAAAGAATTTCACGAAAAAAGAGATCATCGAGATGTATCTGAATGAGATCTATTTTGGTCGAAGTGTCTACGGCATTTCCGCCGCCGCCGGAGTCTATTTCGGCAAGCAGGTGATGGAACTCTCCCTGGGAGAATCCGCAATGCTCGTCGCCATTCTGAATGGACCGGCATACTACGATCCGCAGAAACATCCGGACCGTGCGTTTACGAGACGCGACCTGGTATTATCGTTGATGGTGCAGGCCGGACGGCTCTCCAAAGAACAGGCAGAGAAAGTGAAATCCGAACCGATGTCCTTCACGACAAATGAGGAAGCACCGCTCGGGCTCGCTCCGCATTTCGTAGAATATATCCGTCAGCAGATGCGGGACAAAGCGGAGAAATACGGTTTCAATATCTATAAAGAAGGACTCTCCATTTATACGACGCTCGACAGCCGCATGCAGCGGTATGCCAACCGGGCCGTAGAAGAACATCTTGCAGAGAAGCAGGAACAGTTCAATAAGATCTGGAATTGGAACCGTAAACCTGTTCTGCTCGAGAAGATCCTCGACCGTGCAGCACGGCAGTCAATGCTCTATCGACGGTATTCGAATAAGGACAGCATCCTCACCGCACTGAAAAGTGATCCGGCGTTCATAGATTCCATCAAGAACATCTGGCAGTCCATCGAGGTCGGTTTCGTTGCGATCGATCCGAAGACCGGCGGCATCCGTGCCATGGTCGGCGGAAGGAATTTCCGCACATTCCGGTACGGATTGAATCACGTCACGCAGATCCGTCGCCAGCCCGGTTCGTCATTCAAACCGTTCGTCTATACTGTGGCGATCGATAACGGATTCCCGCCGACATATGAGTTGCTCAATCAACCCGTAACGGTCGAAATGGCCGACGGTACACGATGGACACCGGGAAACTTTGAAGGCGATGTCGGAGGTAAATCAACGCTCCGTAACGCACTCACCCGTTCGCTGAACCTTGTTGCGGTACGCGCCATTATGGAGATCGCACCGAAGGAGGAAGTGGTGGAATATGCGAAACGCATGGGGATCAAATCCCCAATCCCGCCGTATGAATCCATTGCGCTTGGTACCGCGCAGGTGACTCCTCTTGAGATGACCTCGGCATTCGGAGTCTTCGCGAATGAAGGTGTGTTGGTGGAACCGAATTCCATTCTGAAGATCGAGGATAAGGACGGGAACATCATTGAAGAGAATTATCCGGAGAAGAAAGAAGTGTTGAGCAAAGAGACGGCGTATATCATGACGAGCATGATGGAAGATGTCATCAACAATCCGCTCGGTTCAGGTGCCCGCATCAGGAATTTCTTCCACTATCCTGCTGCAGGGAAAACGGGAACAACGCAGGATTATACCGACGCATGGTTCGTGGGATTCACTCCGCAGCTTGCGGCTGGAATGTGGGTCGGCTTCGATGATCAATCCATCACGTTCAATTCGGCAGACGGCCAAGGCGGACGCGCAGCAGCTCCTCTCTTCGGCCGATTCATGAAATATGTGTATGAAGATAAGACCATTCCCATTACACAGCCGTATTTCAAGGTCCCGAACGGTGTGGAGCGCGATACCATCTGCGCTGAATCGAAGAAACTTGCCACACAATTCTGTCCCGTGAAGATCACCGACATCTTCAATTCAAAATATCCTCCGGCACAGTGCGATCTGCATCAGACGGCGGATACGTTATCAACGGGAAGTTCGACGGAATTTTAGTGCCGCTTCAATTATGGACGGCTGAATTTTTCGATCATGCTTCGGCGCGATGTCGCCGAACTGTTCATCTCCGAAGGAGTCCTTTGGACCTGAGCAAGGCTGTCATTTTTTTCGTATGCCGCGTCTCCCGAAGGGACCCCATTAGGGGAAGAATTTCTTAACGGCGACATCTTGCCCGCCAAAGGCGGGCTTGCTCGCATGAACAATATTATTTGCTATATTTTTAATAACGGCGATAGGAAGAGAGAGATGGTCCGCATACATGCGCGGACTAGAGTGATGTGATCATGCGTAATACTTTTTGGTAGACCATTTCCGCTTCGATATTCTTCATACAGACAAATGTCCCGATGGGACATTCCTTACCGCCGTGAATGGCACACGGCCGGCATTTCAGGTCCTTCGTTTCGATCACAATATCATGGTCCCCATACGGACCGAACCCGAATGCCGGAACGGTAGCGCCGAATATCGCTGCCACCGGCGTTCTCATCGCTACCGCGATATGCAGCGGAGCGCTGTCGTTCGTGATCAGCACATTGCAGCGTCCGATCAGTTCAGCGGACTGCAGCAGCGAAAGTTTCCCCACCGCGTTATAGATATGTTTATGCTTCGCCGTCTCAACGATCGCCGCACCAAGTTCCTCATCCTCTTTCCCTCCGACGATCAGCAGTTCAAATCCGGCTTCAGCCAGCATCACTGCAGATTGTGCATACCGTTCCGCCGGCCATCGTTTGGTGTTCCATACTGACCCCGGTGCGATCGCGATCATCCGTTCCTGATTCAGCAGTTCCCGCTCGAACAAAAATTTATTGATATACTCTTTATCCGTTTTGGACGGATATAATCGGGGAAGTTCACGATCTGGATTCTGTATCCCGAGCGGCTGCAGGAGCGATATGTTGCGGTCGATCTCGTGAAAATTCTTCTCGTAGCGAACGACATGGTTATACAAAAACGCTACGGAGGCCGTGGAGAAACCGATCCGTTCTTTTATTCCACTCAGCGTGATGATCATCGATGTCCTGAACGAACGGTGCGGAACAACGGCGAGGTCGTAATTTCTTTTGCTCAGGAAGACGGACATTGCCGCAATTCCTTTAAGACCTTTTTGCACCTTCCGTTTATCATATTTAATGATGTTGGATATGGCGGGATGATTCATCAGGAATTCGGCGGCATTCGGTGTCGTAACAACATCGATCTCCGCTGAAGGATACCGTGCGTGAAGCAGCTGGATCATCGGCAGCGTGAGGATGACATCACCGAGGAACGCTGTCTGAAAGACGAGTATGCGTGCCGGTTCTTTCATTGATCAATGTCCTTCGCTGCTGCCGCAGCCTGCTTCTTCATATATGATTCGGTATGTTTCCACCGTTTGTGCATCCACAGCCAGTGCTCAGGATGCCGCCGTATATGTTTTTCAAGAACACTCACATGACGCTGACTGATCTGCTGCATCTTCTCTTCGTTTGTCCCGGTAAGACCGGTGGTATCGATCTCTTCAAGCTCAACACGAAATTTCCCCGGTCCTTCGCGGACCAATAATCCGATGATCATTGGTGCACCGGTTCTTACCTGCAGCACCGCCGGCCCCTGATGCGTCGATGTCATCCGTCCGAAGAATTCGGTGTAGATCCCGCTCTCCGGTCCGCTTTGGTCCGCAAGCAATGCTACCGTTCCGTTATTCGATAATGTCCTCAGTAATTCCCGGAATGCACGTTCCATCACGACCACTTGATTCCCCAATCTGGTCCTCATTGCTGTCATATAACGGTCGATATGAGGATTTCGTTGTTTTTGAACCACCATCGTATAATAATTTCCCGAGAGCACCGGCACAGAAAGCGCAAGCAATTCCCAGTTCCCATAATGTCCGGAAAGCAGGATGAGTCCTTTATTCTTTTTCAATGCGTCGGAGATCTTCCGGATATCGGGAAACGAGATCATCCGCTTCAGATCATCAGCACTCAACCTATCGAGATACAGGATCTCGAAATATGCGGTGAAAAGATTACGGTAGGAACCTTTTGCAATGGATCGGATCTCTTCTTCGGTCTTTTCAGGGAATGCGTGACGCAGATTGGAAAGGACAAGGCCCTTCCGCAATCCTATGACAGAGTAGATGAAGATGCCGAATGCATCACCCAGTTTCTGTACGGAATTAAAGCTGAAGGATCGGATGAGAAGAAGAAGGATGCGAAAAAAAAAGAATTCGATCGTGTTTTGCATGGTGGAAAATACGAAAGACTCGTTGGAAATCAAAAAAGGATGAGGGATACTGAAGGAATTTATCGGGCCTTCAGCACGACCATGGTGATGTCATCGGACTGCGGTGCTCCGAGTGTGTGACGTTCGATCTCATTCTTGATCGCCGCAAGCGTATGCTCGGCTGTGCCGTCCCGTTGCAGCCGGACGAACTCCTCGAGCCGTTCTTCAGTATAATCCACACCATTGATATCCATTGCTTCACTGACACCATCCGTATACAGGATGATGCTCTCCCCCTTCTCAAGAACGATACTCCCTTCTTCATACGGGATCATCGTTTTCATCACACCAAGGATCAGTCCCCCTTCGGAAAGCCGTTCCACTCTGCCGTCTGTCCTCAACACTATCGGAGGATTGTGTCCAGCGTTCACATAGCGGAATGTGCGGGTTGCCGGATCGACCGACCCCCAAAAGAATGTGATGAATTTATCGGAACCGGTATTCCGGTAGATCAGATCGTTCACGCGTGCCGTGGCGATCGACAGGGAAAGATTGAACGGCACGAGTGCATGCACGGTCGCCTGAACATTCGCCATCAACAGTGATGCCGGAGTTCCTTTGCCGGAAACATCGGCGATCACGATCATGAATTTGCCATCTTCCGTCGGGATCACATCGTAGTAATCACCGCCGACCTGTTTCGAGGAGATGTTCACCGCAGCAACATCGAATCCTTTGATCACCGGCAATTCCCGCGGCAGCAGTCCCTGCTGGATCTCCCGCGCGATCAGCAGTTCACTCTCCAGTTTCTTCTTCTCGATGGCATCATCGAACAGCCGGGAATTCTCCAGCGACACGAATGCAAGATTCGCGAGCGAGAAGATGAATTCCAGATCGCTCTCGGAATAGATCCCGCCCCGGAGTCTCTCACCGAGACAGAGAACACCTTTTACTTCGCTCTGCATCTGCAGCGGGACCATCGCCACGATCTTCTCATGAGCAAGATGTCCGTGAAGTGTTTCATATTTTTTCTTTAAAGGGATCGCAGAGACAAGCAGCGGAGAAGAAACAAGATCGAAGATCAGCGCCTTGTCCGTTTCAAGGTAACTGCCGGAGATTTTTGAATAGATACTCTTCCCTTCCTTAAGACAGATGGCGTACCGGCTCGTACCAACCTGTCCCATCAATGTCAGCGAGAATAACTTGAGTAATTTCTGCTGATCGAGGATCCCGCCGAATTCCTTCGCCAGTTCGAACAGCGTCTTCAGCTGATGGACCTTTTCGTCCAGTGACCGGTTGACCTTCTTCACGTCGGCGAATGAAAAACTTTTCTCGATCGCTGTAGCGGAGATACTGATGATAGTCTCGACGAATCTGCTCAGCTCGGTGTCGATGGGACGTTTTGCATTTTCACTCACACCGAAATATCCGAGGATGTGCTCCTGAGAAATGATCGGAAAGAGATAATTGATCCCGTTCGAACTCAGCGGTTCACTGAATGACGCATCGATCCGTGTGCGTTTCTTGCGGAGCGACGGGAATTCTATCTGTTGTTTCAGGAAATTCTTCGGGACACCTTTCCCGTTCACGACGGCGAATTGCTTTTTTCCTGAATGAAGAAGGATCACTGCTTTCGTTGTCAGCAGTTTACCCATCAGTGTAAGGAGCAGTGAGTCAAGAACAAAAGAAAGATCGAGGGAGGAATTGACAATATTGCTGAATTCGAACAGTGATAACAATTCTGATTCGGAACGTGATGTCTGGGGTCGGGTCTTCACGGTATCCGTCAGTGAAGTGTTTTGGTCATGCGGAGCACATTCCGGTCGTTCTGCAGATTGAACTCCACTTTATCCATGATGCGCTTCATCAGATACACTCCCAGACCGCCGCGGCGGTAATGTTCGAAGTAATCCTTCATATCCGGTGTACGGATCGCACTGGCATCGAAATGTTTCCCTTTGTCGGAGATGGTGATCTCGAAATCCTGTCCGCGGCGGACGATCTCGACATCGATCTTTTTGTCGGGGGAGTAATTATATCCGTGCTTGATGATGTTGGTGCATGCCTCATCGACCGCGATGGTGATCTTATTGATATCATCCTCGCTGAATCCGTGAGCACGCGCCAGTTCGGAAACGAATTCCCGGACATCGTTCAGGCGTTCCGTTTGACTCGGAATGCTCAGTGCGGATCGATATGGTTGCTGGACTGCCATGGTCGTTTATTGGAACAGATTATTATTTCTCCTCAAATTTTTTGGCTGCTTCCTCTTCTGCTTTCACAATATCATAGAGCATCGGGAATCCGAGCAGATCGAAGATGTTGAACACCTTCGGGGACATATCAGAGAGTTTTATATCCCCCTGATTCGCACGGACATCCTCAATGAATGCCATGAAAACGCCGAGTCCTGCACTTGAGATATATGATAATTCTTTACAATTGACGATAAGCCGGTATTGTTTCTCGTTCAACATCTTCTGGAACGCATCCTCCAACACCGGAGTTGTGTGGGCATCAAGATACCCCTTCAACTCCAACACCTGAATGTTGTTGTCCCGTGATCGAATGTTTACTTTGAATTCACTCATACCTTCTCCTAAAAGGATAAACGTTTTATAGTCATATTTGTTCCACGTCCGGAAGGAACTTTACAGCCATTTCACCACAAAGATCGTCAGATCATCGTGATACCCCTGCGCATCCGTATAACTCCAGACGGTCTGAATGATCGATTCCTTGATCTCTTCCGCAGTTCGATGCCGATTCGCATTCACGACGTCCGACAAACGTTCGTAACCGAATTCTTCCCCGTCCGTTGCACGAGATTCCGTAACGCCGTCCGTATAAAATACACAGACATCTCCACTTTTCATCATGATTTTTTGCTCTTCAACATTTTCATCGAAGATCGCTCCGGATTTGATCCCAAGTCCGAGACCGACCGGTTTAAGATATTCACTTGTTCCCGCTGAATTATATAAGATGGGACAATGCCCCGCCCGCGCAATGATCAATTCACCGGTCCGGACATTGATGGTGGAATAGATCAGACTGATGAACGACCGTTTGTCGATACTTGAAACGAGTGCGTCATTTGCTTTGATCATGAATTCACGCGGTGAGCGGTAGATCTTCGCTAACGACTGGAATATCCCTTTCACTTCCGCCATATAGAATGCGGCTCCGACACCTTTTCCGGACACATCACCGATCACAATACCGACAAGTTCCTTATCGATCTGAACGTAGTCGTAATAATCCCCGCCGACCTCAAGTGCCGGAGATGATACTGCTTTCATATCCACCGTTGAGAAGACCGGAAGTTCCTGCGGCAGCAAACGTTTCTGCATTTCCTGAGCGAGGATCAGTTCCCGTTGCAGGCGTTCCTTTTCAAGTGACCGTTCGATCAGCCGCGCGTTTTCAATGGCGATCGATACCTGGTCCGCAAATCCGGCGAGAATGTCCACATCATCCTGATCGAATCCGTAATTCATCTCTTTGGTTGCATAGAGAATTCCGATCACATGCTGATGCGACAACAGCGGAACGATCAGCAGCGAACCGGCCTTCTTCATCTTCGGAAGATGTTTCGTCCTGCGGTCAGTGCTCATATCGTCGATCATCAGCACCTTCTTTGTTTCGCAAACGATGGCCCGCACAGATTTCTCTCCCCCTGCCAGGATCATTTCGATCTCATGCTCGTCGATATTGCGGTGCGACATCAATCCGCTCTTATGGAAGGAACCTTCCGTTGGAATGATCTCGAGCCATACGCTGGTGGATTGGATCACCTCGGTGGTCATCTTCGTAGCTGTCTCTGCGAGGTCCTTCAAATCGAACACTTGATTGATCAACCGGCTGAGATTGTGCAGTGAACTGATCTCATTTTGTTTCCGGTCAAAGGCCTCAGCCGTGGGAAGATGGAACAATGTGCTGCTGAACGACATCCCGAAATAGACGGCACCAAAGATCGACGTCAGCCGGACAAAGGTAAAGAGTGCCGGACTATAATAGTGGATCCCCTTCTCGGTCCACCCTGCCTCGCTTGAGATGATGATAATGATGATGAGGAAACCAAAGAAGGATAACAATGAATAGAGCAACGAATAGATCTTTTCCTTCCGAGGCAGATACGCGATCCAAGCAAGCCGGAATGAATTGACGATGATCATGAGCACTGCGATCACAAGGAAAGAGACGCTGACCGTTGAGTCTTCGAGCGGCTTGTTGAACAGTTCGGAGATCGATGCGATGACGATACTTCCGATCAGGATCAAAAAATTCCTCAGTGTTGTTTTCTTCCGCTTATAAAGGATCAGATCTTTAATATAGAGAAGTGAGACAATTGCAAATATCCCGGAAACGATGCTGATGATCGAAGAGAAGAATATTGTCTGATAGTCACGCGGATACAGTATCTGATCCCGCGCTTCAAATCCTTTGAGCGGTAAAAAACTGATGACAAGATACGAGCCGAGGAATATCCCTGCAAAAACGGCAACCGATCCAATGCCTTGAACAATGCCGAGCGATTTTTCCCGTTTAATGATCTGAATATAAAAGTAGACAGCGGCAAATGAGAATAGGATACATCCGGTGCGGATATGCTGCATCATCGACGCTTCCAGATCGATATTCTTGGAAGCAGCGTTGATGATGAAAACGATGACGGAAAGTATGATCGCTCCGGTCAGGAGCAGGATTTTTCTGAGACGCATTGAGTATTGTCGAATGAATTGCAGGTAAATCTTTCGGATTTTACGCTGAAAAGTTACACTGCTGGAACAAAGTAGAAAAATATCGACTGATTAACAACGAACATGGGAGGCATCAGGGTAAATTTTCATTGATTTTAGAGCGGTTTTGCGTTATATTTTTCTCCTTGAACTACTATTAATTCAAAAACACCTGTTATTGTTGGAGGTTTATTTGTGAAAAAAAATCGCGGTAAGTTGTTTGTCATTGTCGCCACATTCGCGTTGGCACTCTATTTTCTCTATCCTACCTATCAATCGTACCATTTTGAGAAGGAATTATCCTCACTCACCGGTGCCGACAGTGCTAAGTATCTGACGGAAAATGAACTATCAATGCGCGAAGCCAAAGGAAAACGGATCAAGCTTGGTCTGGACCTTCAAGGCGGCATGCGCGTTGTGATGGAAGTGAACGTATTGAAGATGCTCGAACAGATCGCCAAGAATAAAGATGATCAGTTCGCTCAGCTTATGTCAGAAGTTTCCGCAGAAGCGAAAACCAGTGATGAAGGGATCATCCCGATCTTCCAGCGTGCATTCGATACAAAACAGGTCCGATTGAACAGATATTACGGAAGTCTTCGTGAAGATAACGACAAGATCCTGAAGCGTCTGCAGGACGAGACGGACAAAGCCGTTGACCGTGCAATGGAGATCATCCGTAACCGCGTTGACCAATACGGCGTTTCCGAACCGTCCATCCAAAAGCAGGGCGGCCGCAGGATCATCGTGGAACTTCCCGGTGTATCAAAAGAAGATGAAGTTCGGCAGCTGCTTCAGGGAACAGCTCTCCTTGAGTTCAAGCTGATGAAGGATCCTGATGTCATTTATAAGACGATGGATGCAGTGGATAAATTCCTTGCAGGAAAAGGATATTCCGATACAACCGCTTCCGGCGACACAACAAAGAAAGCAGCCGAAGCAAAGAATTCTTTGACCGCCTTGACCAGCAAGAACGATACTTCTGCTAATGCAGGTGATGCCCAAAAATCTCCCGAGCAGCAGGCAAAAGAACATCCTTTCCTTATCCTTGCACGTCCGAATCAACAAGGCAACGGTGAAGCGTATGTCTCCGAGAATGACAAGGAAAAAGTCGTGAAGATCCTTGCTCGTCCTGATGTTCAACGGCTCATCCCGTCGGATATGGCGTTCTCCTTCTCTTCCAAACATATCTTCATCAACGAAGGAGTAAAATACTACAGTCTCTTCGGTCTGAAGAGGACGCCGGAATTGACCGGCAGCGTGATCGTGAATGCTCAGGCAACCATCGATCCGAACTTCAATCAAGCGATCGTAACAATGGAAATGAACGGTGAAGGTTCACGTGAATGGGCTCGCATCACCGGTGCGAACGTGAACAAACGCATGGCGATCGTCCTTGATGATGCTGTGTTCTCTGCGCCGAACATCCGCGGTAAGATCACCGGCGGCCGTTCACAGATCGAAGGGATGGAGAATCTTGAAGAGGCCCGTCTGCTGGAGATCATCCTGAAGGCCGGCGCACTGCCCGCTCCTGTTGAGATCATGGAACAGCGTTCCGTCGGACCGTCACTTGGTGAGGATTCCATCGCAGCAGGTGTCAGTTCATTCACCTATGCACTCATTATCACTGTTCTGTTCATGCTGGTGTATTACCGCACCGGCGGCGCAGTAGCCAATATAGCTCTTTTTGTGAACGTGCTCTTCATCTTTGCGATCCTCGCAGCATTCGGCGGTACAATGACGCTTCCCGGTATCGCCGGTATCGTCCTGACCATCGGTATGGCGGTGGATGCGAACGTGCTGATCTATGAACGTATCCGCGAGGAATTGCTTACGCACAAAGGACTCCGCGCAGCGATCGATGCCGGTTACGGAAAAGCATTCAGCGCTATCCTTGACTCGAACGTTACGACATTCTTCTCAGGCGTTGTCTTGTATCAGTTCGGTACAGGTCCGATCCAGGGATTTGCCTTGACGCTGATGATGGGTGTGACTGCAAACTTATTCACGGCCATTGTCATCACACGTGTCGTGTTCGATATCATGGTAGAACGCGGTTCAACCGAGATCAACTTCGGTTAAACGACCGATGCAATCAACAGAATTGACGATACGATATTTATTGATTTAGGAGAATAATTGTAATGCATCTTTTCAAAAAAACGAACATTGATTTTATGGGAAAGCGGAACATCGCATACGCGGTCTCTGTCTTCACCCTTGTTGTCGGTCTTGCCGGTATCTTCGGTAAAGGTCTCACTTTCGGTATCGACTTCCTCGGCGGAACGGAATTACTGCTCCGGTTCGAGAATCCCCCGGCTGTCTCCGATATCCGCAACGCGATGGATAAGATCGGATTCAAAGGGACGGAAATTAAGTCCTTCGGAAAACCGACCGATATCCTCATCTTCACTTCCCAACAGGGTGAAGGCGGAAAAGTAGCGGAACAGATCCGTTCGGAACTCCAGAAGGAATTCCCCTCAAGCAAATTCACCGTGCTTCGCGAAGATAAGATCGGACCGAAGATCGGTGAAGAACTTCGCCGGAATGCCATCTACGCAGTCGGTGCAACGATGCTGCTGATCATGATCTATGTCGGCTTCCGGTTCCATTTCATATACGGCGTTGCCGGTGTTGTCGCTATCTTCCATGACGTGATCGCGACGCTTGGCATTATCGTTCTGCTGAACGGACTCAATCCTCACCTGAGTCTTGAGATCAATCAGACGATCATGGCGGCGTTCCTGACGCTGATCGGATTCTCGATCAATGATACGGTTATCGTGTTCGATCGTATCCGTGAGAATCTGAAGATCCATAAGACGGAATCGCTGTTCAACATCATGAACCGTTCGGTGAATGAGACACTGAGCAGAACGGTGATCACCAGCGGAACTGTGATCCTCGTGCTGATCGTGCTGATCGTCTTTGGAGGCGAAGTGAACCGCGGATTCGCGTTCACATTCTTCATCGGAACGATCCTGGGAACATATTCGTCCATCTATGTCGCAAGTGCGATCGTGCTGGACATGTCCCTGCGCAAAACAAAGAAACAGTAAGCAACCAACTAGTTCAACATCGGGAACCTTATGAAATTCTCAACGAAAGAACTGAACGATATCACCGTAGTGAAGATGGAAGGTTCTATGCTCGGCGGTCCGGAAGCATCCGAACTCAATAGCGCACTTCACAAACTGCTCGATGCGAAGAAGAAATTTATCGTTGTGGACCTGAGCGGTGTCTCATTGATGAACAGTTCGGGATTAGGGATGCTGATCGGCGCCGTAACAACCATGCGGAATGCCGGCGGGAATCTGAAGATCGCTTCTGCTGCTGAGAAGGTAGCACAGGTATTCAAGATGACCAAGGTCAGTAATGTGATCGAACTTCATGACAGCGTCAAGAGTGCGGTCGAAAGTTTCCGATAATTGGATCAATAGAATAAAAAAAGGCGGCTGATGCCGCCTTTTTTTTGTACCCACCCCCATTGATTTTCGTTAGCTGAAAATTACCATACCTATCATTCCGACAAGGCTTAACACTAATATCCCGATAAAGATGTAAAGAAATATCGGTGTCCCGACTGGTGAGTCAGGACGTTCGTTTGAGTCAATTGGCTTCATTTTCACTCTTCCTTTAATTGATGACAATAATATCCTTTGCAAAAGAAATATTCGTCTTTGTTGCATTGGTTTTTCGACGTGCAGAGGAGAATTACTCAGAGATCGGAAGAGGTCGTTTGTGAATAGACAAGCAGCAGAGAATATGACGGTCCGGTAGTGACAGGAATTAACGCCACCGGTGATTCACCAAACCATGAAATCAGATACTGGTGGTTTACAGACTGAGGATCATACGAAATATCAATGTATCGGACATGTGTATTCGCCTTGACCGAGGATAGAAAAATATGATCGCCGTGTTCCTGATCCAAATGCCACTCAGTCGGGGTCGTATTGTGGTCAACCATCGCGGATGGAAACACCGGTGCTGTGGCGGAGCACAACATGGCGAGAATGATCATGGATGTGATCACTTGTTGAACTACGCACCCGGCAACTCTTATTTTTCTATATGGAACACCAATCATAAACATTATAACCGCTCGCAATAGAATATAATTCCGTTAAAACAATACAATCCTTTCGATCTTGTCACCAATCATGATCTGGTCGATGACCTTCGCATCGGGCGTATATCCGAAGACGGTATACCGGTAATCTAAGTGCGGCGTGGGACAATGCGTGATGAACCACTGGGATCCCTCGGTATCCTTTCCTGCACTCGCCATTCCCACTCCCCCGCTTTTGAACCGCGCATTCGGATGCACTTCCGTCCTAATCGAATAGTTCGGACCGCCGCTTCCGTTCCCTAAAGGATCACCCCCCTGGATCACAAAATTGCTCACCACCCGGTGGAACGATAGTCCGTCATAGAATTTTTGCTTGGCAAGTTTGATGAAGTTCAGCACCGTGAACGGTGCGGCTTCCTTCTCAAAGGTAATTCGGATCTTTCCCCGCGAAGTTGTTATTTCTGCACCTTTATACTGTTCTAGCAGTGGAAGGTCCTGCATTGAATAGAACGGTTTGTAACTCTCGGCACTGCTGACTGAACCGGTCGGCGGCTCTTCGTCTGTGATCGCAGTATACGCTTTTTCAGCCGAACGTCGTATGACATTGTCCTGCGCTGTTAGAGCATTCTCGATGGAAGGCAGTGCGCTCGAATCTCCTATTTCGCCGAACACTTTCAGCAGTTCTACCATTGGTTCAAGATCTGCAGGAGCCTTCATATTATTGTACGCCGTGACAAGTGCTGAAAGATATATCTTCCGAATATCTGCAGAGAATGCCGTATCCTGAAATGCCACTGACGATGTATACGAAATTCCCGCATCATTCCGTGCGAACATCAGGATCGCAGTCTTCAAAAAATCTTTCTTTACCTGTTCATTTGAATGTTGAGCGATGGATTGATACGATTCGATCCCGGCGATCGTCACAATGGCGGATGAAGAACCGGATTGCAGTATCGCCTCCCTGATCAACGGAACACTTTTCTCGGAACCGGTAGCACCAAACGCTCTCACACGCTGAGCCGCAATGTAGGGATTCTCATTCTTCCATGGACCGATCAACGGGATCGCCCGTTCACCCATCTTCTTCGCCAGCAAAATACGGATATCCTCTTTCACGGAGACCGGCGTAACGGTCGACCGCAGAAGCTCGAACATGATACTGCTGTCTGCAATTACCGTTTCGTCCGCAGTTATTTGATCGTACGATGCAACGGCACTCAATGCGGCATGTTCATTTTTATCATTGATTGCTTTCAGCACCGTCATCCGAGAAGATGGTTTGGAACGGAGTGCACGGATAGCATTCACGCGAACCCGCCAGTCCTTATCCTGTTCTGCTGTCCGAGTAAGTGCTTGTATCGTTTCATCGTCCTTCAATACTGAGAGTGCCGAAGCGCTCCACATTCGGACGATCGCGGAGGAATTCCCCAGCTGCTCTATCAACCGGATTCGATTATTCCTGATCACTGTTGTATCGCCGATCCTCATCAATGCGTACGTTGCATTGATGACTGTCGCATTATCGTTGAGCAGCGTTGCGGCAAATTTTGTTGCGGTGATATCCTTGATCTTGCGGTTAGCAAAACGCGCTATGGAAAGTGCAAGCCACGATCTCCACTCTTCAGGATAATCTTCCGCCTGGACGACCATCTTTTTCAGATCATCCTGCGTTCCGCATAGTCCGATTGCATTCAGGATATCCGCAACACATTTCTCTTCCCGTTCCACAGAGAGCCGTCGGAATAACAGCGTGGCACAGCGCGGTTTATTGATCATTCCCAATGCAAAAGCGGCCATTGAGCGGACCTTGGGAACTTCATCGGTGAGCAGTGGCGCAACGGCATCGACTGCCGCTGTATCCTGAATGTTAGCGATCGCCAATAATGCCAGTTCTCGTTCTCGCTCATTGTCGGATCTTAAATATGTATAGAGTTCCTGCGATTGTTCGATCCTTTTATCCTGATGTATCCTGATCTGCTGCTCGGATTGAGCAAAAAGGGTCAACGGAACGAACATCAACAGGAGGAGATTTTTCATATCGGTCAGTTCTATCCTAAATTATAGTACTGCAATTGGACAGTTCATTGGACGGTTAGTTGGAATAATTCAACGGCATTGCGTGTCGTTCTCTCAGCCACATCTTCGATAGGGATATTGAGCGTCTCTGCGATCTTTTGAGCGATGATCGGTATATAGGAAGGTTCATTCCTCTTTCCTCTGAACGGAACGGGAGTGAGGAACGGTGAGTCCGTTTCCACCATAACATTGTCCAGTCCGATCTCACGGACAACTTCATGCATCGTCCCCTTTTTGAACGTGATCGGTCCCGGAAAAGAGACAAGAAAACCATGGTCGAACAGATGCCGCGCCTGTTCTACACTACCGGTGAAGCAATGGAATACTCCCCTCTTCCCTTCCTTCTTCCAATCAGGATGTTTCACAACCTGCTCGGTCACGATATCGACCGCATCCTGAACGGAATCACGGGTGTGAACAATGATCGGCATATCACGGCGGACGGCAAGTTCGATCTGCCGTGCAAAGATCTCCCGCTGATATTCCCTCGGTGATGTATCGTAGAAATAATCGATCCCGATCTCGCCGATCGCTACCACTTTAGGATGCCTCGAAAGTTCTTCGATCTCCCTCAACCGTTCTTCGGTGAACTCTTTCAGATCGAGCGGATGGAAACCGACCGATGCAAAGATCCCCGGATATTGTTCTGCAAGTCGGATGGCTTCAACTGCCGTTTGATGATTGGTCGCGGGAACGATGAAATACTTCACGCCGGCATCATTGGCTCTCGCCAATACTCCTTCCATGTCTTCCTTAAAGTCCTCATAGAACAGATGACAATGCGAATCAATAAACATCTTTATACCAGTGATAACGTCCGGAGGTCTTTTTCCAGAATGAGAACAATGATGATCCGCTGAAGACCTGGATGCGGCGGATCTTGAGGAGGTCTGACCAGAAATTCCTTCGTCCGGAATCGTTGGTGACGGCAAAGCGGTACCCCGAATTGCGGACCATCGTTTTGATCTTTTCGTTCACATATCCGCCGGGATATGCGAATGTGATGATCGGAGAACCGATTTCCTTCTCTATTGCCGATTTAGAACCTTCGATCTCCGGAAGTAACTGTTCTTCTGCAAGGATATTCATCTTCGGACGTGTTTCAGATGCGGAGCCGATCTCGAAGCCGTCCTGCTTCAACGCACGCGCCTGTTCGAAGGTCATCGATGGCAACCCGCTGTCATACACCGGCTTCGACTGAAGGAAGAAACAAGCGTTGAATCCATAACGCTTCAGCAATGGAGCGGCAACGTCGGCATTGTCACTGAACGAATCGAAGGTGAGGATGACCGGTCGTTCAGGAAGCGGGAGTTTCAACGAGAGTATCCTGCCGATGTCATAAAAGTTCAGCGCAGTGAACTTCCGTTCTTTCATGAAATGTAATTGTTTCTCAAATTCTATCGCGGACAGCTTCCGTTCGGATCCGGCGCCGTTCGTCACCGCGTGATATGAAAGGACAGGGATCTCAGTGATACCCTTCTTCGTTGCGATCGCCTCAACATAGACCCCGTCGATCTGAGCGGTAACAGCTTTGATCTCAAAATTCTTCTCAATGAAGTTCCGTCCCCATGTTCCTTCGATGGATTCCGGATGCTCCAATCCTTTCAGAATGGACAGGACAGAATTCTCAACATCGATCGGGCGGCGCGCTTCCAGGTCGCCGAAGTTCGTTATCACCGCTTCCCGTTCGGTCTCCTCCGAAAGGATACCGACATAATTGGACTCACCGATCGCTACAACAGGTGAGCCGCATGCAAGTGCCTCCATTGCAACCCGTCCCGAACCGATGATCAGGTCAGAGTCCCGGTACACCCGTTCAACATCATTGCTGAATCCTTTGGCAATGATGAATTCCTTCCCCATCCTCTTATTCGTTGTGTCGATCGCAGGAATGATCTTACTCTTCTCGTTCATCCCTCCGATGATATGGAATTCAACATCAGGATACCGCTCCAGCACCTTCGGAAAGATCTGTTCCACAATGATCAGCAGTGTATCCCCTTTGAAACCCGACAATCTGCCGACGTATGACACGATCTTCTTCGTTCGTTTCGGAGGATTGTGTCTCTCGAATCTCCATTTCGACATTTCGATGCCGTTGTGGACGAGCGACAGAGTATCCAATTCATACTTCAGATCGTGATTCAGGTGATCGTAGATGGATTTACAGACCGCCACTCTTTTTTCCCCATAAACAGAGAACATTTTCGATGAGAAATGCAGGTGTTGTCTTCCATGGATAGATGAAACAAGCGGTACGTTCCCGTTTCGCGTAGCAAAATAACAGACCCAGCTTGCTGCCCGGGAATGAG
This sequence comes from Bacteroidota bacterium, assembly GCA_049317705.1. Lineage (GTDB taxonomy): Bacteria > Bacteroidota > Ignavibacteria > UBA10030 > UBA8401 > UBA8401. Next base: position 37,618 of record JBMOHT010000003.1, on the reverse strand, counting down.
CATGGACAACGTCGATCTTCTTTTCCCTGATGAAATTCTTAATGAATGCGACATTTTTCCACCGTTGTGCCAAATCACGTTTCCCGATGGGATGGGAGATCACTGTGGCATTGGTTTTTGTGTAGAAATTGTCTGAGAGGATATAGACGGTATGGCCGTTCGCGATCTGTGTATCAGCAAGCGCTGCTGCAAATGTCTCTGCTCCGGTCACTTCAAATTGCGAGAGGACCTGTAATATGTTCAATGGATCATTCCTTCCAACGTTTGCATTAGCCTTTCAGCGAAGATTCACCGCCGAACAATACAATAAAATATTAGTCCTGAACAACGCGACAGCAAAACACCGATGGCCCTGTTTCATAATTTCTGATCAATGTCTTTCACTAGTTCAGCATAAGTCATTATGGAGAATAGTGGAAATAGAAAATAGAGTAAATCATCTCATTTCTTGAATTTCATCAGATTTTACTACAAAATCACGAAAAAAGTTGTATATTTCACCAGAAAATTAAAGGATAGAGTTATGAAAGTTTCGACATTCCTCTTATTACTCGTCTTCTGTTGTTCCAGAACATTCGCTCAAAATGTTCTGGAGACACACGACCCGAATCAAACGTTGACGGCGGAGAAATGTTATGATGTGATCAAGACTGTGTGGGATGGTTTGAAGAAACTTTCCGAACAGTACCAAGCAGAAGCATCCGCAAAGAATGAATTCGAATCATCCGCAGAATACAACGCCCGCATACAGAGAAGCAAAGACGAATACGTCAACAAGATCAGAAAATTCTACAGTGATAACAAACTTAATTCCCGTGTCTACAATGTTTGGTTCAAGGCCGATCTGGTGAAATACGATGCCGACAATCAGACATACGGACTGAGATCTTCCACGCAGATTCTGGTCCAGCCGAAGAAGAACGAGGTCGCTCTTTCCATGCCGGAAAATAAATACATTGCGCTCACCGAAAAGAATTCCAAAGGTTACAGAAGAGCATATATTCATCTCAATACCAACCCTGAATTCACATGGTTCGTCAATAAACAGACAGCTCAGGATGCGAAGAACCGTGAATCGGATATTTTCTTCAAATTGTCATTTGTGTTCGACATATCATTCAATGAATCAGCCCAGCAGATCAATCTTCAGGTCGTTCCCACAAAGCTTGCATTGATGAATCAAAGTGAGAATTTTACCTTCTGGAGCGAGGATATTCGTTGAGGAGAGTTCTATGAACGAGTTCAAGCAAAGCATGCTCGACCTGATCGCCGATACATCCAGCAATCTCCCCCCCGATGTACGCAAAGCGATCAAAGCCGCTCAGAAAAAAGAGACAGACGGCACCCGCTCCGCACTCGCGTTGGAGACAATCGCCACCAATATCGATATGGCATGTGAGAATGTAGGTCCGATATGCCAGGATACCGGCATGCCGACCTTCTTCATTCACACACCTGTCGGTGCAAACCAGATCGAAATGAAACGTTGGATCCGCGATGCCGTTGCGGAAAGCACCCGATCCGGGAAACTCCGTTCAAATTCGGTAGATTCGTTGACCGGAAAGAACAGCGGTGATAATCTCGGTGAAGGGACTCCGGTGATGCATTGGGAACAATGGGAGAATAACGACGAGATCGAAGTGAAACTGCTGCTGAAAGGCGGCGGATGCGAGAATAAGAACATCCAGTATTCCCTTCCCATGGAACTTGAGCATCTCGGAAAAGCAGGACGTAACCTCGATGGAATCCGCAAATGCATCCTTCATGCCGTGTGGCAGGCTCAAGGTCATGGATGCGCCATCGGTGCGGTCGGGGTCTGTATCGGAGGCGATAGGACATCCGGATATGAACACGCCAAGAAACAGTTGTTCAGGACGATCGATGATGTAAATCCGAATCCGACGCTTGCTGAACTTGAACAGTACATCATGGAACATGTGAACGATCTGAAGATCGGTACGATGGGATTCGGCGGCAATTCCACATTGATCGGATGTAAGATCGGAGTGCAGAACCGCCTTCCCGCAAGTTTCTTCGTCTCTGTTGCGTATGATTGCTGGGCATTCCGCCGTCAGGGTGTCATTCTCGATGCAAAAACAGGAAAGATCAAACGGTGGATCTATAAAGAAGATGCACCGGTCATCACCATGGGAAAAGGATCTGAGATTCCCCTCTCCGGGAAAGAGATCATGCTCGAGACACCGTTGACCGAAGAGAAAGTGCGTTCATTGAAGGTCGGTGATGTGGTCCTGATCAGCGGAAAGATGTATACCGGACGCGATGCGATCCACGCGCATTTAATGACGAACGACCCGCCCGTTGATCTTCACGGTCAGGCATTGTATCATTGCGGTCCAGTCACGATCAAAAAGGATGGACAATGGAAGATCACTGCAGCCGGTCCCACGACCAGCGGCCGTGAAGAACCGTATCAGGCGGACATCATCAAAAAATTCGGTGTCCGTGCTGTGATCGGAAAAGGGGGCATGGGAAAGAAGACACTTGCCGCCTTACAGGAGCATGGAGCGGTCTATTTGAACGCCATCGGCGGTGCCGCTCAGTACTATGCACAATGTATCACCTCGGTTGACGGAGTCGATCTTGAGCAGTTCGGACTCCCCGAAGCAATGTGGCATCTCACCGTGAAGAATTTCCCTGCGATCGTTACAATGGATGCTCACGGGAACAGTCTGCATGCCGAGATCGAAGCACAGTCAGCCAAAGAACTTTCAACATTTGCTCAACCAGTTTATTAACTCTTTCTTTGTGGAGAATTATGTCTAAAGAAACGCTTACGATCACAGATAATCGGACCGGCAAATCGTATGAATTGCCGATCAATTACGGCACAATCCATGCGACCGACCTCCGAAAGATCAAAGTAGCCGAGGATGATTTCGGCATGATGACATACGATCCGGCATTCATGAATACCGCGTCGTGCAAAAGCACCGTTACCTACATCGACGGCGACAAAGGGATCCTGCGGTACAGAGGATATCCGATCGAACAGCTGGCGGAAAAGAGCTCATATCTTGAAGTGACCTTCCTCCTGCTGAACGGTGAACTGCCGACCAAGAAACAGCTCGAGGACTGGGAAGCAAGCGTTATGCTTCATACATACATCCACGAGAATGTGAAGAAATTGATGGAAGGATTCCGGTATGATGCTCATCCCATGGGAATGTTCATCAGCACCGTCGCTGCCCTTTCCACATTCTATCCGGAAGCGAACAAAGTGTTCGATCAGGAGGTCCGCCAGAAACAGGTCCTCCGTCTGATCGGTAAGGTCCCGACCATCGCAGCATTCTCCTACCGTCATATCAAAGGGATGCCGTATGTGTATCCGAACAATGACCTCAGTTTCATCAAGAATTTTTTGAACATGATGTACAGCATCGGTTCACATAAATATGAGGTACCGGCGATATTCGAAAAAGCGTTGAACATCCTCTTCATCCTGCACGCGGACCACGAACAGAACTGCAGCACCAGCGCAATGCGCAGTGTCGGCAGTTCTCAGGTCGATCCGTACTCCGCTACGGCTGCTGCGGCAGCAGCATTGTACGGTCCACTGCACGGCGGAGCAAATGAAGCGGTTCTGAGGATGCTCGATCACATCGGCAACATCAAGAACGTACCGGCATTCATCGAGAAAGTGAAAGCGGGAGAAGGCAGACTGATGGGCTTCGGTCACCGCGTCTACAAGAACTACGATCCCCGTGCAAAGGTCATCAAGGAACTTGCGGACGAGGTATTCAAAGTGACCGGTGTCGATCCGAAACTCGAGATCGCATTGGAACTGGAACGCATCGCATTGAGCGATGAGTATTTCGTGAAACGGAAATTGTATCCGAATGTGGACTTCTATTCAGGACTCATCTATAAAGCAATGGGCTTCCCGATGGAATTCTTCCCGGTCCTCTTCGCCATCCCCCGCACATCAGGATGGATCACTCACTGGCAGGAAATGCTGCTGGATGAGGACCAGAAGATCGCCCGTCCGCGCCAGATCTACCTTGGACACGACACCCGTGACTATGTCGGGATCGACCAGAGAAAGTAACAGCACTCTCATCGAACGTCCCGCACTTGCGGGACGTTTTTATTTTGGAGCATACGAATGAAAGCAACGATCAATAATTCACTGCTGCGGTATATCGACGTCGGTTCACAGAGCGCCGTTCCGATCATCTTCATCCATGGATTCCCATTCAGTCACAAGATGTGGAACTTCCCGGGCGGTCAGGTGGATGCGCTCACTGCTTCGAATCGTGTCATTGCATACGACCTTCGCGGCCACGGTGAGAGCGAGGTCGGCACAGGTCATTATGCCATTGAACTCTTTGTGGATGACCTCTTTCTGCTCATGGACCATTTGAATATCCCAAAGGCGGTCCTGTGCGGACTTTCCATGGGCGGATACATTGCTCTTCGAGCCGTAGAACGGAATCCTGACCGCATTATCGGTCTTGTCCTTGCCGACACAAAAAGTGAGGCGGACGGGAATGAAGCGAAGATCAAACGTGCGAACGGAATGAAATTCGTCCAAGCGAACGGAATGAAATATTACGCTCAGGATTATGTGAAGATCGTCTTTGCGCCGCAGTCATTCGAAGGAAAGGCCGAATCCGTGAAGATGATCCAAAGTATCGTGGAACGGACGGCACCGACAGCGATCTTCGGTACGCTGCTCGCACTGGCGGGACGCACCGATACGACGCATCATCTTCCGAATATCAAATGCCCGACGTTGATCCTGGTCGGCGAGAAAGATACTGTTACCCCCGTTGCTGCAGCACAAATTCTGAAGGATAAGATCCCGGGAGCGGAGATGTTCGTCATTCCCGGCGCCGGTCATGTCAGTAACATGGAGAACCCAGCCGAGTTCAATAAACATCTGACAGCGTTCATGGCGCAGATCAAATTGTAATATACATCCCTGTCAATGAACGAGCGTAAATGCTTGACCTTGACAGGGTCTTCCACATCCCTTCTTTCGATCCCATGACAAGATCACTCCCTGCCCTTCACCGAAAGATAATTTCCTGTCGCGATTGCCCGCGTCTCGTCGAATGGCGTGAGACTGTCGCTCAGATGAAGACGAAGCGATTCATGGACTGCGAATACTGGGGTAGACCCGTCCCCGGATTTGGCGACCCGAAGGCTCAGCTGTTATTGGTTGGACTTGCACCTGCAGCGCATGGCGCGAACAGAACAGGCCGGATGTTCACGGGTGATGAGAGCGGAAAATGGCTGTTTCGTGCACTGTATAAAGCGGGATTTGCGAATCAGCCTGATTCAATCCAAAAGGATGACGGACTATCATTGACCAATAGCTATATCACTGCCGCATGCCGTTGTGCTCCTCCCGACAATAAACCCCTGCCGGATGAACTAATAAAATGTCGTCGTTACATCCTCGATGAATTCCTACTGCTGAAAGACCTCCGCGTTGTGATCGGACTCGGTAAGACCGGTTTTGATACAGCATTCGATTGCATGAGATCACTGGGTTGGACAGAGCGGTCTTCTCGTCCAAAATTCTCTCACGGTGTGATCGAGCCGATCACTTCGAATATCATCCTCATCGGAAGTTATCACCCCAGCCAGCAGAATACGTTCACCGGTACATTGACGGAACCAATGTTCAATTCCATCTTCCGCACTGCAAAACGATACCTTTAAAACACGAACGTCCTGCTCACGCAGGACGCTCGATGGTACATTGCATTCCTAAACGTTAATCCACTGTTCCTGATGCGATCACACGTTTGTATGTCCCATAAACCGGATGTGTTACAATGACCGTGATCAGGCTTGCCGCCGGCGGCTCGGTATCAGTCAAGTTAGCATCCTTCACTGTGAACGTAAATGAGGTAAGCCCCGCACCGGTTGATTTTGTATCAGGCATGGTAATGTTTGCGTTACCGCTGACCTCTAATCCGGTCGCTTCTACAGCGATCGATGTCCCTTCAGACATTGGATGACCAAGGTAATCCAGCACGGTGAAGGAGAACGGTCCTGCTGTTCCGCCATTCGCAATGGTGTACGAATTGATCGCATCCGTCTTTGTTACAATCGGGCTCCCCGTCCAGAGAATATCAACTGAATCCAGTATGTTCGCGCTATCCCTTCCGATCGTTCGTGCGTACACTCGTGAGTAACCGTCCGTCAATCCGGATGCAAGCTTCGGTGATAACGGTAGAGGATTACCTGAGAATAGTGTCATCGTAACGAATCCATTGTTATCGGTCAATCCTTGCTGTGTCTGAATGATACCATTCGCTGAATTGAAATATACAACAGTTCCTTGTTTCACAGGATTGCTGTATTTATCCCCGATCTGGACCGTAACGCTCATGGGTAAGAATGATCTCTGAAGACCCGGGAAATTATATCTGTTCGGAGAGAGTGTAAAATGTCCCTGATCTGCAAAGCCGGAGTTGATCGAAATTGTCACCGGCTGCGATTTGATCGTCCTGACAGGATTAGTCATTGTAATGGTCGCTTCGATCTGCACCACACCGGCTTGAGTTCCGCTGGTGATCGATACTCTGCTCTTTCCATTCTCATCTGTGCTGTCGATCAGCGGAAGGATCTTCGGAGGTGTTCCTCCTAATGTGAATCCGTTCGGATTGAAATTCACTTTATAGGCGACCGTAGCTTTGTTCTGCCGATCAACAGGAGCACCGACGGAATCGAGCACCTGATAAGTGATAGTGGCATTCTCCGTTCCGCCTACACCGGTGATCGAGATATCGTTTCGGGAAGTACTTTCCAATCGGATGGAAGCGGCAACTCTGGCTGAAGGTGGAACAACGATATTCGCCGGAGCAAGCAACGTTCCATTGATCGTTTTAACCGTTGTACCAGTCGTTCCTGTAACGACGATACGGATCTTAAAATTACCTCCCGTACCGCTATTGACACCAAAGTCCGACACCACAAAACTGAATTTCGTCCCATTTACTTTGTCATCTGTATCGGGTAGAACTCCGGAAACATCACCGGTAATTGTGATCTGGCTTGAAACTGAACCATCCACAAAGATCTGATACCCGTGTCCCGATGAGATCGGATTACCGAGGATATCCTCTATTCGGTAATTGATCGTTGTAGAGGTCCCATCGAAGAGTGTCAATGAGTCTGTCGGTAAATTCACTACAGTTATAGCAGGACGGCCTGACATCAACACATTGATGGATTTTTGGATCAATCCACTTTGTCCAACCGTGCTTGCTTTAAAGACCTTTGATCCCAATCGGGAATTATCAAGGACGGAGCTGAAACTCGTAGAGACATTCCCTCCTGCATCGGTAAAGGCAGAAGCTCCGATAATGCCGGCTTCAGTCTCAAAATACACCGCAGTTCCCGGTTTTACCGGATTGCCGTATCTATCACCGACCTGCATTTTAAATTCAGATGCATTTTGCTCGTAGATGGAGATATTACGTTTGACATTCTTGAAAATGAACAGCGAATCCACCGCAAAACCGCCATGCACGACGATCGGCACCGGAGATGATTTAATGGAGGAATCAGCGTTTTGAGCGATCAATTGAAGTACCGTTGAACGGGTACCGCTCGTGACCGTAACTGTAGCCCTGCCGCTGAACGGATCTGTCAACGCACTGTCCGGTTTCACTTCTTCATCGAACCCGACAACACCTTTCATTTTAAAGAACAATTTTGTTTGGTTTGCAAAGTCAAGAGGATTACCCAGAAGATCTCGTGCTTCATAGGTGATGACTGCATTTTCTTCACCGCCGACACCGCGAACAGAGATCTCCTTCTTATCGACATTGATCAATGCAATAGATTTTAGCGGTCCTGTCTTAATAAAGACATTCACCGGCAGTGATGAAATAACGGAATTACCGGCGGTTACTTTCGCCATAACCTTCAGAACTCCGGCTTTGATGCCGCTATGAACGGCAACTTTTACCCTTCCGGAATCATCTGATACTGCATACGATGGACTCAGGAACTCACTGGCATTTTGTGCCTGCTCAAAGAAGAATTGAACTGCTGCACCTTTTACCGGCAATTGATTCAGATTGCGTGCAACGAATGTAATAGTGTCGGTTGTCGGAATCCCGGCATTCGCAACAAAAATAGTATCTTTGGATGATTTGGAATACGAGACAGAAGCCACACTGCCTTCATTCCCGACGCCGGCGCCGCCTTTCAACGTGCCGTTGAATGTCGACACCAAGGTACCAATCGTATTGGGACCGGTTACTTTGATCTTAAATCCTAGTGGTTTTGGTCCCTGCCCTTCATCTTTCACGGTATCGCGAGCAGTGAATGAGAATTGAGTCGTTCCGATACCTTGGATCTTTGAATCATTCAAGGAAACATTGATATCACCGGAAATGACGATATTCCCTGATGCGAGTCCGAATGATTCCACTGTGATCACATTTCCCTGTGAAAGTGGATTTCCGTTGACATCGGCTACGGTATATTGGAATGTTTTCGATAAACCGTCCTCGATCTCGAAATTATTGAATGGACCGCCGACTTCGGTGATCACAGCCTCGCGTGAGAAGACCACCGTCTGTGTATCACGAATGATCACTCCGTTTGCACCGAATGTCTTTGCTTCGATTGTTGCAACGCCTCCGGGAGGCTGAGGATTGACGATCTGGAGTGTTGTTGATGCTGAACCATCAGCATTGGTAAAGGCAGCTGAACTGATCAAACCGCCGTTCGTTTTGAAATTCACCAAGGTATTCGGGCTCACCGGATTCCCCTGTGCATCACCAACGGTCACCGATGGGATGGTCGTTTTGTCGGTCAGGATCGAATAATTCTTTTTCGGCATATTCAATGTGAACTGTGATTGTGCCGGTAGTCCACCTGAGACAGAGATCTGCACTGCTCGAGATTGTACTGATCCGGACTGAGCCACCACTTGAATGATTCCTGATTGATTACCCGACGAAAGGCTTGCCGTAACTCTCCCCGTGTTGGGATCAGTACCAATAATTGTTGGGTTGATACGCGCTCCGGATGTATCCCCCTTCAATAAGAATGTGATCGATGCTTGATTGGAGCCATCAATGGCATTCCCGAGAGAATCGCGACCTTCGAATACCATCACACTATTCTCATTGCCGCCGCCCCCTTTCACAGAGATGATCGGTGCTGAGACGCTCACAAGGAATATCGATGATACTTTTCCGGTCTTGATATAGATATTCTTCAGATCGGAGGAGATCGCCAATGAATCTTTTTTCACTGATGCCTGCACCTGCACAAGGCCGGCACGGATACCGCTGTATAACGTCGTCGTTGCTATCCCGGCGGCATTGGTGAATGCGACCTGAGACGAAAGATATTCTCCTCCATTCACATTCTTCACGATCGTAAAGTTGACCGGAATGGATGCGGAAGGCTGCCCAACGACCGTAAGCACTTTAGCCTGAACGGTCACAGAATTCGGTGAACCTGCACCGGATGCTACGATAGAATCCGTAGAACTGTTCACAAGAGAGACAGTGCCGACTTTTCCGCTGTCACCTGACACAATGGAGGAAAGGACACCGGTGAATGATTTTTTTATGTTCCCATTATCACCGGCAACTTCGATATTGATCGTGATCGGGATATTGGCGCTTAAATTCTTCGTCCGTTTGTCAGCGACACTGATGTTGAATTTCGTATAGGACTTATCGTGTGAATCCTTCACATCGCTCACGAGGTCTCCGGTAAGGACAGCTCCGGTCGTATCAAGACCCACACCGGTCACTTTTATACTCGTTCCGCCGACCATCGGGTTGCCGTTAATATCATCCACTGTGAACTGGATCTGTTTTGTTCCAAGCGGCGGTACGAAGAACGTAGAATCATTCGATGTGATCCTTGGTGCACCGGTGAAGAGTACATTGATGGATTTTGAGAAGGTCGTTCCGCCTGCGGTTTTAAGCATAAGCGAAGAACCTTTTCTGGTCTGAGGATTCTTTTTATTACGTAATCCCTTGATCACGACTGCTTCATCCATCGAAGCACTGTTTGCTGCGTCGCCATCATTTGATTTGGTTGCCAGAATACCCGGAGTTCCTACCTGCGCCGTGACGGTCGCAAAACCATTCGGCGGATATGGGTAACTTGTGATCAGGTCAACAGAGACCAAACCATCTTCTGACGTTTCTGCAGAATTCTTGATGATACCGCCGTTCGTTGTAAATGAAACGATCGTTCCCTTCTGCACAGGATTTCCGAAAGTATCGGCAACGATCGCCGTGATGGTATTCTTCATTCCGAACCGTACCAAACCGGGGACATTCAATTTTTCCGACCCGAGAGTAAAATGGCTTATCGCGGGAAGTCCGCCTGCGATCGCTACGGAAATGATCTGAGATTTGAGCGTATCAAATTTCGTGGTGTCGACCAAATTCTTCACTGCCGTGACCGCCTGCACCTGAGCGATACCGGCTTTATCACCGGATGTCAGTTGAACGACAACCTGACCGATAGAATTGGTGGTTGCATTGGTGCGATTCAATTCGACAGCAATATCCGGTTTTGTGATGAGTTTGAATGATACGGAGATCTTATTCTTATCATCCACCGGTGTGCCGAGACTGTCGCGAACTTCGAATGTCAGGTTGGTCACTTCATTACCGCCGGCACCGCGGATGGAAATAGTTTTGAATGTAGAGCTGACAAATGTTACTACTCCGGCACGGGACGAAGGCCGGGTCGGGTCCTGATTGTCCGCACTCGAGTCAACTCCGTTGAGGGTCACTTCACCGAATGCGATTGTTTTTTTTGAAGAACTGTATGTCCGGGTAAGCGTTGTCTCGCGGAATGCAAGATTGCGGTGTGTAAATTTGAATGTCGCTGTTACTTCGTTCTTCTCAGAGGAAGTGAATGTATACGAGAAGGTCCCATCCGATTTCGTGGTGTCCCTTCGGAAAGGATTGTCGAGAACAACGATCACACTGTCCTGTGTCGCTCCTTTTTTATTGACCGCTGTTCCTGTCACCGTTACGGTAAAATCAGACGTTGGAGCATTGGGATCCTGACAGGAGAATATCCCCAATACCAGGATAAGAACAGCACTTGTCAAAACTCTCATGAGATACTTCATAACATACCTGTAGTTAGATGGGACTCTCTAAAAAAATATATCGTCATAACGTACTGAAACGTTATGACGAAAAAGATGATCTATAGCACGATCTATTTTTTGGGTTTGAAACGTTCGATCTCAGCAGCATTTTTTGTACGGACCTGTTCGATCGGGTTGGCCCCTTTACGCTGAGAAGCTGTTGCGACACGCTCTTCCAACGTCGGTATCAATTCAGCTTTCAGCAGAATGATAAGTTCCTGAGTCGAGGTGGTCTGTTTATCATATCCGAAAAGGTATTTTAAACCGAATACCCACCACGGCAGATCCTTTAAGAAGGGCACCCCTCCCCGTTCGGAAGATTCAACATTTGTATACAATCCGCCCATCACCATTTCTTCACCGTCATAGAGCACGTTGAATGTCGATGCCGATGATTTATTGATCACCGGTCCCGGACTCGCGGTGCTCCGTTCCGCCTTCACATCAAGGTTGATGAACTTGATATCATTCTCATCATACACAGTCGGTTTCACATCGATAATGATACCGGATGACAACGGCTGCTGGATCGTGTTCCCTGCGATATCCCTGGTGGTAATGAAGATATCCTGACCTACCTGGATCTTTCCCTGTTTCCCGGAAGACACAACGATCTGAGGACCGGAGAGGACATCGCCAAGCTGATTGTTCTGGAAGAAATTGATCAGCGCAGTGATATTCGTGAACGAGATCGCAGGGATGAACTTGCTGTAAAATCCGGGGCTGATCGCGGAAGACGAACTCGACGATGAGGAGGAACCGCTGGATTGGGTTTCTTTCGGATCCTTGAATCCGCCGTAGAAGTCGGACCCAAATTGGGTCGGTCTGGAACCTGCCTGAGTCGTATCACCGGAATAGAAGAAACTCCAGTTGATGCCGGCATTCAATGATTTAACGACATCGACCGTGAAGAAGACCGTTGAGATCTTCACATCACGCTGACGTAATAGGACCTTTCCTGTCGAGTCGATCTGAGCAGCTGTTAATGGATTCGAGGAAGAACCATTCGAGCCTCCGGCGTTCTTTAATGAATCTTTCTGTGAATAGACATAAAAGAATTCTTCGCGTTCATCGTACCATAATCCATTGGTTCGCAGCACGCCTTCGAATGCCTGATACCAATATGTGTTCTCAATGTCCACACCGATCGGCTTCTTATTGTTGCTCACATCCACAATGATCTTATTCATGTATTTTTTACTGAAGTCGCTGAATAAAAGCACAGCTTTGTCGAACGGAAGTGACTTCGACATTGAAACGAGCTCTTCCGGTGAGACGTAATCATTCAGCAGCAAACGACGCTCACGGTTATTTTGTGCTGCCGCATTCATCGACATCAGCACGATACAGGCTGTGAACAGGATCAATCGTTTCATTGTACTGCGTCCTTCTCTGTTTTCTCGAATTGTATTTGTTTTCGGACTATCTGCGCGATTCCACCATTGTTCAGCATAAATTCAATGGAACCTTCTTTCGGCATGATGTTGGAAACCTTCCCAAGATAGACCTCGTCTCCGATCTGCAGCGTGAGCAGTCGTCCGTCATCCGTCATGACCAGTGCCTTGCCGTTCGCAGTCGCTTTCACCGAGATCCGGTCTACGTCAACGAGGTTACGGACATTTGCAGGTTTCATCCGAAGGATGCTCGGCTGGAACGGATTGGACATGATGGGCTGAGGAGTAGAATCAGGACGCATCACCTGCATACCCAAGGTCTTCTCTTTGGTGAAGTATGCATTGATCTCCATCTCATACTGTAATGCGATCCGCGGGACCTCCATGGAATCTGCCCCGACCTCATCGCTGCGGAAGGAGATATTCGTGATCTTATATAATTTTCGACCGTTCTCCAACAGCCAAAGGAATCGGAAGATATTGGGGAACTCGGATACACCGCTGATCTTGTAAGTATTATATCCGATCGTCGAGCCCTCGACAGTACCGGTAAGTGCTAAATTCATCTTCAGTTGCTGAGCTCCGCTCTCATCAATGATATCGCTGAGATAGCCATACGTCTGCGATGACACATCCGATTCGGAGATCTCTTTGATACGATTATTCCACCGATGCATCGTTTCACGCAGCTTCAATTGATTCTGCTCGATCGCATTCATCTGCTCTGTATTGTCCTGCAGCTGAGCGGAGATCTTCTTTGACTCCTTCAGATTCTGCTGGATCTTCTTCGGCTGATAGAATACCGTTACGTACGTGCCGATAATGATAACCAGCAGGATCAGCACGGCGAGAACGATACTATTTCTGATTTTATATGACACGATTCACCTATTTATCTGTGTCAAAATTTTTGACGGAGATCACGAATTTATAGACATCCTTACCGCGGATATTCTCGATATCAACGGTCTGCAGTGTCGCTTTCTCGAACATATTCGCTATTCGGGGGATCCGCTGACGAAAGACCGTATATCCCTGAAGTTCCATTCCCGAGTCACCCTTCGCCACCATATCTTTGATCCAAACGGAATTCACACTCTCAACACTTCCGGAGAGATGATTGAAAACTTTACTCCAGCGATTATAATTGGGCATCAACGAATCATACACGATCAACGCCGATTCATAACTTGCATTCTGCGTGACCAGGCTGTCCAGGATCAACTGCAGGCGCTGATTCTCTGCAAGCTGTTCCTGCTTCTTCTGCAGTTCATTCTTGGACCGACGCACGTCATCGTTCAATGTGGCGAACCGGTTCGTGAAGAACAGCGTGGAGACGAAGATGAGCGTGAGCAGCAGATATCCGTGCCACGCAAGCTTGAAGATCTTCTGTCCTTCGCGGAAGCTGATGGGCAGAAGGTCAACATGGTAATAATTATGATTCTTCGGTTCGAGTGCACGCATCGCCGAAGATATCGGGATCGCATATTCAGAGATGATCGCTTCCGGGCTGTCCTGGAACTCCGAAACATCCAGATTGGAAGACGAGACATATTCGATAGGTGATTCGGCGAACTGAGGCGAGAGGAATTGTTTCAGATCGATCTTATTCGCCTCACCGGCAAGGAATATCCGGTCGATCCTTAGAATACCGGCACTATCCTGTTCCAGCAGGATCCTGGAATATATCGTATTCTCAATATTGGGGGTCAGTCGGCCTTCGCTGATCACAGGAGCAAAGTGGAAGAAATCCTGCCCCTTCATAAAGATCAGGCGGCTGAATTCAGAGCCGACATACACAATGATCGATATCTCGGATTCGCCGATCTCGTAATTCACACGCACAAAATTGATCAACGAAACATCCGATGTTTCGATGAATTGAACACGCGGTACCCGTTTGTCGAGGAAATCCTGAACGCTCGCAATGACATCCAGCAGTCCAAGTCCGCCCTCACGAATGATCGAGAGGATCTGTCCTTCTGCTGCGGGAATGAATGAGACCGAATCGATACTGGGTTTCACTGAACGTGTCGCTGACAATTCATCGACGAGTTTGCGTTTCAATTTTAGGCCGGACAATCCGAAGTTATCCTCGAACTGCTGATAGTACACATTCGGTTCAGAGATAGAATAGACAAACTCATACAACGCCGTGGGATACTCAGACAACAGACCGATCATCACTTCCCCGTTCGACGCGCCGCCTTCCCCTTCCGCAAATTCATCCTTCGGCATCCCGCTGTCGATATTATCCATCAGATCGAAGTTCTCTGAAGCCGCATTCATCTCGCCGCCGGCACGCTCTTCAAGCCGCTTGACAAGGTTCACCGTCACTACATCATGCAGATAAATCCGTTTATTCTTCATGGAAAGATGGACGAATTTCACATCCAGTCCGTCCACGAACATGCTTAATACGGTTTTACCTTCACCTTTTTTATATGGCATAATAATTACGTGTTGATGATTTGCTGCATCCGTTTTTTATTATTGGCGTAGTTCATCGCATTTTCCATGGAGATCTTCTTCTGCTGATACAATTTCTTCAGGTCCTGCTCCATCGTCTGCATCCCGATCTCCCCTGATTCCTGGATCATTTGATAGATCTCTCCGGTGTTGCCGTTCTTGATCGCGGCGCGCACCGAAGGATTCATGATCATGATCTCACGGGCAGCGACACGTTTTCCGTCCAGCGACGGGATCAGTTTCTGTGAGAGGACCATTTTGCAGACATCCGCAAACCGCATCCGTACACGGTCCTGCTCCACATGAGGAACTTCACCGATGATACGATCGATACTTTCCACCGCCGATGCCGTATGAAGGGTCGAGAATACTTTGTGACCGCTGTCCGTAATTTCCAATCCGGTCATGATCGTTTCTGGGTCACGCATTTCACCGATCATAATGATATCCGGATCCTGACGCAATGCCTGGATCGCTCCATCCTTGAATGAAAGCACATCGCGGCCGACCTCACGGTGACGAACGATACAGCGGTCGGATTTATGAACGTACTCGATCGGCGATGCAACGATACAGATGTGACCATCCACTGTGTGATTGTTCAGGTCGATCATTGCATCAAGTGTCGTACTCTTTCCTGACCCCGTTATACCGGTGATCAGGATCATCCCCTCTTTTGTGTGTGCAAGACTGACGATCTTCGTTACATTCGGATGCAGTTCAAGACTTTTGTAAGGACGAACAGTGGCATTGATCGCGCGCATATTCAGTGCGAGCTGATCAAGATCCATGTACGCGTCCGCGCGGTACCGATTCATCTTGTCGCCGTCGAGGATCATGAAAGAAAAATCGAGATTCTTCATTTCATAGAGATATTGCCGCTGACGAGACGAGATCAGAGATTGAATAAGGATATTGGTATCGTCCACCGATAATTGATCAAGTGTCGGATCAGGTTTTTTTGCTCCGAATATCCTGTACCACACCTTCCCGTGTCCGCCAAAACCGCCGAAATCAATATCAGATGCGTTGATCAATTGCATTCTCAAGAGAAGACTTTCAACGAATGCCCTCAGCATCTGCCTGTTCTCAATTGGGAGTTTCTCAACGAAATCGCCGATAAAGATCTGCCGTTCAAGTCCTTGTGTTGATGATGGAATTTGAGAAATGACCTGGTTGAGAATAGTTCGAGCCTTCTCAACAATTTCGGTAGGAATGACCAATGATGCTGTCGGAGCAGCGTGCATAACGGATGACGGTTGAAAGATGAAAAGAATGCAACTAAATTAGAATAAAGGGTTTACACAACATTCTAAAGTGTTACATTAAACGTTGGAGTGAATATATTGAAAGGCATAGAGAATGTCAACAGTTTCGGCCTTTTTATTCAAGCCAGGAGACGATCTCAAATCCGCCGGTCAAAGGGAAACCGGGGGGCGACATACCCATTAAACGGTCATCGTAATAATAGCTTTTTAGATATCCATTTCCGGATGATTGCACAATTTGTCGTTCGCCTTGCGTTGTTCCGCCAAGAAGCCGTATTGATCCTTTCATTCCGCCGGAAGTGATATTTTCCGCTCCTAATCCTTTCGTTTGCGAGTATAACGTGGCCTGAATGTCAACCCCTGTTGAATTATTGGCGGTAGTGTTCGCAACCAGAATTTCTTTTGTAGCAATAATGCCTAATAGATCAGTTGATGAAGGATTTGACCGAGGATTGGTCTTATACTTTATATCGTCGTCAATAAAAACCTTTCCCCCTTTGCCGGAACCATTGGTAATTGTTGAGATACTCACTTGGCCGGAAACCGTTCCCTTAATTCTTAGAACTGCACCCTCGTATGTTATGACCCCATTAGGAGCATATGTGGTCAATGCTGTAGTTGTTGGAGCTGCCGCACCAACTTTGACAGTAATTGTCCCATCGGCATTGAATGTCGCCCATACAGTATCAATGGTCGCCAAGTATCTTCCCCGTGAAATAGCCGAATCCTTGGTCGGAGCCAAGTCCGACGGCAGCGGCATACTCACACCGGTCTCATAACCGCCGTTGAATTTCGGCGATCCGCCGCTTTTTCCGGTTCTCGTTGTCACCTTACCATTAAATACCGGTGAACCTGATGAATATAATTTTGTATTGCTGTGGTACGGTCCGTATACTGTATCACCTGACTGCCAAAAGATGGTCGAAGGTTCGTTATCAGAAAAATACGCGAATTTTGAGAATGAACTTGGCTGAAGGATCACGATCACCGTATTACTGGTATTTTGATACGTTCCCGTTGAAATGATCTTCACACGCTGAAGGGTTGTGTCGGCGACAGTAACCGTAAATCGTCCATAATTAAAATCAACATTGGAATAACCAGTCCTCCAATTTTTATCGAGGAAAAGCTGCGTGCATGCCAATCCTGCACCGGCACCCGCGATATTATATCGTTGCGAACCTTCGTAATAGGTCAGAGCATTGTCGAGTGACTGAACACTCACATCGGTCATATTCTTCCCGACAAAAAGGAAGATCGTGCTGAAACCGATGATCATATATATTGCTGCGCGTCCCATTCGTTCTCCTTTCCGTCCTAACGATTCCTCAAATTACGAGCGACCAACCGAACCTGCCGCCAATATGCTGATTGATATCCGAGTGACAATGAATCAAATCTACCGGCATATTGAGAGACGCTCACTGCAGCCAGATTCTGACATTGGATCGTGATCTGCAGTGTTGCAATTGCGCCGTAATTAGTGATCGGATAGGTCAACTCGACTTTATTTGCGTCGTAATACTTCAAATTGAATGTGGTCACTCCAAGATCAACACCAATAGGTGTTGCATTATTCTCAACACGAAATATCAATCGATCTAATGGATTAGGAGTTCCTGACGCAAATGAACCCATATAATAATCCAATGAATCGACAATTCCATCGCCGTATGGATTCGCGGAAGACGCAAGGTCCGTATAGAATTTTATGCGTATGGAATCAGCGTATCGAATGGCTTTGGTGGGATCGGGGATCTTTGAAGGATCTTTACAGTAGCCGATCTTCCGGAAATCATATTCCAGAAGTTTCACGATCTCAACAAGATTCTGCTGAACGATGAGGTCACCTTTGTAGGCAAAAAGATTCGATGAGACCGATGCATTCAACCGCATTGCCATCAACAGTAATGAACTGAATACCATCGTTGAAGCGATCAGATCTAAGATTGTTTGCGAGCCCATAGAACTCCTTTACACGTCCCTCAACGAAAATACCAATAACTGAAAATTTCTTTGAACCGCAGTGTATCCGGACGAGGCGGTGAGACCGAGTAATCAATAAGATAATCGCTCGTCACATCAACAGTCAGCATCTTGGCATATTGTTGTGTTGCCGAAACCGAGATCACATTGGCGGCAACAGAGATATATTGGACCGTAACGCGGGACTTGAATGTTGCAGAAGTAGAGAGTGTATCGACGGATACGTAATTATGATAATCATCAATATCATCAAAGGTGATTTCCGTTGTTTCACCGGCATCTTTTCCTAATGATCCATTCACCGTGAAACCGCTAACAACAAGTATCGCGGCGTCGACACTCTTTTCATCGAAGGCAAGATTACTTGCTTTTTCGAGCATTGAAGTACCTAATGATGTCCCGGTGATGCGGTACTCCGCCATATCCTTGGTGAACCCGGTATCCAAAGTGGTCCTGTTGATGGAAAGAATCAACCTCCCCATCAGGATCAAACCCATGATCGTCAATAATGTCTGACCTAATCCCATAATACTGCTGTGTAATTATTGCAAAGATACTGTCATGAAGACAATGCGCATGTGTCGCAGAACAATGCGATACAAATATATTCAATATCCATACCGAATCATATCACTCAAAAATTAGAAAATTAGAGGAACTATTCCGTGATAGGAACTGAATATTCTTCAATGTTCCCTACTCATCTTCAACGGTCGAAGAAATGACCTCTTCCAGAGATGTGGATCCCTCCTTCATACGTTCCATGCCTGAGCGGCGCAGCGTCCACATTCCGTCCTTCGAAGCCTGATCACGGATGGCATTCTCATCAACTTTATCACCGGCATTCAATACGATATCCTTGATCGCTTTCGTAAAATACAGCGCTTCGTGGATAGCAGCACGTCCTTTGTATCCGCCGTTGCACTTATCGCATCCCACCGCCTTGTAAAAGGTATGATTTTTCACATCCTCTTCGCTGAATCCAAACTTCAGCAGATCGGGTTTTTCATTTTCGTCGATCGGCGATTTGCATATCTTGCACAATGTACGGATAAGACGCTGGGCGACGATAATGTTGATGGCATAGGCGATAAGGAATGGCTCGATACCCATCTTATACAAACGGGCAACAGCACTGGGTGCATCGTTCGTATGCAGTGTAGAAAAGACCAAGTGACCGGTATTCGCAAGTTTAATGGCGGTCTCGGCGGTGATCTTATCGCGCATTTCACCGACGAGCACGATGTCCGGATCATGACGGAGAATACCGCGGATGGATTGTTCAAAGGTCATCTTCGGTCCGATCTTCAACTGACGGGCACCTTTAATGATATATTCCACAGGCTCTTCGATCGTCAATACATTCACTGTGGGGTCGATCACTTGATAGAGCGCAGCAATCAGTGTCGTAGATTTTCCGGATCCGGTCGGACCTGTCAGAATAATGATCCCTTGCGGTTTTTCGATGGCTTTGTAGAAGAAGCCTCTCGCCGGTCCTTGAAGACCGAGCTTGTTCAGATCGGTGATCACTTTCCGGTCATCCAACACGCGGATAACGACCGATTCGAATTTGTTCTTGAATTCCGTTGTAACGATCGGCATGATCGAGACACGAAAACGGAGCTGGTGACCATCGACAACGCGCTGAATGAATCCGTCCTGCGACATTTCGCGTTCGAATCTGTCCACATTCTTCGTCCGGTCTTTCACCACCGCCATTACCGCTTCCGGCATAGTACCTTCCTGGCAGTGCCAGAGTTTCAAATTACCGTCAACACGGAACAGGATATTCGTTCTCTTTCCTTCTGCAGCAACAATATGAACGTCGCTCACTCCGGACCGCACCGCTTCGACAAGAGCACCTTCAAACAGATTTGCCAATGCGCTCTTGTTGATCTCGGCATTCAGTTCATCTTCATCGACATTCGCTTCTTCATCGCCGGTCTCAACACTGATGTGGTTATCCTCAAGCAGTTTCAGGAATTCGTTCTGCGGCGGGATCACTTGTTCAATGAGACTCTGCAGGTCCTTCAACCGGCAGTACGTGACCTCATATTTTTTTACGTTGAAATTTCGGGAGATCAGCGGAATGTTCCTGTCCGTCGGATCAGCCGAGATAATGATCAGTTTGTCCGGCTGCTTCTCGTCGAATTTGAGCGGCAGCATCTTCGTCTGAATGAGCATCTCACGATTCCCTTCCGGAAGACCATCGATCAGTTTCCGGATGAATTCGATCCTGCCTTTTTCGATATTCTCGTCAGCGATATAGATCTCGCGAAACGCATAGAGGTTCGCCACTTCACGGAATACAGCATCATGATCCGCACTGAATTCAGACACAAGGATCTGTCCGAGATTCCGGCGTTCTTTTTTGGTCGCTTCGGATTCTTTGATACGCAAGGACTTTTCGAGGGTCTCATAATCGATGATCCCCTTTTTGAGAAGCGTATATCCTATCTTATCCGTGATATCTATATCTGCCATGGTTTATCCTTTAAAGGACAACTAGAAATAAAAACTGAAGAATGTCAGCCAGCCTCCGGGAGGCTTCGGTTTGATCGTTGCTGTCTCCGACGACACGAGAGTCAGCCCGGTCAGTACGACCATGATGATCATGGAGATCACCAACTGTATCAGATCGATCGCGTTGCGCATCCGATATCCGGTCTCTTTTTCATAATACTCAGCCAATTGCAATGCTGTATTCTTTACGGTACCGGTCTCAGCTCCGGAATGGAACCGTGACAACGCTGTTTTAGTAAAGACCCCGCTTGCTTCAAAGGCTTCGGTGATCCCGGCTCCCTTCTCGACCATCATCGGCAGTGCGATGGACTTGATCTGATGTTCCATATATTTATTACCGCATGCTTCCGACGCCATTTTGATCACTTCGATATTCTCACCGGAGCCGGAATACAATGCATAGAACACTCGGCAAAAGATCTCAATACTCATCTTATGGATCAGGTCACCGATTGCGGGTACCTTCCACGTATACTTATCAATGAGAAATCGTCCACGATCGGTGGCTGCGAACCGGGCAAACGCGATCGAAGGAATAATGACAATCATCATCAGCCAAATGATATTTGATGTAATGAAGTCACTCAATTTCAGTGTTGCTTTGGTCATCGGAGGAAGTTCGATCTTGAATTTCTGGAACAGGCTGGCTGTTTCGGGGAAGATATATGCGACGTAATAACCGACAGCACCGAACAGGATCACCAACGTAACAACAGGCATGATCAAAGCACTTTTCAGATCCTTCTTGAACTGTGCATTACGCTCAAGGAATTTCGCTGTGCTCTCAAAGATCTCACCCATATTACCGCTCTTTGATGCCAAACCAAGCATATGTGCCGCGAATTTCCCGAGTTCTTTTTCATGTTTTTGGAACGCACGCTCACTGTCCTTTCCCTGCTTCAGATCCTGATTGATATCGCGGATCGCTTCACGAAGAGGCTTATTCTGGATATCATTGATCAGCATCGCCATCATGTCGTTGAACGGCAGTTTCTGCCGTATCAAGTCGGCACTCACTCGGACGAATGATACTACTTCAATTTCCGGGACCTTGCCTCCACCAGAAAAGAACTGCTTCCGAACGTAGATGATAGTGTATCCCATCTTCGACAGTGCATCGATCACTTCCTGCTTTGTAAATGCCTTTTGCTCGCCATCGATCGGTTTTTCATTCCCTTTTTTTACCCGATACAGGAAATTATCCCTTGCATGAACCCCGCTGATCTTGAACTTTCGTTCCCTGGCCATTTGGGACGCACGTTCTTTGGCAAGTTTCATCGAATCGGCATTAATGATCCCTTGAACCGGTTTACCGCTGAGCGATACTCCATCAACTCGAAATTCTGGCATAGATATTTTTCCTCTTGTAGATGTAAAGATACAATCACCACTACTCAAAATCAACTGAGCAAACAGGATGGAACAGGGTTTAAAACACGAAAGCAGAAATCAGTGCATGATTTCTGCTTTTGTGTTCCTCAAACGGTGGTCGATCAATGAACGATCGTGATCTGCTGGGCCCCCTGAGTCACAAAACAATCGATGATTGGGAATGTTCCGTCATCCAATGGAGCTTTACCGACCGCTCTGAACTCAACACTTGTTGCATCACCTGCAGTCTTGATCGAATAGGCTGCATTATTATTATTGGAGAATGCCGGAGTAACCAGGATCAACAATCCTGCAGGATTCGCAGTCAAGCCAACAAATGAATGTCCGCCGCCGCCCATCGATGTAGGACGTTTGTAGTAATGTTTTGCTTTCGCAGCAAGATGCATCAGATCGTTAGCAATAGCATCTCTATTTGAGCTAACAGCATTATCCCTGAACATTGTTATTCCGACGGCAATGGCAACACCGACGATCATAACACCCAGAATGATAAGTAATAACTGTTGCTGCCCCATTGAAAGAATTCCAAATTATAAATTTAGAAGCCTAGACGGGAGACAATCCCGTCTGGGCTTTGATCATTAGTTTGTCTTTGCAATGACATAACCTGCAGCTGTAACTGTGCAGGTATAGGTCGGGAAGGATCCTCCGCCGATATCAGTTTTGCCAACGCCCTGGAAAATAACTGTTGTAGCTGAAGCATTTGCAGGGATTGTGTATGTGCCGTTATCGTTGTTGGAGAATGCTGTTGAAACCAACAGATCCATACCAGCAGCAGCTGTTAATGTGATGAATGAATTACCGCCGCCGCCGAGCGATGTCGGTTTGCGATAGTACTGCTGAGCTTTTGCAGCAAGCTGAACAAGGTCATTCGTCACTGCGTCGCGGTTTGCGCTTACAGCATTATCCTGAAACATTGTGATTCCGACTGCTACTGCGATACCGACAATGATAACGCCGAGGATGATCAAAAGCAACTGTTGTTGTCCCATAGTAATTACTCCTTAAATGGTTGTTATGTGTGTTGGTTAGTTTATTAGTGCAACTTTTCTATCGGGTATCATTACTATTACATCAATCATGCCAAAAAATGTAATGAGAAAATGACCTAATTTGCTGTGTCGTGATTCAATATCGGTAAATTTTACTTGGAGCAGAGGAAATAATACCGATTAGTTATTACAATCTTAGTTTTCTGCGATAAATCCAGATATCAAACGCAGAAGTGTAAACATTTGTGAACAAATCAAGGTACTATATGCATTGAAAACAATCAAGAATAGAACTATTAGAGTTTAATAGTAATTGTTAAGCACCTTTACCATGGCAATTCTTGTATTTTTTCCCGCTTCCGCATGGACAGGGATCATTTCTTCCCACTTTATCACCGGAAATGATCTGCTGAACCTTTGGGACCTGCTGTTGTTGCTGCGGCTGCTGGGGATCCGATTCTTCGCTTTCAACATTTCCCTGCAGACCCATTCCGGTCGATGCAGTATGGGTTAGGGTCATCCGATCCGTATTGAATGCACGGCGCTGCTTTTGTGCTTCGATCTGCTGCTGATTCTCCGGGAAGAGTTTGAAGACCATATTCAAAGCTTCGCGGTTGACCATTCCGAGCAGTTCAACGAACATCTTATATGCTTCGGATTTATATTCCAGGATCGGATCCTTTTGACCGTAGGCGCGCAGATAGATACCTTCTTTCAGATCATCCATCTCGCGCAAGTGTTCTTTCCACCGGGCATCGATCACCTGAAGCAATGAGATCTTTTGGATGAAATTCATAGCATCGTTGCCGACCGATTCGCGCTTCCTTTTCAGGAATTCATCGGCGGTCTGCATCACCCGTTCAGTCACACCGGAAACACCGGCAGTCTGAAATTCGGACGGTGTCATCTGCACATCGATGAGCAGATTCGTCCTGAGTTCATCACGCATCTCGTCCAGCGTTCCGGCATCGTAATGCCGTTCAACAACATCCGAAGCATAATCCTCAAGCATCTGCCGGATATCATCCTCAAGATGTTCACCCAGCAATGCATGTCGGCGTTTGGAGTAGATCACTTCACGCTGCTGGTTCATCACGTTGTCATATTCCAGTAAACGTTTACGAATACCGAAGTTGTTCTCTTCCACTTTCTTTTGTGCACGTTCGATCATGCGGGTGATCATGGAATGTTCGATCACTTCACCTTCTTCTGCTCCCATCTTCGTCATAACAGAAGCGATCCTGTCGCTGCCGAAAAGACGCATCAGATCATCCTCAAGTGATAGGAAGAATTTTGTCATACCCGGATCACCCTGACGACCAGCACGTCCGCGCAGCTGACGGTCGATACGACGTGCTTCGTGCCGTTCGGTACCGATAATGGAAAGACCGCCCACTTCGCGTACACCCGGTCCGAGTTTGATATCGGTTCCGCGGCCCGCCATGTTCGTTGCAATGGTAACCGCTCCCGGAAGACCTGCATTGGTGACGATCTCTGCTTCGCGCTGATGTTGTTTCGCATTCAGTACATTATGCGGGATCTTCTCGCGTGTCATCATTCTGCTGAGGGTCTCTGAGACCTCAACACTCGTTGTTCCGACAAGCACCGGCTGTTTCTTATCGCGCAGTTCCTTGATCTGAGTGATAAGTGCATTATACTTCTCGCGTTTGGTCCGATAGACAACATCGTTCAGATCGTCACGGACAATATCCTTATTGGTCGGGATGATGACGACGTCCAACTTGTAGATATCAAAGAATTCAGCAGCTTCGGTCTCTGCGGTTCCGGTCATGCCTGCCAGTTTCTTGTAGAGACGGAAATAATTCTGCAGCGTAACGGTCGCCATTGTCTGTGTATCGCGTTCTACATGCACTCCTTCTTTCGCTTCGATGGCCTGATGCAGTCCGTCGCTGTACCGTCTGCCATGCAGGATACGTCCGGTGAACTCATCGACGATCTGCACTTTTCCGTCGTCCGTTACCACATATTCCACATCTTTATCATACAATGAATATGCGCGCAGCAGCTGACGAACGGTATGGACGCGATCGGAGCGTTCAGCGTACACTTTGTTGACATCGTCCTTCTTCAGTTGTTTCTCTTCATGGCTCATAGCGGCATCATTCTCGATGATGCTCATTTCCGTTCCGACATCGGGAAGAAGGAACATATCCTTATCTGTGCCGGCCGCCATGAATTCGCGTCCTTTTTCGGTCAGATCGATGGAATGATTCCGTTCATCAATGGAATAGTACAGTTCATCGTCGATCTCATGAAGCCGTTTATTCTGTTCCGCGATATAGACGGATTCGGTCTCGAGCATGAGCTTCTTCGGTGCACCTTCGGAGAACATCTTTGTCAACTTATTGTTCTTCGGATCACCGCGGTATGCACGGAATAAGAGAACACCCGCTTCTTCCGTCTTACCGTCATTCAGCAGTTTATCCGCTTCGGCAATGATCTTGGCGACAAGATTCTTCTGTGTGCTGACGATACGTTCAACACGCGGTTTCATCTCATTGTATTTATGATCATCAACTTCTACAGGACCGCTGATGATCAACGGAGTACGTGCTTCATCGATCAGCACGGAGTCCACTTCGTCCACGATCGCATAATAGTGACCGCGCTGCACCATCTCATCAGGAGTATGCACCATGTTGTCGCGGAGATAGTCGAATCCGAACTCATTGTTCGTTCCGTATGTGATGTCGCAGTTATACTGTTCCCGACGAAGGAACGGATTCTGATTCGTGACAATGCAGCCGACCGACATGCCGTGGAACTGGAATACTTTACCCATCCACTCACTGTCACGGCGTGCAAGATAATCGTTCACTGTAACGAGGTGGACACCTCTTCCGGCGAGTGCATTCAGGTACATCGGGGCAACAGCGACGAGGGTCTTTCCTTCTCCGGTAGCCATTTCGGAGATCTTCCCCTGATGCAGGACGATACCGCCCATCAACTGAACATCGTACGGAACCATTTCCCATTTCAATTTATGGCCGACAACATCAAAATCCTGGCCGAACATCCTACGGCAGGTCTCTTTCACAACGGCGAACGCTTCGGGCAGAAGTTCATCCAGCGTCTCTTTGATGATCTCAAGTTCTTCCTGTTCAAGATCTTCTATGGCATTGAAGATCTCTTCGCGTTTTACCGGATCCTGTTCGTCGGTCAACTGCGTATTATGTTCCGCGATCTGATCCTTTGTTTCTTTGACTGCGTCTGCGATCCTCTGACGGAATTCCTGGGTCTTCGCCCGCAGTTCATCATCGGTCAATCCGCCCAACAATGCGAATTGTTCGTTGATCTCCTGCACCAGCGGAATTAATTGACTGACATCTTTTTCTTTCTTGCTGCCGAATAAATTGCTGAAAAACTTTAACATTGATTCCCTTTATGAAAATATTCTCGTTATGCTTTAATATACTATTTTTTTGCTGAACCATAAAACGGCATTCATCCTATTGGACGAAGAATGCCCTCATTTTGATCTAAATTATGGATGAAAAAGTATGTTTCGCGGGTATTGGGAGGTGAGCAACATCTAACGGCATTGGGGTGAATGGCATGAATATCGCGTCAAAAGCGATATTCATGGGATATGTGATCCGCTGTTATTTTGTCTTTCTTCGCCCGCTCACCCATTTTACTTCTTCATGGCCGGAGAGATGATTCGCATACCTGGCCATTACAAACAGCAGGTCAGAAAGGCGGTTCAGGTAAATGATCACGGCATCACCGATATCCTCATTTCTGGAAAGCCGCACGACACTCCGTTCGGCACGACGGCAGACGGTCCGTGCAAGATGGAGATGGGAAGCGATCACCGTTCCGCCGGGAAGGATGAATGTCTTCAGAGGATGGAGTTCTTTCTCCATTGTATCGATCGCTTTTTCCAGGAACGATGAGTGCGACAATTTTATCCTCGGGATCAGGGGACTTTGATGCGCTTTGGGTGTGGCAAGATCCGCACCGAGTTCGAAGAGTTGATTCTGGATCTTCTGCAGCGATGCAGCGATGAATTTATCCGGGTCAAGTGATCGGATCACACCAAGGATACAGTTCAATTCATCCACCGATCCATAGGCTTCGATCCTCTGAGCATCCTTTGGAACACGCTCTCCGCCGAACAATGCCGTCTCTCCTTTGTCGCCCGTCTTGGTATAGATCTTCATAACACTTCCTGTCTATTTTGTTTGTCGTTTTCGTAATGTGAAATGGAAAATTATATCGGAACTCCGTTATTTGTTAACGTA
Organism: Bacteroidota bacterium; assembly: GCA_049317705.1. Taxonomy (GTDB): domain Bacteria; phylum Bacteroidota; class Ignavibacteria; order UBA10030; family UBA8401; genus UBA8401. Next base: position 10,207 of record JBMOHT010000003.1, on the reverse strand, counting down.
AAATGAAACCGATACGTTCCAATTTCCCATCGGTATTCGAATTCGGTCCGATCTTCAACACTTTGCAGAGCATCGGATAGATATCGATATTTTTCAGCATTCCCGTTAAGTAATTCTTCTTGAATACCGGTCCCGAAGCGATGAAAATACCGTGCATGTCCATATGATGATTATCGAATCCATGATTACCGTATTCTATGTTCACAGAATCCTTCTTTGTGAGTGCATTCGCTCTCACCTGCCATCCGAGATCCGCGGCGATGATAACAGGATAGATCAGATCGTTATGTGAAAAATGGAAATAGTCGGGAAACTCACTTTTTGTATATACAGATGCATGGTCCATTTTTTTCCGCAGCAGCTCGATGATCTGTTTGTCGCGGCCGTTGGTGGAACGGAGAAGCACCGTAGGACCTGACCATTGTGTTTGATATTGCTCACCCTTCAAAAGGTCATCCAGTACGATGGTCCGGGACAAATCAACTTCAGCCATACCATGATCGGAAACAAGAATGATGTTGGTGGAATCGGTCATCTTCATTTTGCGAAGTCCTGCGATCAATGCTGCGACAACGGAATCCAGACGGGAGATAGCACCGTTCACCTGGGTTGAATTCGGTCCGAAGTAATGTCCCTGCGTGTCGGTCGCATCAAAATACAACGTGATGATATCGGGACGCTGCGCTGCGGGCATGCCGATCCATTTCAATACACCGTTGATACGGTCCGAATATGGACGTTTCATCTCATATCGTTCAAAATAATTCGGGTGACGCTGTTCTTCATTCAATTCACTCCCCGGCCAGAAATAGCTGGCGGAGATCTTTTTATTCTTTCGTGCGGTCTCCCAGATCGCTTCCCCCCGGTACCAACGTGCATCGCGCACTTCAACGGTATCGCTGATCTTGAACCGTCTCTGAGCATTATCATCAAGGAAATCATTCTGAATGATCCCGTGATTGTCCGCATACATTCCGGTGGCAATGGCAAGATGATTCGGGAAAGTTTTGGATGGATAGACCGGTTCCAACGACGAAGCGCGGACTCCCTGCTTCGCGAGTGAATCGATCGTCGGTGTGAGGTTCCTGTTGAGATAGTCCCATCTGAATCCGTCAAACGAGATAAGGATCGTACACTGTTTCTCTTGAGCGGATGAAATGGCGGCCCAGAGGAATAGAATGACCAGTAAAGATTGTAATTTCATATGTGCAATAAAAAAAAAGCCCCGCAAAGACCTCTGCGGGGCTGTATTGTCAAGACAATGATCAATTGAATGTATAGCGGACGCCGAACTGGATCCGATATACGTCATCGATATTTGCAGTTTTCTCAAACGTGTGGTCGATCAATTTGCCGTTCACAGCACGTAATTGATAAAGCACTCTTCCGTCGACCGGAGTCACGTTGATCAACGGCTGAGTTGTCACGAAACGCTGCGACAGACCCCAATCGCTGCTCAGCAGATTGGTGAAGTTGAGGATGTCCATACGGAACTGGAGCGAATTGCGTTTGCCGAACATTTCCGTGAACACTTCCTGCGTCAAACTGAAATCAGCTCTGAAGACCATCGGCATGAACACTGCATTACGCTCAGCGTACTTACCTCTATTCGCATTCAGATAGTCGTCCTGTTTGATATACGCTTCCCATGCATCTTTCTGCTGCTGCACGGTGAACGGTGTAGTACCGGTGATCGCCGCAAAATTCATTTCGGACTGATCTTTCGGGATATAGATAAGATCGTTCACGCCGCCGTCATTATTCAGATCACCGCTGAACGTGTAGCTCGATGTTCCGATCGTGCGGCCTTCCCAGAATACTGACATGGTCGTTGCGCCCATATCGAAATATTCAAGGCGGTATGATGCTGTTCCGAACACGCGATGGCCGGGAGATGTTCCTGCAAATCCGACACCGGGATTATTCGGATCCTGGCTCATTGCATTTCCATACCATGAACCGGAAGCGATGGAACCCGGATCAACAGTATTTTTGGAGACGCCATAGCTATAGGCGGCTTTTGCAAACCAGCCGTCAGCGAACGGTTTTTCCAGAGAGAATGCGAGGTTCCATGAATATCCAACATCTTCGTTCTTCATGACGATCGCGTTAGTCACTTTGTTATAGATCTTGTTCGTTGTCTTCCAACGCGGACGGCTGTCCACTCCGATATACATTGTATCGGCTTTGGGCAGGTTTGCATTGATATAATAGACACCGTTCACATCGGTGCTGTAAAGAAATTCCGTCGTTCCAACGAGATCGAACGGAAGTTTCTGGTCAATTGCGATGTTGCTTCTCCATAACTGGGGGAACTTGAAATCCGGATTGGTCAATGCCAATTCGTAGCTTGCAGCCGGTGCTCCGGTAACGGTTGTCGGCTTGTAGCGGTCCGGATTGGGATTGAACGGACGGGTTTTTGTGTTGTCGATCTGTTCGAAACCGGTGAGCACACCGTTGTTGCCGATCTGATTCGAGATCCAGACATATGCCGGTTTACCGGTGAAGATACCGGATCCGCCGCGGATCTGTGTAGTACGGTCGCCGGTCACATCATAGTTGAAACCGAAGCGGGGTGACCAGAGAATGTTTGCATCGGGCATCTTGTCGGTTGCATACTTTGCCACAGCACCGTTCTCATCACGGAAGTTCATAGTATCAACTTCAGCATTGCGATATCCGGTGTTCTCGAAGAAAGGAATATCGACGCGTAAACCGAATGAGAGGCGCAGGTCCTTCATTGCCTGCCATTCATCCTGTGCATAGAATCCAGTATAGAGAACTTTCAGATCCTGTACCGGTTTCTTCAAGCCGGGAATATTTGCCCAACGGACCTGGAAGCGACGGAGTGTGCTGTCGGCTGCAACGCGTGAAGGATTTGCCAAATAACCGTTAGCGTCTGCATAGAAATCTGACAGCTTGTTGTAGACATATGCGCTCTGTGCACCAGGGAAGAAGATATTCTCTGACTGATATTTTTCGATGCTTGCACCCAATGTCAGATAATGATCGCCCATATAGTAGGTGAAGTTATCCTGCAATTGAATGGATGAATAGCGAAGTTCGTTGTTCGGTGTGAACGGTTCATAACCGAACGATGTATAGTTCGTTGCACCGGAACCAAGGATGTCGACGAACGGGAAGAACGAACCGCGTGACTCACGGCTCTCATCATGATGCGAATAACCGACGATGAGGTTATTTGCCATATTGTCGCCGAATGTCGAGTTCCATTCACCGATGATATTGCGGATGTTCTCGCCGATCTGGTAGTTCGAGTTCTGGAAGCCGAGTGCGGTGGTCACATTCTGACGGCCGCCGGTACCAAGACCGAGTGACGATGAGTTCGATTCGAGAACGTCCGTCTTTGAATCAAGATGGATATAGCGAAGGATGATCTTGTTGTTGTCATCCATGTTATAGTCCATTTTGGCAAGCAGACGCATTGCAGGAGTTTCGTTATCATATCCCTGATACGGTCCGGTCTCATAACCGAAATTCGTTTTCAGGAAGGAGCTGAGAGCATCAAGATCGGACTGAAGAACGCGGGTCGTATTCCCGCCGACCGTTTCGCCGCCTTTGTTAGCGCGGAATGTTGTTCCGGGCTGTGTGAGATTCTCGGTTTCAAAGCTGCCAAAGAGGAACAATTTGTTCTCGATGATCGGTCCGCCGATATTCGCACCGAGCTGATAATATTGGAAACGTCCCGGTTTATATTCCACTGCACCGGCCTGCTGACCGACGAGTCCCTGATGACGCATATAATAGTATGCTGTTCCGGAGATATCGTTCGTTCCGCTCTTGGTGATGGTATTGACACCGGCACCAATAAAGTTACCCTGACGGACGTCATAGGGAGCGATGTTTACCTGGATCTGTTCCACTGCATCAACGGAAACCGGAGCTACACCGGTACGATCGCCGGGCTGTCCCTGTAATCCGAAGGAGTTATTGAAATATGAACCGTCAACGGTCGTATTGTTGTAACGGTTATCCATACCGCCGAAGGAATTATTTCCACTGAACTGAGGTGTCAAGCGGGAGAAGTCCTGCACCTTACGGGTGATGGTCGGAAGCGATTGGATAGCAACCGCGCTCACCGATGTTGCTGCGCCCGTGCGGCCAGCATTCAATACTGTGCTGCGCTCAGCTGTAACTTCCACAGCGCCCATCTGAACATCTTCCGATGCCAAACGGAAATCCTGCTGAGTTGTCTGTGCCAACTGAACAAATACATTGGGCCGTTCCTGTTTCGAATATCCCAGGATGGAAGCTGAAACGGTGTAGGGACCGCCGACACGAAGGTTCGGAAGATTATAATGACCGTCTTCGCGTGTGGTAACACCATATTTTGTACCGCTCGGTACGTGCACTGCCATAACATTGACACCCGGCAGACCGTTACCGTCTTTATCGGAGACCTGACCGGTGATAGCACCGTTCGTGACTCCTTGTGCGAACATTGCCGATGACAGAACACACATCACCAGCAGAAGGCGTATCGCATATCTCATAATATACCTTATGGATTATTGTGGGGGATTAGTGGTTTAGAAGCTGTTACAAATATACATTTTTACTGTTACGAGAGTATTAACAATGGAAACCGGATCCTATTTTTTCTTCTTTTTAGAGCGTGAATTCCAGAATTCCGGAAGCTCATTGAAAAAGTGGACCGATGTTTTAATTCCGTTGAAGAAATGATCGACATTCAAATGTTCATCGGGAGAGTGTGCATTCTCATCCGGTTTCCCGAATCCAAGCAGAACTGTATCCAATCCCAGAAGGTTCTTGAACTGCACAACGATCGGGATCGAGCCCCCTTCACGTTGATAGAGAGGTTTCTTCCCGAATCCTTTTTCCAGCGCGGACATCGCTGCTTTTACGCCGGGAGAATCGATCGGAGTGATTGCCGCTTCGCCGCCGTGATGCAGTTTCACTTTCACATCCATTGATTTCGGTGCGATCTTCTTGATATGATCGACGACCAATTTGGTGATCTTGCCTGACTTCTGGTCGGGAACCAATCTGCAGGAGATCTTCGCCGAAGCTTTGGAGGGAAGAACCGTCTTTGCACCTTCACCGGTATATCCGCCCCACATCCCATTCACTTCCAATGTCGGCCGCGCCCATATCCGTTCAAGTGTCGTGAATCCTTTTTCCCCCCACAAGACTTTCACACCGAGTTCCTTTGCATATGCTTTGTCGCTGTGCGGCAGTTTCTTATACGCAGCTCTTTCTACACCCGTGAGCGGCCGGACATCCTTGTAGAAACCGGGGATATTCACTTTGTTGTTCTTATCGTGAAGTGATGCGATGATCTCGGCAAGCGCTTGCGCAGGATTGTGTACCGATCCGCCGAATGAACCGGAGTGAAGGTCCTTGTTCGGACCGGTCAGTTCGATCTCCATATATGTAAGTCCGCGGAGACCGTATGTGATCGATGGTACTCCTTGAGCAAACATTGATGTATCGGAAATGAGGACAAGATCCGCTTTCAGCAGCTCTTTATTCTTTTTGACGAATTCATCAAGATTCTTACTTCCGATCTCCTCTTCCCCTTCGATCAGCATCTTGATATTCACCGGAAGAGTGCCGTGCTGTTTCATGATCGCTTCGATCCCTTTGAAGTGGATGAAGACCTGTCCCTTATCATCGGCAGAACCGCGTGCATAGATATTCTCATTTCGGATCGTCATCTCGAACGGAGGCGAGGTCCACAGATTCAGCGGATCGACCGGCTGCACATCATAGTGACCATAGAACAATACGGTCGGTGCTCCTTTGGCGCCGAGCCATTCGCTGTAGACCACCGGATGTCCTTCCGTCGGCATGATCTTGATATTCTGCATGCCGATGGTCTTCATGTGGTCCGCGATCCATTGAGCGCAGAGCTGGATATCGCCGTTATGATTTGACTGGGAGCTGACACTGGGAATTGCGAGGAAATCTTTGAGTTCGGAGAGGTAACGTTCTTTGTTCGATTCGATAAAACTGAGGACTTTTTCCATAGGAACAGACCCTTATCGTTGATCAAGAGGTGATAAAAACTGGCTGAATATATGCACCACTTTATAGAAAAGCAATCTTGGATAGAACAAAAAACCCTCCTAAAATTCAGGAGGGTCTTGATTTTGTCATTTCTTAAAGATCTTTGTCCATTCATATTTTTTGCGCTTTTTCCACGCAGCATTATGATATAAATAACTGAAAATGAGCGGGACAACCGTGGTCGCCTCAGCATATACCATCTGTTCATGGGTCGTCTGGACCTTACCCCATGAGGAGGCTTCTTTCAGTGTGGATGAGGAACAGGCACCGTCGCGGACATCGGCGACCGTGATCTGGATGGCGTATTCGTGCATCGGCACATCCATTCCGAGCACTTCAGCGCAGACAACGGTATCCTGGATGAAATTCTTCGGAACACCGCCGCCGATCATGAAGAGACCGGATGTCTTTGCCTGCATCTTGATCTGGGTGAGTTCATAGAAATCCTTAACGGAATCGATGGACATGTACGGCTTCCCTGCTTTCATCCGTTCATGCTGATGTTTCACCAGACCGAAGCCAGCGGAGGAATCAGAGAATGCCGGGCAGAAGATCGGAACATTGTTCTCATATGCTAACTGAACGAGCGAGTTCTTCTTCTTCGCATTCTTCACGCACCATTTTCCCATTTCATAGATGAATTCGCGCGAGGAGTACGGACGCGGTTCGAGCGATTCAGCGATCTCGAAGATCGTTCCGTCGCACACCTGCAGCGACTGTTCATCGATGTAGGTATCATAGATACGGTCGACATAGTTGTTGCGGAGCATATTGTCGTCGATGAACGGCGTTCCTTTGTAATGTTTGAATCCGAGCGCTTCAAAGAAATCCATATCAACGATGGATGCACCGGTCGCTACGACCATGTCCACCATATTGTATTTGATCATATCGGAATAGATGTTCATGCAGCCGCCGGCGCTGGTGCTTCCTGCGAGGACGAGAGCATTGGTGCATCCTTTATGTTCGATCATCTTCTTGAAGATGTCGGTCGCGCGGGCTGTGTCGCGTGAGCTGAATGACATGTCGCGCATCGCATTGATGATCGGCGTCGAATTGAACTTCGTCGCATCCACCTGCTTCACGACATCTTTTAAGAGTGCGTTTTTCTTCATGTGTTTCTCCTGAGTTAAATAATGAGTGATCTGTTAAGTAGTAATACGTTCGGTGACTAATGATTCATTGCCGATTTTGACGCTCGTAAAGCCCCACTGCACAGGTCGCTAAGACGCAAAAAGAATTACGCATTGAACCCTTGGTAACGTTGCGTCTTTGCGAGTGAAGGTATTCATATGTTCTTTCATTACATCGAAACAATTTCCAGACCGATGATCGATCCGATGAGCAATGACCCAACTCATGGCAATGGCTTTCGTGGACAGCATTATATAGAATATACCGGCAGAACAGGAACAAAAACGAAGTGAGTAGGATGACAACAGTGTCAGCCCGCAACGGAGCTGTCTGAAAGGATGAAGGACGAGATATAGATCGTCTCCAAAAAACGCAGTATGATGGTATTGATATTCAATTGGGGTTCAAATGTTCGATAAAATACGGAATTTTTTCGTCGGTCACAATTACAGATATCGCGTCTCCGGATGGAGATAATTACAGATATAATCCTTCACCGAATCTTCAAGTGAACGGAACTGCACAGGACAGCCGGAATTCTTCAGTTTGGTGATCGTCGCTTCCGTGTGATACTGATACGCATTGCGGATCTCTTCGGGCATCTCGGAGTACTCTATATTCGGTGCAAGCTCGAGTGCACTAAAGACCGCTTTGGCCAGATCATTCCAGGAACGCGCTTTACCGGTCCCGAGGTTATAGATACCGTTCACTTTCGGAGAATTGAGGAACCACCACAGCACTTCCGTGCAATCCTTCACGTAAACGAAATCGCGGACCTGTTCGCCGTGTTTATATTCGGGCTTGTAGGACTTGAACAGACGGATCTTTCCGATCTCCTGGATCTGATGATAGGCTTTACAGATAAGACTCTTCATGTCCCCTTTATGGTATTCGTTCGGACCGAAGACATTGAAGAATTTAATACCGACAACTTTGTTCTGCAGTTCGTTCTTCAGGACCCATTGATCGAGGATCTGTTTGGAATATCCGTATGCGTTCAACGGTAAGAGGGTCGGACTGACCGCATCATCGTCCGAGAATCCTAAAGCCCCGTCGCCATATGTGGCACCGCTGCTGGCGTATATGAATCGTGCTTTTTTCCGTACGGACCACTCGGCAAGGATGCGTGTGTAGCGATAATTGTTCTCCATCAGATGATCGACATCGCGCTCGGTCGTGGACGAATTCGCGCCCATATGGATGATCGCATCGATCTTCGGAAGCCGTTCATTCAGGAGCATCTCAATGAAGTGGTCCTTGTGGACATAATCAGAGAATTGTTTACCGGCCAGATTCTTCCATTTCATTGTGGATGCGAGTTCATCCACAACCAGGATGTCCGATACACCTTTCTCGTTGAGTTTGGCAAGCATTGCGCTGCCGATAAATCCTGCACCACCGGTAACGACTATCATTTTATCCCTATCCCTGTTTCGACGTCTTTGGATGAAGTTAATAAAGCAAAGTTCTCACCGTCCGCAGCCGTAGCGAGCAGCATGCCGTTCGATTCCACACCCATCAATTTTGCAGGTGCGAGATTGGCTACAACGATGATGGTCTTACCGATAAGCTGTTCCGGAGTGACCTTCTCCGCAATTCCTGCAACGATCTGCCGTTTTTCAAAACCGAGGTCGATCTGCAGCCGGAGTAATTTCTTCGATTTCGGTACCGCTTCCGCTTCGAGCACTTTTGCCGTGCGAAAATCGATCTTCGCAAAATCATCATACGTGACCGGTGCTTTAAGCGGAGCAAATGTGCTTGCTGCTTTTTCCTCCGCTTTAGCTTCAGCGGCAGTGACTAATTTCCCTAATTCCTGTTCGATGGTAGTATCCTCGATCTTGGTAAATAAAATTTCAGAACGGCCGAGTGCATGTCCGTCCTGCAGCTGCGGTTCACCTGCTTTCATCCATTCTTCAGCCGCGACAGAACCGGATTGATTCAGCATCATCCACACTTTGTCCGATGAGAACGGAACAACAGGCGAGAACATCACCGCCAATGAGCGGACGATATTGAGACAGATGTTGAGCGTCGTACCGCATCGTTCCTTATCCGTTTTGAATGATTTCCATGGTTCACTGTCATTGAAATACTTGTTCGCTGCACGTGCAACGTTCATCATCTCCATGGTCGCATCGCGGAACTTGAACTGTTCGATCAGATCGCCGATCCGTTGAGGAGCTGACTGTACATATGCCAGGACTTCTGTATCACGTTCATTCAGAGATCCGCGAACGGGAACGGAATTGTCAAAATTCTTCGCAACGAACGTGATCGTACGATTGATGAAATTACCGTAGATGTCTGCAAGTTCGTTGTTATTCTTTGCCTGAAAATCCTTCCAGTAAAAATCCGAATCTTTCGTCTCGGGAAGGATCGTTGCAATCGTATAGCGAAGGATGTCCGCAGGATATTTTTCGAGGATATCCTTCACGTATATGGCATTGTTGCGGCTCTTGGAGAATTTTCCACCTTCAAGATTCAGGAACTCATTCGCCGGCACATTATCCGGAAGGATATATCCTGTCTTCGCCATCAGTTCCGACGGGAACACGATGGAATGGAACACGATATTATCTTTCCCCAGAAATGCGATATACCGTGTCGATTCATCGCACCAGTATTCCTTCCATCTGTCGGGAGTCCCCTGCTGCTGCGCCCATTCTTTTGTTGCTGAGATATAACCGAGCACGGCATCGAACCAGACGTAGATCACTTTTCCATCGGCTCCGTCGATCGGCACCGGGATTCCCCAGCTCAGATCGCGGGTAATGGCGCGGTCCTGAAGTCCTTCTTTCAGCCAGCTGCGTGTCTGCTGAAGAACATTCTCTTTCCAGTCCTTTGCATGACCATCCACATACTCTTCGAGTCTTTTCTGGAAACTACCGAGTGTAAAGTACCAATGCTTGGTCCTTTTAACGACCGGCGTCTTCCCGGAGATGAGACTTTTCGGTTCCTTCAGGTCGAGCTGATCGTAATATTTGCCGCAGTTGTCGCATTGATCACCGCGCGCTTTATCGTA
>JBMOHT010000002.1:0-67723 GCA_049317705.1 Bacteroidota bacterium | reverse complement strand
AAAGCGGGCGAATATGCCGAAGATCTGGCTGCAACGATGCTTGCAACCACATTGGGACTGGAATTCGACCCCAATGTTGCATGGGACGAACGCGAAAAGCACTTTAAGATGAGCGGTAAGATCCTGAAGACCTTCAACGTGACCCAGTCCGCCGAAGGTGATAAAGATGGAAAATGGACGACCGTGATTTCAGCGGCAGTTCTTCTTCCATAGGTAATTATTTCGTAGAGCCGGATAATTATCCGGCTCTACGATTTAGTGTTTAAAATCAAAAAGGGACGCATTTGCGTCCCTTTTTTTGTCTCTGTTCCTGAATGTCTATGCCTTCTTATCGAATGCCTTCCTGTATTCGTCATAATAGGTCATGACGGATTCGACATAATTTGCTGTTTCTTTCCATCCCTTAAAATATCCGTTGGTCGGACGGCGGTCATACCATACAAATCGGTGGAGGGACGAGTATTTCTTAGAGAGCAGAGAAAGTGAGTTTTTGACCGATTTCCACTCTTTCGGATTGTCGTTCACATATTCCGCCATCTTTTGGGCATCATTGATACGACCGGGACCAGCATTATACGCTGCCAGCGTGAATTTTATCCTGTTTTCTTCGCTCAAACCGTCATTGCCGAATTGCTTATATAATCGGGAAAGATAAAAGACGCCGCCGCGGATGTTACCCTGGGGGTCTTCAAAAGCTGTGCTGTCCAGTCCCATCTTTTCAGCAAGTTCAGTCTGGGTAGCCGGCATGATCTGCATGAAGCCTCTTGCCCCTTTTTCGCTCTCGGCTGAATGATCGAACCGGGATTCCACTTTTATAACTGCTACGACTAATCTCCAATCCATTCCATACTGTTCAGAATAGGAACGGATCGTTTTACCATATTTATTGAGAATTGCTAAGGATTTTTGATCTAATTTAGTGTTGATTTCTTCTTCAATAAAGATCTTATCAGACTTCCCTGAAAATGTCCCGTCAAAACAACCGAAGATGAGGAACGGAACGAACAGGAAAGCGTTGAATAGGGTCTTTTTCATTACACGCTCAAGTTGTTGAGAAATCCCTTCAAAATTCGAAGGTTCATTTGCCCGGACGTTATGAGAGAACTACGTTCCCTTAAACGACCATACAAAGGTACCCAAACTTAAGGTACCGCCAAAGTTAAATAATTCTAATGTTTACTTTGATGGGTTACGGTTCTTGAGAAAGGAAAGAACCACTGAGATGGTAAGAATGGAGAGAATAATCGTGAGGGAAACAACGGTGTCGATCTTATAGAAGTCCATGATAAGCATTTTGAGACCAACATACGCCAGAACAACACCAACTCCGTATTTAACGTAGAGGAATGATGCGTGAACTTCAGCCAGGACAAAATACATAGACCGAAGTCCTAACACAGCCATTAAATTTGAGGTCAAGACGATGAACGTATCGGTTGTAATGGCAAAAATAGCAGGTATCGAGTCAATGGCAAAGACCACATCGGTGGTTTCAACGACCAGTAAGCAGACAAATAGTGGGGTGGCCATTACTTTACCGGCTTCTTTGATAAAGAATTGGTGTCCCTTATATTCGTTCTTCACCGGGACGATCTTTCGGAAGAGATTTACAGCAACATTCTTCTCAGGTTCTATGGTCGCATCATCGCCATACACCACTCTATATCCAGCATAGACCAGCATTGCGCCAAAGATATAAAGGATCCAGTGGAACTGTTCAACGAGAGTGGCACCGAGTATGATCAGCACACCGCGGAGGATGATAACACCGACAATCCCATAATTCAGCACCCGACGCTGATCTTTCAACTCTACGCCAAAGATGGTAAAGACGATCAGAAAAACGAAGAGGTTGTCGACTGAGAGGGATTTCTCAATGATATAACCGGTAAGAAATTCGAGAGCTTTTTGCGGTCCATGGGTATAATAGATCACTACATTGAACGTCAGGGACAGAACAATCCAGAAAATACTCCAGTATATCGCTTTTCGTAAGGGCATTTATCGTTTAATTTGTTATATTCTGTTTCAAGATAATGATTCAACAGTTCAATACCAATGAGAATTTTATACGATGAGGAACATTTTCAGTGAAATTCGTTCGACCATTCCATCTGTTTTTCTTTTGATCCTCACCCTCCTATTTTCGGCCTGCGAACCAAAAAAAGCTGAACAACCGCAGTCCCAACAGCAAAGCCAACACATAATGCAGAAAAACGTTCCGATATTTGACGGTAAGCGCTCCTTCGAGATGCTGACAGCGCAGACAAATTTAGGTCCGCGCAACCCGGGATCATCAGGACATTCGAAATGTCTCACCCTTCTTGAGAATGAGCTGAAGAAATACTCCGATTATGTCACTCTTCAGCGATTCTCACAAAAAGGATACAACGAAACTCTCTCTTTGACGAACGTCTTTGCGCAATTCAATCCGAAAGCATCAAAACGGGTGCTGTTGACAGCACACTGGGATTCGCGTCCCAGAGGTGAGGAAGATGCAAACCCGGCGTTACAGAATAAACCGATCATCGGAGCGAATGACGGAGCCAGCGGCGTGGCCGTTCTGCTCGAGCTCGCACGGTTATTCAAGAACAATCCCCCGCCCATCGGAGTGGATATTCTGCTGACAGACGGCGAGGATTATGGCGATGCACGAAAAGACGGGAATACCGATCTTTATTTCCTCGGCGCACGCCATTTTGCCAAGACAAAAGCTCCCGATTATCTTCCCCAATTCGGAATTTTGTTGGACATGGTCGGCGACCGTGATCTTCAGTTACCGCTAGAACTGAATTCGATGGATTTTGCTCCTCAAATTGTAGACATGGTCTGGAAGACTGCTGAAGAGGTCCGCTCTACTCAATTCGTCCGTATCCCCGGTGAACGGATCTCCGACGATCATCTACCGCTGAACGAAGCGGGAATTCCGACCATCGACATCATCGATTTCCAGTATCCGCACTGGCACACTCATCAGGACACACCGGACAAATGCAGCAGCGAAAGTCTTGAAGCTGTCGGCAAGGTCCTCGCCGCAGTGATCTATACCAAGGTCGCACCGTAAATTCAACCGCACATTTTCTCCATCTAATATCGGCAGAATTTTATGAACGATATCTATCTCGATTTCCATATCTCCGTCCCGCCGGACGAACAGATCCGTGAGATCCTCCCTGCTGCACTGTCAGATTACCCTTTCGAAGGATTCGTGGAGGATGACCGAGGGATGCATTGTTACATTAAGAAAGATGAGTGGCACGATTCCATCGAGATCGTCATCCGTGATATTTCCGAGATGTACAATCTGCCGTTGATCGACCATATCAGCACGACGGAGATTCAGCACAGAAACTGGAACGAGGAATGGGAAAGATCGATCCAGCCGATACAGGTATCGGACCGCTTTGTCATCACTCCTTCCTGGCATCCGGTGACGGACAGTACGAAGACAATCATCATCATCGATCCGAAAATGACATTCGGCACGGGCTACCACGAAACGACACGCTTAATGATACGGATGATGGAACAGTTCATCAGACCGGGATCGACCGTTCTCGATGTCGGCACAGGGACCGGCATCCTCGCGATCGCGGCGCTTCAGCTCGGCGCCCGGCATGCAGTCGGCATCGATATCGATGAATGGTCCATGGATAACGGCATTGAGAACGCACAGCGCAACCACGTTGAAGACAAGATCGAGATCCGAATCGGTTCGATGGACGTGGTGACGGAACCATCATTCGATATCATCCTTGCAAATATCATACGGAATACGATCCTTGACCTGCTGGACGGGATGCTCGCCAAAGTGGCTCCTAATGGGACGATCCTTTTCTCGGGTTTACTGACGAATGACCGGACGATCATTGAGGAAGCGCTGAACCAGCGGGGGTTCAACGTAACTGTTGTTCTGCAGGAGAACGACTGGATAGGAATGGCGGCGGCGAAAGCATGAGGATCGCATCCATTGATATCGGGACGAATACGATCCTGCTGCTGATCGCTGAACCCCGTTCGGACGGATCGCTGAACATCCTTCACGATGAACAGGTGATCGCACGGCTCGGAAAAGGAGTTGACAGTGAACGAGTGATCAATCAGGAGACGTTTGTCCGTGTTTCCGGATTCCTGAAAGAATATAAAAGGACATGCGACAGACTTGGAGCCGAAAAGATATGTGCCGTCGGCACCAGTGCCGTGCGTGATGCAAAGAACCGCAAAGAATTTATCTCTGCAATGGAAGAACAGACCGGCATCCTGATAGAAGTCCTTTCGGGTGATGATGAAGCGCGTTGGACATACCGCGGCGGGATATCGGAGTTTGCCGGAAAAGCTGAGCAGTATTCCGTTGTGGATATCGGCGGCGGCAGCACGGAGATCATCGTTGGAAATGCCGAAGGGATCGTCTCAAAAGTGAGTGTCGACATCGGGAGTGTAAGGCTGACGGAGCGAATCCTGAAGGATTCACCCCCTGAAACCGCTGCATTGATCGAAGCGCATGAGTTCATTGCTTCACAGATCCCGTCGGAAGCTGTCAGATTGATACCGCAGACATTTGCTGTCGGCGTCGCCGGCACACTTACAACACTAGCAGCACTGCATCAAGCACTTCCCGCGTATGACCGCACGAAGGTGAGCGGTTACACACTTACGCTGAATGATATCGGAGCGCTATTCGGATCGTTGAAGGATAAATCGGTCTCACAGATCGCGGCTTTTCCACAGATCTCCGCAGGGAGAGCAGATATCATTCTTGCCGGGATCTTAATTCTGATGGGATATATGGAACGGAGCGGATTGCAGAAGATCACTGTCAGCGATAGAGGACTTCGGTACGGCATCCTCTACCGCGAACTTGAACGAAGTAATTAGAAGAAGACCGGTTTCGCCAGAATGACGTTAGCCTTCGAGAATTTCTGTTTGACAACCCCCGGAGTGATCTTTTCAAAACTCTTTTGCGATTGTTTCTGCACGCCGGTCGTGGCGACAGTTGAAAGTCTCTCCACTTCTTTGCCTGCGGCATCATAATACACAAATTCCAATTCACAGAATTGGAGGTTCTTATCGGTATTGTTGACGATCGTCATTTTATGCAGAGGCAGCAGCCCCATCGTCCCCAATTCGAATGTGTGGTTGGTGATAAATACGCCTTCCTTCTTCTTCGTAGAATGCTTGTCCAGCGAAGGGTCGATCTTGATCTTATTGATCTCTTCGATCCTCCGTGCTACCGCTTTCTTCAGCACGCTCTCTTCAGGGATCTTATCGTAATAATATTCAGCGATCTCATACTCTCCTTTATTATAGAATTCATCCCCTTTACGAAGATTCGTGGATGCGTTCTCTTCTGTATCTGCACAACCAAGCGCCAGAAGGAGAAAAAGGAGTGGGATATGCTTCATGATGACCTCTGAAATACGTGCTGTTATTGTTTTTTGAATGACTGCACCATGGAACAAAAGGTATTACCTGCTGACACAACTTCCTGAATTGTTGTGAATTTTCCAAATGAAAAACGTACTGCAGACTGCGCCGTTCGTTTATCATATCCCATCGCCATAAGAACATGCGACGGCTGAACACTGCCGGACGTGCACGCCGAACCGCTGGATACAGCCACTCCGCGAAGATCCAAGCCCATCAACATTGTCTCACTTTCAACATCGTAAAATTCAGGATCCAGAGAAATGCTTAAAATATGAGGAATTGAGCGTTCAGAATCGCTGTTGAAAATAATACCTGAGCAGGACGCAGTGATCATTTTGATAAGTTCATTCTTGAAAACGGCTACATCCGATGCTGTCTTGTCCATCGTGCTGCCGGCAAGTTCCACTGCTTTGGCAAAACCGGCGATCAGCGGTATATTCTCTGTCCCCGGTCTATTCTTCCGTTCCTGCGCTCCCCCATGGATCAACGGGACAAGATCGGTCCCTTTCCGGATGTAGATAGCACCGATCCCTTTCGGTCCATAGATCTTGTGTGCTGATATCGCCAGCAGGTCCATACCGAGGTCATTCACATTCACGGGTAACTTACCGATGGTCTGCACAGTATCCGAATGGAATACGATATTCTTCTCATTCGCCAGACGTGATAATTCGCGGACAGGCTGCAGAGCTCCGGTCTCGTTATTTGCATGCATCACAGAGATAATGGAGGTCGTATCGGTGATGAGGTCGGCGACAACTGACGGATCGACGAATCCTTTGTTGTCAACAGGAATATACGTGACACGAAATCCGCGTGTTGAAAGGTATTCTGCACAATCCAGCACCGCATGATGTTCGATGGATGAAACGATGAGATGGTTCCTGCCTGTCTTTCGTCTCGCGGCAAGCGCCGTGCCGATCAGTGCATGGTTGTCAGCTTCGGTCCCGCCGGAAGTGAAGAATATCTCCGATGTTTCCGCACCGATGAAGCGTGCGATCGTTTCACGGCTCTCTTCCAGCACCACCTTCGCCTGTCGGCCGAAGGAGTGGATGGATGAAGCATTACCGAAATTCCGGTCCATCTGCTGCTGAATGATGGCAGCGACTTCGGCATCCACCGGTGTCGACGCACTGTAATCAAGATAGATATGCGGCTGAGTATTCATCACGGAGAAAATATATCGTAATTATCAGGAAGATGCAAAAAACAAAGGGTGAAGCACAATGCTCCACCCCTGATACAACGTTCGATCCGGTTCACGTCACTCGCGTTGACGCCGTTCCTTCTGAATATCCTTCACTGTATTGCGGAGATCCGTCATGAAATTCCGTTCAAAGACCATATATTCTGCGATCTGTTTGTTGGTAAAGATCTCTTTCAGATCTTCGAGAAATTTCTTCCGCGACTCTCCGATCTTCTTTTCGATCTCGTAGAACTCGTTGAAGGATCTCTGCAGTTCGCTGTCAGCGGCATTCGATTTCAGCTGTGCTTCAAGTTTCTCGACCAATGCCGCTCTGTTCTCTTCCAGCTGTTTGACATTCTCGCGATGCTTATTGTATCGTCCCACCAGTTTCAATCCGGTCTCTTCATCAAGTTTCAGCGCTTCGATCATCCGGATCTTTTTGTATTGTTCCAGACGTTCCATCGGACGTTGAAAACGTCCTCCCTTCATTTCGTTCGGCTGTGCGGAGACCAGAATCACCCCCACAATGATCATGAAACATACCGATAATATTCTCATAGGTTTCCTCTTATTGTCCTCGTTGCTGCAGTTGTGCTAACACCTGTTCCGCCTCATGATCCTCAAGGAAGGCGAACATTTCACTCTCACTTTGATAACTCGACGGATCGATACCGAATGATTCGCGGGGGAGTTTCGTCTCAAGAAGGGATTCTGCTGCATTTACCGTTATCGCCGGGGTCTCGTCGATCACTGCAGCGATCTCGCTTTGTTCAAAGCCCTTCACAAGAGAATAGATCGTCTCGTGTGACGGAGCAGGTGACAGCGTTCGAAACAGCAGAATGAATACCGACGCGAGCGTGATCACTGCGGCCGGCTTGATCAGTGAAACAATAAACCGCGGAACGGACCATACATTCCTATTCTTCCCTGCAGCGATGTTCTTCTGAAGCACCGCCGTAAAGTTCGAGAAATAGTGTTCCGGAACAGAGGGTTGATGTTCTACCTGAAGGGAATCGAACGCAAGCATGATCGTCTCCAGATCGTTCTGCATCTCGGCAGAGGAGGCGATCAACGCTTCGACAGTATGCCTCTGTTCTGCAGGCAGCGTGCCTTCGGCATATTCGATCAGCATCTCATATCGCTCTTCAGCGTTCATGTTTCAGGTGTTCTCCGATCTTCTTTACTGCGTGAAAATAATTCGCTTTCAATCCTCCGACACTTGTATGAAGGATCTTCGCGATCTCTTCATACGGCAGTTCTTCATAATACCGCAGGAGGAATACTTTTTTCTGTTTTTCCGGGAGCAGTTCGATAGCATCCCGTATCTGCTGCGTGCGCTCATCCTTCTCCATCTGTTCGGATGGAAGCGCGTCCGGCGACTTGTACTGATGAAGTTCATCATCCATCGAGAATGTCTTCCGCAGTTTCTTCCGCCGGATCTCATTCAATGACAGATTCACCGCAATGCGGTATACCCACGTGTAGAAACTTGAATCTCCTTTGAACGTCGATAATGACTGATACACTTTAATGAAGACATTCTGTGTAACATCATCCGCTTCATCATGGTCCGGAAGCAATCTGCGGACGATCCAATAGACCTTCTCTTTATAACGGTGAACGAGCAGATTGAACGCCTGTTCATTCCCCTTTTTGAAGTCCTCTATCAGCTGCAGTTCATCGGATTGATTCATTCATTTCGTGAGGTTTTGACACAATGAGTGTCCGGCAAGTTTAACATCAATCGAAATTATATCGGATTCCGACGAAAATATCCCATTTTTTCGCATAATCCTGCGCAACATAGTATTCATTCGGATTCTTGATCAGTGCAAAACTCGTCAAGTCCACCTGCGACGTGAACCTGCTGTAGAGGAATCTGAAGTCGATCACCAGATCACGCTCAGGTTCATATGAGCCGATGATACCGAATGTCTGTTTCTTGGTCAGCGGTCCATAAAGAAATTCCGGTGTCGGAAGACGATATTGCATCACTGTCGAGTCTTTTCCACCTTTGCGGAGTGATTCAAAAAATATCCCTGTCTCCAGTGTCCGTATCGGCCTGAACGAATAAGAGAAGGTGAAGAGATCAGCATTCTGTCCGATCCAATGGCCGAGATTGATCTTATGACTTTGGAACGTTGCATCGGAGAAACGATGGTTGTAGACCCATGGATTCGTGCGTGTATATTCGACCATCAATCGGGTGTTCTCAAAGAATGTATCGTACATCTTGGTCCCGACCGTGAATCCTATTTGGTTATGCTGACGGCTGCTGCTCAAAAAATCCTCGGTGGAGAATTCATCCATGAATAGGGTCAGATAGTAGTTCTGATCCTTAACAACATTCAGATCCGCAGAGAAGAACATCTGTGAATTATCAGTGTCATACATCCAATGCTCACCCGCTTTGAAGAACATGATCGGAATGAGATAGATCAGTTCGGGATTTCTGCTGCCGTAGACCTCGGATTCACCGATGGAAAGGTCTACTCCCTGCCAGGGTGTGAATTCGATCATATGCGCGGCTATATATTTTTGCCTGAATACTTTACGGACGCCGAATCCTCCGACGACATCCGGCACAACATATGAACGTGACGAATCAAGAATGTCAGAGTAGAGTGATCCATGGAGATACGTGAAATCAATATTCTCTCCCAGTTTGGCGCGAAGCTTGATCTGAGGAAATGATGGTGCCTTGGTGGAGAAGATGAGATTACCCCGTTCACCCGCTCCCCATACATTATGCATCTTTTCCACGGAGAGAGTGAAGAAACTGAAGTCCACATTCACTTGTGCATCCATAGGATCGTAATTGATGAAACTGGTGAGATCACGTGCGATCACCTGGGCAGGATCAGAAGAATATTGGTTCGAGGCACTTATGTATGTGCCGGATTCTGTATTATCCCTGAACATAAAATACAGACCGATATCTTTACCGAGAGATCCATAGACATTCAATCCATTTGAGAGCACTTTGGTAAACTTACCGTCCGCTCGGTCATGATAGGAATATCCTCCGATGAGATCTACATTGAATCTACCCGGCTCACTGTTGTATTGAAAAAGATGCCAACGTTCCTCGATGATATTCTCATATCCGATGTTCTCCATTTCCTGGTAGAACTCCTCCTTGTAGTACATCTGTTCTTCCATTTCAACTTCGGTCATCGTCAGTGATGTCGTGTCTGACTGGATCAGGAAGCGTGCGATCATTTCCCGCGACAATGGTTTCACTGCATCGCGATAACCGATGATGATCTGTTTCGCCTCCATCTTGTCGAGATACGCATAGACAGGATGTGTTGCGGCAAGATACACCGATTGCGAATACATCATGAACGGAAACAGGATCAGGAGGATCTTTGTCATAGAATTTGGAAATAATTTATTTCGGCGTTGCTGTTGAGTTATTTTTTTAACGCTTCAACAAACCGCTGCGTGATCATTCTGGGACGAGTGATGGCAGCACCTGCTACTGCACAGAATGCACCGCGCTTCAGCGCTTCCTGTGCATGCTGCGGTGTCCAGATTCGTCCCTGCGCGATCACCGGAATCTTCACTGCACGTGCAAGTTCTTCGATCAATGCAAAGTCCGGTTCACCGGTCAATGATTTCTGAGTGTATTCAGTATAACCGGCAAGTGTAGTGGCGACAGCGTCAGCACCCATCTCCGCAGCACGGATCCCTTCTTCGAATGTAGAGATATCAGCGATGAGAGGATTGTCGTATGCATTCCGCACTTCATGGAAGAATTCTATTCCATCCAGTCCGTTGGGACGTTTCCTCGGTGTAACATCCAGTGCGATGATGTCGGCTCCGGCCTTCAGCAGCGCTTCAATATCCATGAAATCCGGTGTAATACAGACCCAGCCGTTGCCGAATTGACCATCCACGATACCGATCAGCGGAAGACCGACCGCTGCATGGATCGCTTTGACATTCTCACTCCCTTCGGTGCGAATACCGGCAGCGCCGCCGTTTGCGGCGGACAATGCAAATTTTGCGATCAGTTCCGGTGAGCCGAATGGATCATCCGGATCGTTCTGGCAGGAAACAATGATGCCGTTCTGTAGTGAAGCGATCAGTTCATGCATAGGAGTTCTATCAATGGAGCAATGACTGTTTCAGTGAATTGATCCCGCTTTCGATGCCACCCGCGAGGTGCAGATGGAGAAGGCGAAGATCTCTGTTGGCGAAGGACTGATAATCACCGAGGGATTGAGCACTCTTGAGCACGCCGTACGTGAATGCTTCACCCGGGATCACAACATCCTTCGGTTCATCAGCAGTGATGATCAGGAAAATCCCGTTCGGTTTACCGCCTTTGTGGAGCTGTCCTGTTGAATGGAGATACCGCGGACCAAATCCGACCGTAACGGGAAGTCCGTAGATCTTTGTGAGCTCTTCACGCAGAGAATACATCAGTGCTTCATTCTCAGGATTTTGATCGATATATGCCAGCAGTGCGATATAATCCTGACCCGTTTTCCCGGCGAAATGTTTTTTCATTAATCCCGCCACAGTCTGCGAGGAGAGTGTTGCAGCGTAAGACGCTTCACCGAATAATGTTGCCTGGGATTCTTTGACGATGGTATGCTTCACCGGCAGCGCATTGTTCTTTTTGAATTCTTCGATGACGCTGACCGTGTTGTCTTTACTTTCCTTCACATTCGGCTCATCGAACGGATTGATCTTCAATACAACGGCAGAAATTGCAGTGGCAAATTCCCACAGGAAGAATTGGGAGCCGAGTTCATAGATATCTTTCAGCAGTACAACAGCATACGGAACATTCTTTTCCGTCAATTCTTTCTGCAGATGAGCATACGCTGAGGCATCTTTTTCAAGCAGCAGGAAGATCACGAACCGGTCCGGACCAAACCGGTTGGCATCGAACTGATCGGTGATCGTTTCACCTTCCACCGGCAGTATTCCTTTTCCTTCTTTTCCCGTGCTTTCAGCGATCAGCTGTTCAGCCCAATAGCCGAATGTGGAGATCTCTTTAGAAATGACGAATGTCATCTTATCGATATCTTCGTTGTGAGCTTCACCCATCAGCAGGCCCATTTGTGCGGCGGGATTCTGAACTGGTTCAAATTTGCTCTGTTTCCTCATCTCGTCCGCAGAGTGAAGCAGGTTCTTGATGTCCATTCCGATCAACGCCATCGGAACAAGTCCGAAATACGACAGAGCCGAATACCGGCCGCCGATATCTTCGGGATTGATGAATATCTTCCGGAACAGTTTCTCTTTTGCAATGCCTTCCATTTTGGTATTCGCATCGGTGACGGCAATGAAATTCTCGCCGGCATTCTTCTTCACTGTTCCAACACGATCATAGAAATACTGGTAGAACATATTCGTCTCGGTAGTCCCGCCGGATTTGGATGCGACGATGAAGAGCGTTGTTGCAAGCTCGATCTGCTGTTCGATCCGCAGGACCGACGTCGGATTCGTGCTGTCGAGAACCAGCAGTGCCGGGAAACCGGGAGCAGAACCGAAAGTTGCACGGCAGACGTCCGGACAGAGACTGCTTCCGCCCATGCCGAGCACCACAACATGCTTGAAACCTGCCGCTTTGATCTCATTCCCGAAGGCGATGAGCATGTCCGCGTTGGCGATCATCAGGTCAAGACTGTTCAGCCATCCCAGACGGTTAAGGATCGATTTCTTATGGACCTCTTCGCTGCGCCAAATGGTATGATCTTTTTCCCATAACCGCTTTATTATGGAATGAGCTGCAAAAGCACCGAACTGGTTGTTGAAATTCTGTTGGATTGAACCGGATGATATTGAAATTGAAGGCATATTTTTCCCAAAAAATGATGAAATTTCACTTGAATATAGCCATAAAAAACAAAAAAGGCGATGATTATTCACCGCCTTTGAAAAGCCAAATTTCCCAAATATGTTATTTTTTGAACACGATCGTGCAAGGTACGATACCGACGGTTGCTGAATCTTTCAACACTCCTGTTTTATCATAGATATAGATCTTTCCATTGGAATTATAATCCTTCGCATCGCCAAGGTAAACACGTTCAGTAACGTTATCAACTGCGACCGAATAGGAAGTTCTGGGGATGAAAGAGGACTGAGTTATCGTGTTGGATTTTGTATCGAATTTCAAAATACCGTTCTTCACGACAGTGAATCCATACCCATTTGAAGAAACAGCAAGTTCTCCCGGATGTCCATAGGAAGACAACGGGAGCGGAATCGTTGCTTTAACTGAATTCGTAACTGCATCAATCACGGTGATATTGCCGGGAGTATCATTGCTTGAATTCGAAAAATCTGTATAGCCATTGCAAACTACAATGACATCACCGTCGCTGTCAACGGCAATATCCGTCGGTGACTTTGCGGTCTTGATAACGGCGATCACGGAATCTTTGGAGATATCGATGACCGAAACAGTGCTATCATCACCATATCCGGAATTACACACAAAGAGTTTTCCTGAGGCGACAGCCATGCCTTGCGGATTCATCCCGACCGGAATATCAGATTTGATAATCGCATAATTCGAAGGATTGAACGACGTCACCGTTCCTTTATAAAGATTGGTAATATATCCTTTCGCTGCATTTGCAATGATGATCTTATTTGGACTGTTCCCTGCGACATTGATCGTGCCAAGCAGTTTGTGTGTATCGGTTGAAATGATCTCGATCCTATGAGAATTGTTGACAACGATGTATGCTTTATTGTCGAACAGCACGATATCATTCGCAACATCACCGAGTCCGCGGTTATTTGCGGCAAAAAAGACATCTGAATAGACCTTCCCAGAATCAGGAACATACAGCGACAGCGATGAATTGGATTTTGTGAATCCCCCTTCGTTCAGGATATACACGCCTTTGGTCGAAAGAGCATTCTCTTCATTATGCACGGCAGGATTATTCTTTGAGCAACCGGTGATGATCAGCAGTGAACAGATGATATACGTCAAAACTTTCATTGATTTCCCTTTGAGTGATAATTTAATAAGAAATAGTTGTCGTGAGATTGTAATTCCGTAACGGAACAGGATACCCGCTGATCAATTGATAATCCATATCAGCAAGATTGTTCACCTCAGCAGTCAGCCGAAAAGAAAGTCCCGCCGCTGCAAATCCGTATGAGATATTCGCATCGATGTTGTCATACGAAGGCAGGAAGAACCGCGGATTATTATCCGATGTTTCATATCGGAATCCAGTAAAAGAGTATGTGAGATTCGCCGAGAATCCATTGAACGCCGTCCCGAACGACACGGATGAGAATTCCTGCGGAACATACGGCAGCAGTTTACCCTTGGATGCATCCCCCGGAAAATCCTCGCTGGTCTTCCGTGTTTGAAGAAAATTGTAGGAATAATTGATCATCAGCAGATTCTTCCAGAGATTCAGCTTCGTCTTTCCCTCGAATCCTTTCGAAGTAACGGACTGCAGGTTGACCGGACTCCAGACGGTAATGGAGACCGGCTGCCACACGATCTTATTAGAAGCATCAATTCGGAAATAATTCACTTCGGCGCTGATCTCAACATCGTCGGACTGTGCCCCGGCGACTATGCCTGCATCGATATTCTTCGAATGCTCAGGACTCAGATATGGATTCCCTCCGCGGATCCAGTACAGATCATTGAACGTCGGCACTCGGTAATTTTTACCATAACTCGCGCGCAAACGGATCGATGGATCTTCAAGGATCAAAACATTGAACCCTATTTTCGGAGAGACATCCCCCTCAGTATCGCTGAACGAATCATAACGTACCGACGGGTAAAGAATCACATCCGTCAACATCCAAAAATGATGTTCGGTGGAGATGAAACCGCTGATCTGTTCCCGACGCGATGGAAATACTTCGTTGCTGGAGATCGAAGCAGAGGATATCTCTGCACCAGCAGTGAGATGATGATCGGGTGAGAATGAATACCGAACAAGCGGAGCCGTGCTGATAACATTATTCTCATATTGCGCATCGAGCGGTATACCGTTCGAAATGATCGCTGGATCGAAGAATGTCTGCCTGTTATAATGGTACGAAATCGGGAGCGACAGCAATACCTCGCTCCACAACCGGAGATCGGTTGTGGAATTCATGAACAGGTCCCGGTCATTGATCCTGCCGAGATTATTCTGCAGAACATTCGTTACTGCTGCCGGCTGTCCCCGGTCCGCCGTCGAGTAGCGAATGCTAACATGAGACGCTATATCAACTGTAAATACCGAACGGACGGAGAGCGAATAATTTTTCAGCGCATAATCTGCTCCTCCACGCTGAAGCATCATAACACCTGTTCCGTCATCGAAATGAAAGTTGTATCGGTTAGAGGCACGCCGAAGATCGATCCCGCCCCGATAGGAGAAACGGTCATCTCCTCCTCCGGCACTGAACTGCATTCCGAAGAGTCCGAAAGAACCGATTGTATTCGAAAAGGAGATGAACATCCGTCCGTCAAGCCGTTTGGTGACGATATTGATCACACCGCCGATCGCATCCGAACCATATTGAGAGGAATTGCCGCCCGAAGCGACCTCGATCCGTTCGATCTCATTCATCCGGAATATCCCGACATCGACCGTGCTGATCTGGTACGATGTATAGCGCTGTCCGTCGATGAGAATAAGGGAATAATCAGAACCGAGTCCGCGGAATGAGACCGATTGTAGCGCACCGTTCCCGCCATAACTGCGCATAACAAGTCCGGTCGAATTTTTGATCTTATCTGCCAGGGTTGTGCCGTTGAATTGAGACAGTTCCATACTATCCAGCACATGGACGGATGATGGCAACTGTTCCACAGGAACAGCAGACCGCATACCGGTCACGACAACATCCGTCATCCGATAGACTTTGGAAGTATCCTCGGCGGAATACAGGAATGCCGAAAGGTATAATATCGCGAATAAGATTTTTTTCAAAATGGTGTGATGGATCAAAGATTTTTGAAATAAAAAAGCCCAATCTTCAAGGATGAAAATTGGGCTAAGAAATATCGTTTGACCGGGATGCATTCCGGCGTTTCATTTCTCAATCCATCCTCACTCCTCGAAGGTGTATTGAATCAGACTGTTGGCAGGTCTCCTGGCTTGTTCCATCAGATGGAACTTACAGTTGCGGGTCAGCTTCCGGTTTGAACGGAATTCCCATTTTCACCCCGATCGTTATATCGGGGCACCAACAGCGTTATGAAAAAGAACGTTCGCTCACTTTTGAGCAATGATATTTATGCGTTAACCGAATCCGGCGAGGGGAACATCTTCTTCGCGAATTCATAGGATGCGAATAAGACTGTCACATAGAACAGATCTCCGACAAGAGCATTGCGGAAGAACGGGATCGCCGCGACATAGCATGCAGTAAGTCCGCTCATCGTCATCGGATAGAATTCGCCGCTCTGCCACACACCAAAATTCGTGATGATGAAAAAGAGGACCGAACCCAGCACGGTGGAACCGGCAACAATGCCGACCGAGCGTTTATTCGACGCAGCCATACCAAGAAAAGTCACCAGCAGGAATGCGGAATAGACCCAGATGATGCCGGAATACATTCCGAGGAAATAATCGCTGATGATCAGCGCCGCCAGAGGCAGCACCGGAGCGATGCGTTTATCGAAATACATTCCGCCGAAGAGCGCTATTGCGGTGATGGGAGCAAAGTTCATCGGATGCGGGATGAGACGCGAGAATGCTGCTGCGAGGATCAGGACCGTTCCGACCAATACTTGTGTCTGTTTGTTCATACTGTCTCCTAACTGATGGTGCGTTCTTTAAAACGAAAAATGCCTCATTGAGACAATGAGGCATATAAAAAATTCAGGTTCAAATTTTTCTGCCACCTCATTCCACGAAGGTGATTCGATATCGGTATTGGCAGGTCTCCTGGCTTATGATGCTTACGCACCATCTACAGTTGCGGGTCAGCTTCCGATTTGAACGGAATTCCCATTTTCACCCCGACGTTAATTCTGTCGGGACACCAATACGTCATATGGAAAAGATCAAAATTTCTTGTGTTCAAGATACAACATCATCGCACTGTAGTCAAGTTTTTTTGACAAGCAGCTTCCGTACGCGGTCCATTTCCTCACGGGTAAAGAAACCGACGGCGAACAAACTGACGAACCAGACAAGGAGCACAACCAAACGAAGCCCGACATTCTCCCCTACCATTTGCGCCGCCGCGAAGGCAATGATCACTGTCCCGATCAATTTCGCGATCCGGCTGAATTCGTATTCAATATAATAGAACCGCTGTGCGACAAAATATAATGTAAGAGCGACCATGGCATACCCGATGGTCGTCGCATATGCGGCACCCATGATGCCGAACATTGGGACGAGTATGAAATTCAGAGCGACATTGGAGATGGAACCTGAAAGTGATGTCGGTAGAAGATACATCGTCTTCTTTTCGATCTGGATCCCCGCATTGAGATTCGTCCCGATGCCGCTGAAGATATACGCTAAAAGGACGAACGGCACGACATTGAGACCTTCCCAATACTCGGATGAGATGATCGTTACGCCGTAGAATTTATGTTTGATGAACGCATCAAGAAAGAATACCAGGACCAGGAATACCGTGAGGGTAATGAACAGATAGTATGTCATCACTCTGGAGAACATCTGTTTTGCATTCGGGTCCTTCGCATGTGAAAGGAAGAACGGCCGCCAAGCATACTCGAATGTCGCGGTGATCACCGCCATGAAGATGCCAAGCCGGTAATTCGCCTGATAGATCCCGACGGAGCGGTCATCCACAAGCATTTTCAGGATCGGACGGTCGGCGATCTGCAGCGCCATTCCCGAAAGTGCGACCGGGATGAGCGGAATAGCGAATTTCATCATCTCTTTATAGAGATCGCGCCGGAAGGTTAACCGGAAATACTTCAATGCAGAAGGAACAAGCAGCGCGAATGTCACAACGGAGGCGGCAAGATTGCTGAACAGGATCCCTTCGATCCCCCACTTCCACTGCACCAACGTTATGATACTGAGTCCGAGATTCAGAACGATATTCACGACCTTGATCGCGGAGAATAATTTTGCATTCCGGTGAAGCCGCAGTGCAGCAAATGGAAGCAGGGCAAGAGTATCGAAGAAGAGGATGCCAGCTACATAATAACAGATGCGCGACATCGACACATCCAATTGGAACAGGACCGTTGCCCGCGCGGCAAAGATGATCAGCAGAGCTGAGAGAATTGTCGAGGTAAAAATATAGGAGATGAATGGAGTACTGAAATTCTCCTTCTCATCTCCGATCTCCTTCATGCCGGCAAATCGGAAATAAGCCGATTCAAGTCCGTAACTGTAAGCGATGGTATAGAACGCAATGAACGAATAGACCGTGGCAACGATGCCGTACTCCGCCGGTGCGAGGATGTGCGTGTAAAGCGGAACGAGGAGGAAGTTCAGCAATCGTCCGATGATGGTGCTGACACCGTAAATGGCCGTATCGGATAAGAGTCGTTTTAACTGCTGGAACATAGTTTGTGTATGCGGTCAGAGGACACGTCCCATTATTTCGGGACATGCCTCTTGAATGAAGGAAATGCTATGAGATATATTCCAGTGAAATGTCCAATGCTTTGGGTGAATGCGTCAGAGCACCAACGGAGATGACATCCACTCCTGTTTCCGCAACGGAACGGATCGTCTGCAGTGTGATACCGCCGGATGCTTCGATCTCAACGGCTCCGTTGATCAGAGCAACCGCTTCTCTCATCATCTCGAGTGAATAATTATCAAGCATGATGCGGTCGATGCCGCCGATCGCCAGAACTTCCCGAACCTGCTCTAACGACGTTGTCTCGACCTCGATCTTCACGTCGATCTCATTCTCCTTCAGATACTTTCTGCAGTTCTGCACTGCCGGAACAATTCCACCGGCAGCAGCAATGTGATTATCCTTGATCAGCACCATGGAATCGAGCGCGAACCGGTGATTGATGCCGCCTCCGTCCACAACGGCCTTCTTATCCAGAACGCGCAGTCCGGGAACAGTCTTTCGTGTATCCGTGATCTTCGCTTTCGTCCCGGCAACGGCATGGACGTATTTGTGCGTGAGTGTAGCAATACCGGACATACGCTGCAGGAAATTGAGTGCAACTCTCTCGCCGGTCAACAGACTCCGCACGGGACCGTGCAGCTGTCCGAGCGAGACTCCTTTTTCTACCAAGGCACCATCCACAACGGAAGGTTCGAACGTCACCTGACCGTCAACACAACTGAAGACGAGCTTCACGATGTCCAGACCGGAGATGATACCGCTCTCTTTGGCGATGAGTTCCGCTTTCCCGAGCTGTTCCTCAGGGATGAGTGATTCGCTGGTGATGTC
Organism: Bacteroidota bacterium; assembly: GCA_049317705.1. Lineage (GTDB taxonomy): Bacteria > Bacteroidota > Ignavibacteria > UBA10030 > UBA8401 > UBA8401. The sequence goes on along the minus strand of JBMOHT010000002.1, from coordinate 48,759 downwards.
ACCGAAACCGACATCCTCAAACAATGCCTGTTCGATAAGTCTGCCGATACGGCTGTCGTTGAGATAATTATTTTCCATCGGTCTTCGGAAGAAGGATGGGAATACCGTCTTTCACTTCATACACGGTATTGCATTTCGTGCAGGTCAAGGTCGACTGCTGTTCGTCATAGCGCAATTCAGCTCTGCATGCGGGGCAGCAGATGATCTCAAGGAGGTCTTGTTTTATCATAAGGGGAAATATTTCTGCATGATGTTCATATATTCCTGCGGCGGACGGATCGGACGTCCGGAGGAAGCGTTGGTGAATGCATGACTGGTCTGTCCTGTCACCAGAACTTCACCATCGCTTTGACGCGTGATCTCGTAATCGATCGTGATCTTAATGGATGGAATCTCGTTGAGCGATGCCCGCACGCGGATGATCTCGTCATACTGTGCTGAGCGCCGGTACTTCACATGTGCTTCGGTCACGACAAGATAGATACCGGAGCGTTCGATCTCGGCATAGACAACACCGATATTCCTGAAAAGATTGGTCCGTGCTTCTTCGAAGTAGGTAAGATAATTTCCGTGGTAGACGACCTTCATCCCGTCCGTCTCAGCATACCGAACGCGGATATCCGTTGTGAACGAAACTCCCCGCTCACTCATTCCAGGCGCCCATGTTGCAGAATTTCTCGATCCTGCGTTCGACGAGTTTTTCGGGTTTCAGCTTCATGAGTGATTTCAATTCCTCGACCAGTGCATCCTTCAGTATCAATGCCGCCTGTTGAGGATTGCGGTGAGCACCTCCCTGCGGTTCCTGCACGATACGGTCGATGATCTTTTGTTCCAGCAGATCGGGAGGTGTAAGACGAAGTGCCTCGGCCGCCTGTTCTTTGAATTCCCAGCTCTTCCAAAGGATTGATGAGCATGATTCAGGAGCGATAACCGAATACCAAGTATTCTCCAGCATCAGCATTTTATCTCCGACACCGATCCCCAGCGCTCCGCCTGATGCGCCTTCACCGATGATCACGACAATGATCGGCACCGGAAAATGGGACATCTCGAACAGATTGCGGGCGATCGCTTCCGCTTGACCGCGCTCCTCTGCTTCGAGTCCGGGATATGCACCGGGGGTATCGAGGAAAGTGATGATCGGACGGTTGAACTTTGCCGCCAACTTCATTAAGCGGAGAGCCTTGCGGTATCCTTCGGGGTTCGGCATTCCGAAATTTCTGTAGAGATTGGATTTAGTATCGCGCCCTTTTTGATGACCGATGATCATCACCGGCATCCCGTCCAACTTGGCAAAACCGCCGACGATCGCTTTGTCATCGCCGAATGCACGGTCGCCGTGCAATTCGATGAAATCGGTGGTCATATTCTGGATATAATCGAGGGTATACGGACGTTCGGGATGACGGGCCAATTGCACACGCTGCCAGCGGGTCAGATTGGAGAAGATATTCTCACGAAGCTGACTCACTTTCTTTTCAAGGGTCTTCACTTCATCGGAGACATCGACATTCTCGGAAAGATTCTTGATCTCTTCGATCTTCTGTTCAAGCTCATAGATCGGTTTTTCAAATTCCAGTACTACTTTTGCCATAGTTTCTCCGAATGGTTCCGGAACATTCTTACGTTTGCGCTGACCGTCTCTGGATCGATTTCACAAGGATCTCAAGGTCCAGCATCAATGATTGGTTCTTTGCATAATAGAGATCGTATTGTTCCCTTTCTTCGGGAGTCAATGCCACCTCGTTTTGGATCTGTATCAGACCGGTGATACCGGGTTTTACTCTGAAAAAGTCCTTTTTCGTCTCAGAAGAACTGCCTACGACACTTTTTGCACCGGTCAATACCGATGGGACCTGCGAAACGATCCGATGGAGTCCGATAAGTGACTTTTTCGAAAAAACACGGATAAAATATACAAAAGGCGCAATGGAAATCAAAAAGAAAAGACTGAAGAGGATGTCAAAACCGCGTTTTACAACGCGATTCCCGAAGTTTGTAATATTATAATCGATCTCAATGAACGGCAGTTGATCGAGTTGGTCGATACTTGCCTTCCCGATGATCACTTCAAGGTTGTTCGGTACGAGACGGAAGTTCACGAACCGGTTTCGGTTAGTGGCAATCACGCTCAGGATCGTGGAATACGAAACTGCATCGGAAGAGAAGATCACTTCGCTGATGTGGTGTTCCTGTACAGTTCTGTTGATGGTATCAACACTTCCGAGAATCTCCACATCGAGCACTTTTTCACCCAGCCGTTTTCGGTTGATATCCACAAAACCGACAACCGAATATCCTCCGCCGACCTTAGCTCGAAGCTTTTGAAGTATATCTTGTCCCGATTGCTGAACACCCACGATCAGCGTCCTTCTGCCGAATAATGTTGTTCGTGAGGTCCTCTCCGCAAATCCAAGAACGCGAAGCACGAGCCGCCATCCCGGGATCAGGATCAGCGACAATCCGCCGGAGATGAGCATGATCATTCTGCTGAACGCAAAGTCCTTTTCGAATGCTACACTGGCCGAAATGATCGTGAATCCGGTCAACACTGCAACGAATGACCGCGACACCGAGAGTTTGAATTCCGTATAGACGCCGTAGATCAGGAGCGACAGGAATACGATACCCGCAGGAATAACGAACACCCACGGATAGGCATATGCAGGAAGAGTGAACAATCCATTTTTGCGGACATATTCGCCGATCAGGATCGTAAGAATAACGATGGCCATATCCAGCACCGCAACGGTCGCAGGTTTGAACAGGCGTGCGGAATCCGCGATCAATTTCCGGACGTAGATGCCGGAATAGATGAACCATTCAAACACCGGTGAGCCTGTGTGATGTTTGCGGACGAAGAGGCGCATCGCATTATAGAATACTTTCAGTTCGTCGATATCGCTCCGTTTTGTACTCTCACCTTTATAATGGATGATAGACGTTGTGGGAACATAATACACTTTCCATCCGGACTGTTGAACACGGAAGCACCAATCCAGATCCTCACCGTACATAAAGAAGGTCTCGTCGAGGCCGCCGATCTTAGCATAGACATCTCTGGTAACCATCATGAATGATCCGCTGACAGCATCAACTTCATACGTATCATCCGGATCGAGGTAGGTAAGATTATAACGGGCAAAGAGCTTCGATTTCGGGAAGAGTGCACTGAGACCGAATGTCTTCGTGAACGCGGTCCACGGTGTCGGGAAACTTCTGCGGCACGGCAGCTGGAGCGACCCGTCAGGATTCAGTATCTTGCATCCCGCCATTCCGGCTTCAGAATGCGATTCGAAGAATTTTATCAGTTTGTCGAACGTGTCTTCCTGAATGAGCGTATCGGGATTGAGCAGAAGAAGGTATTTTCCGGTGGAGCGGGCAAGCGCCTGATTGTTGGCTTTGGCAAAGCCGACATTGCCGGTGTTGGCGATAAGATGGACCTGCGGAAAATTCTTCTGTACGAGTTCAACGCTGCCGTCATCCGATGCATTGTCCACAACGAACACTTCGGAGGAATATCCTTCCAGGGACTTGAACAGTGAAATGAGTGCGTTGTTCAGGAATTCCCGGACATTATAATTGACGATGACGACAGAAATGTCCATGCGGTTATGTTACAGCTTATTGAAGATGCTGCGTGCTTTCAGTTTCCATACCATGAATGCGGCTTCATACACGATCTTTTTGTTCATCTTGGAGACGCCGACACGACGATCAACGAATACGATCGGCATTTCCATCAGTTTGAATCCTTTTTTATATGCGAGAAAATTCGTCTCGATCTGGAATGCATAACCGTTGGAACGGAGTGAATCGATATTGATCGTTTCAAGGACCTTTCGTTTATAGCATTTGAATCCTGCCGTCGCATCGTGGATGGGCATTCCGGTGATGATGCGTGTATAGATATTTGCTGAATAACTGAGGATGAGACGTTTCATCGGCCAGTTCACCACATTCACACCTTTCACGTAGCGGGAACCGATCAGCACGTCGCACTCATCCATCTTGGAGAGCATGATGGGGATCTCTTTGGGGTTGTGAGAGAAATCGGCATCCATTTCAAAGATGAAATCGAATTTCCGCTCGATCGCATATTTGAATCCGGCAACATATGCCGTTCCAAGTCCCATCTTCCGCTCACGCTGAAGGATGTGGATACGTTTATTGGTGTCCATCATCTTTTTGACGATCTCCGCCGTCCCATCCGGCGAATTATCATCAACGATCAACACTTCGACGATATCGGTCTGCAGAAGGACCTCATTGATGATCTTCTCAGCATTCTGAGCTTCATTATACGTTGGGATAATGACGAGTGCTTTTGACATTAGTTACCTTTGCCTGCTAACATGACGTAAATGGTCATTAACAGAATCTTGATATCCATTCTGAATGACATGTTTTCAATATAAAAAAGATCGTAGCGAACCTTCGATTTAACATCATCGATTGATGTATCGTATCCCTGTTTGATCTGGGCCCATCCGGTAATGCCGGGCTTCACGGAAAGTCTTCTTTTGTAGAGAGGAATTTCTTTCGACAGCATCTCCACAAAATGCGGACGCTCGGGCCGCGGTCCGACAAGACTCATGTCTCCCCGCACAACATCGAAGAATTGAGGGATCTCATCCAGCCGTGTTTTCCGAAGGAACCTCCCGACAGACGTGATCCTGGGATCGTTCGATGTTGCCCAGACCGGACCGGAGCGCGATTCCGCATCCTGATACATGGAGCGGAACTTGTGCATCCGGAAAAGTTTACCATTCTTCCCCACCCGTTCCTGACTGTAGACGAGCGGACCGGGTGAGTTCAATTTGATCGCCGCGGCGGTGAAGATCCACAGCGGTGATGACAGTGTAAGGATGATCACTGATGCAATGATATCCACCAGACGTTTTGCACTCTCTTCCCATGGCTGCATAATGTGCGGCATGATCTCGATCAGAGGGAATCCATAGATCTGATTCGTCCGTGCCTGACCCGAAACGATGTCATACATATCGGGGATGATCTTGATCGATACATCATGTCCTGTTGAAAGGGAAACGATATTCAGAACGACATCGCGCTGCTGAGTATCCAACGCGATCAGAATGATCCTGAGGTTATTCTTTTCGATCAATTCGGGAAGATGAGAGACATCACCCAGGATCGGCATCGGCATCTCCGTCCTTGAATCATCGAGTGATATGAAACCTGTGATCTTATACCCAAGCGCCGGATACATACGCACGGATTCGTATAGCTCGAGGGCTTTCGGTCCGATGCCGATGATGACCGTTTCGCTTTGTCCGATGCCGCGCTGCAGCAGCCGTTTCCGGAAACTGCGGATGACGATCCTTCCGACACCCACGAACAGCACCATCAGCACCCAATACATCGCAATGATCGATCGGTTAGCAGAATATGTGGCGTTGCGTTCATCATCAAAGAAGATGATGAAGAACAGTCCAATGCAGCCGAGGGATATGGCTCTGAACACTGCGGCAAATTCATCCGTCCTTGATTTTGCATACCAAGCACGGTAGAGTCCAAAGAACATGAACACCGAAAGCCAAAAGAGATACATGATCGCCATCGGCATGAGCAGATCCGGCTTCGCCTGATAGACGACGATTTGACCTTCCACTCGCAGTAAATAATAGCAGATCCACGCGAGATTGACCGCGAAGAAATCAAACAGGATTATTTTTCGTTCGAATTGTTTCATTCGCCGCCTGTTTCCACATTCAAGTGTATCTCATTCTTTCGGGAAAAATACCATTCCACGTTCCTCCGGATACCCTCTTCAATAGTATGCGAAGGACGGAACCCGAGTGCGCGGATCTTCCCGGAGCGGTGCTCGGTGGAGGTATTGAATTTCTCGATCCGTGCAGCCGTGATCGGAAAATCGTAGCCCGTGATCCTCCCGGCAACATCGATGATCCGTGCTCCGAACAGCGCAAGACTCAACGGAAAATGGAACGATGAAACACTCTTACCGGAGACTGACGAAATGATGCCGACAAGCTGCTTCGTCTCCAGATGCGGTTCATCCGAATAATTGTATGTATTGCAGCCGGGGCTCATCCGGTCCAGCAGGAACACGGTCGCGTCGACGAGATTCTCCACGTAGGCGATCGATTTAATATTCTTTCCGTCCCCTACCCAAAGGAACTTTCCATCGCATACCTGCTTGATCAGCTTGAAGATATTCGCAACATTCAGCGGACCGAATACGACCGACGGCCGGATGATCACCGTCTCGCGGGTAGGATCTTCCGCCGTCCATTTCTGAAGGACCTTTTCCGCCTCCAGTTTGGAACCACCGTAATGATTCACCGGTGCAGGCGGGGTCACTTCGGTGGAGGGCTGATTGTTCCCGTATACGGCTACGGTGCTGTAGAACATGAACTTTTTTATCCCGTTCTCTGATGCGAAGTTCAGCAGCGACCGCATGCCGTCGACATTCACGGAATAGTATCCTTCTTTGGTGATCCCGAAGTCCTTATGGGCCGCCGCCAGATGGATGATACAATCTATCCCCTTCGGCAGTTTGTCCAAAGCGGAGCGGTCAAGGATATCACCCGTAACGAATGGATAACGTACGGTAGTCTTCTTCTCCGGATTGAGATCGATCCCCGCGAGTGTGTGGCCATGCTGTTCGAGCACTTTCGTCAGATACGAACCGATGAATCCGGAATCCCCAGTAATTGCAATGTTCATTTCGATGCCTGATTGATGCCAAAAAATTGAGCGATATGTCCGATGATCCGCTCCGTCGATCTGCCGTCGCCGTATGGATTCGCGGCTGAGGCCATCGTGCGGTATGCCTGTTCATCCGATAAAAGACCGGAAACGGTCGAGACGATCATTTCCCGGTCCGTGCCGACAAGTTTCACTGTTCCGGATGCGATCCCTTCGGGCCGTTCCGTCGTATCCCTCATCACCAGCACCGGAATTCCGAAGGTCGGTGCCTCCTCCTGGATCCCGCCGGAATCGGTGAGGATCAATTTCGACCGGAGCATGAGACGGACAAAGGGAAGATAACTCAGCGGTTCGATCAACACAACATTCGGGCGGTTGCCGAGCAGTCTGAAGACCGGCTCTCTCACGTTCGGATTCAGATGGACAGGATAGATGAAACGATGGTCCGGAAATCGTTCGGAAAGTTCCGCAATCGCAGTACACATCGATTCAAAGCCTCCGCCGAAATTCTCTCGACGGTGTCCGGTAATGAGCACCACCGGTTCTGTGCTGTTGAACAGTTCATCGGTCAATCCCGGAACGTGCGGCGGCTGCGCCAGCACTTTTGTCTTCGCGATCAGCAGAGCATCGATAACAGTATTACCGGTGACGAAGATGCTTCCTTCCGGCACCAATTCGCGCCGCAGATTCTCGCGTGAGAGGTCCGTCGGTGCAAAATGCAGTTCCGCAACGCGCGTGGTCAGGACCCGGTTGATCTCTTCCGGAAACGGAGAATATTTATTGTTGGTCCTCAGTCCCGCTTCGACATGTGCAACGGGAATGCGGTGATAGAAACTTGCCAGCGAAGCGGCAAGCACGGTCGTTGTATCACCCTGCACCACTACAAGGTCCGGTTTGGACTCTTTCAGATAACCGTCGATACTCGCGATCGCGTTGGATGTGATCTCCGCGAGCGACTGATTCGGTCTCATGATGTTAAGGTCCGTATCGGGAACGATACCGAAGATCTCCAGCACCTGATCGAGCATCGAACGGTGCTGCGCCGTCACACACACTTCCGTGATGAATCTTGGATCGTTCTTCAATGCCAGCACGATCGGTGCAAGTTTGATCGCTTCCGGCCGTGTTCCGAATATCAGGGAAATCTTTTTCTTCATTTCGTACTTGAACCTCTCGAGATGGATGTTGATGCATAGACTGCATCGATAAAATTCTTTGCAATGGTGGTCCAGGAAAAATCCGTGACAGTCACTTCATATCCCCGCTGGGTCTTCTCCGCCGCTTCTTCTCTATGAGCGATGATGTAGCGGATCTGCTCCGTCAACTCGTCCACCGTGTCGGCGAAGTACAGGAAATCTTTATTGATCCGTTCGACCTCTTTCAGCCGTGTACTGATCACCGGCCGGTGGAGAGAAAGATATTCGAACAGTTTCAACGGCGAGACCGCATGGGAAACATCCGTCTTGTTGAACAGATTCAGACAGATATCCATTTCCGATACGATCTTCATTGCTTTATCATGCGGCAATGCGCCGGTCAGTGTTACATTGGTCAATTTCAGATCGTTCACTTTCTTCTGGATCCTCGGAAATTCACGCCCGGCACCGATCAGGACAAAATCGACATCCGGCATCCCCGCAGCGGCATCGATCGCCTGGTCCAGCGCCATGGAATACTCAAATGCTCCGACATATCCCACGACCGGACGGACACGCTTCTTCTTCTCTTCCGACGGTTCAGATTCAAAGAGATGCTTGATCCGCGAACCGTTCGGGATAAGGAATTTTTTCGGATGATGGATCGTTTCGAATAACGGTCCCGAAATGCAGATCACCATCTCGGATTTTCTCATCATCCACTCAAGACAGTATTTCGAAAGCCGGTAAAGAGGATGCCGTTCCGTGATGGAGAGTTCTGTCTTCAGCATCCCGAGCAGATCGTCCGCAAGATCGAAAACGACATTCGCCGGTTTTCCGATAAGATAGAGAAACTGCGGCAGGTTATAGACATAGATGAGGTCGATCCGTTCCTTCTTCACCAGCGAACGAAGAACCGATCGTCCTTTCACGGAGAAGTACATCTTCTTGATGAGCTTCTCCATCGGGAAATCAGCACTCCAGAATGACTTATTGATCTCCACCGTGATGACATGAACGTTCGGATGGGACTGAAGAACGACATCGATATCATTCGCTTCGGAGGAACCGCGTGACGGCGGTTGAAGAACATACACTGTATGCCCCATTTCGGCAACATTCATCAGCAGGTGGTAATACCGCGAAGCGTGAGCAGAACTCCAACGGGCCATATACGGGAACAATATCTTCATCAGGACTTCTTTACTTTCTTTTCTTCTTCAATTTCCATGATCTTGTTTGAAATATCTTCTGCGATCGATCTCCACGAATATTTCTCCGCGAAAATGCGGCGTGCCGCGTTCCCCTGTTCAGAGATCGATGACACAGCGGTTCGGATGGAGGCAACGAACTGCTCCCGGGAGTCCGCGATAATGACATTGGGCTCCATCTTCTTCACTTCCGGCATATTGGTCGAAACAACGGGTATCCCCAGTGAAAGATACTCCAATAATTTCAACGGATTGCACGCGATCGTCAGATCGTTCACGACGAACGGGATGATACCGATATCGAAGATCCGCGCATACTGCGGCAGATGCTCGAACGGAACAGGACCAATGTAACGAATGTTCGGGATCGTTGAAAAGAGCGTCAGATCGACCGTCGTCTTCCCGAGGATCACGAACTGATATTCCGGATATGCTTTTGCGCATTCAACGATCAATTCCACATCGACCCAGGTAGTGATGATGCCGAAGAAGCCGATCACCGGATGCTTGATGGAAGCGACCGACGGATGGATCTCCGTCGTTGACGGAGAGAAGTGTTTCGTATCAACACCCTGCGGGAAGAAATAATTGTGTCTGCTCTTCACCCGCCGCGTCGCCATCAGGCTTTCGGAGATCGAGAAACTGCTGTCCACCTTGGAGACAAGGATCTGTTCCTTCTCACCCAGGGTCTTGAACGCTCCGTCGAACAGCGTAAAATCATCCAGACAGAGATAATGGCTGGAGGTCTCATTCAGTTCGCCGATGAGCGAGTGCATGATCGGCGAAGCGGTGATGAGGATCGGGTCACGGAAATCCTGCGACCTCATGATCTTCCTGATCTTGTTCCGGATCATCCGCATGCTGAACGAATACATGAACGCGTTGTCATGGAACGGAATGATGAACGGATACACCTCCGTCACATCCTTTGCGGTCTTCACTTTCTGTTCACCGGGACCGGAACCGGCCAGGATCCCTTTTCCTTTTTCCCAGATCCTTTTCACATCGTAAAGGGAAAATTCAGGTTTACGTAATCCGAGAGATCCTATCCACAGCAGTCTGTTTTTTTCTGCAAAGACCCTGCCGATATGCTGGATCGTTGACGGATACCGTCCCCAGTCATCGCCAAAGATTATGATATTTCTATTATTCAACATTAGTTTGAGATATAATATTCCCGAACACTCCACGCTCCAAACACTAATGAGCGTGGTCGTTCACTTTTTCAAATGTAGGATGTTCTTTCGTTGCAAGTCCTACGAAATACCCCGTGAGGTATGCCGTATTGGCACTGATCTTCAATAAGGAGATCAACGGATACTTTTTGATATCACGAATTACGAATGCTCCCCGAATATGACCGATGAACGGAAGGAGCCAGAGAACCATGAAGAGCGGAACCATCCATGCCAAAGAATGAACTGCACTCAACACCGCCAATACCAGAACGACGCCAAGCTTTATGATATTCTTTACTGCATTCATCATCAATATTCTGCTGAACCCGTCACCGAATCCGTAACGATACACGAGTTTCATGAACACACGATAATTGGGCCGCAGTCTCCAGTATACAACGGCGGCGGCGGCGAAAACGCGTTTCCTGGCTACAGCTTTGATCTTCAGATCGAACAGCGTATCCTCTCCGCCAAGCGCCAGTTCCGGATATCCTCCCACAGCGGACCACAGAGATTTTCGGAAAGCGACGGATCTGGATGACGGCAGAAATGTCTCCACATTCACCGTCCGCACTGCCGGAAATGTTGCTGCTGCCTGGCATTCTTCGAAGAACGATTTGGCCAGCGGTTCATACCAGCCGGCGACAAAATCCACATCCTCTGATGCAAAGAACGGACGGGTTATTTCGTCCAGCCATGCTTCGGCAACGATACATCCCGCATCGGTCACAGCAATGACCGGAAATTGTGCTGCCGCGATCGCGATGTTCCTTCCTTTCGCGATCGGAGCAGGAGTATGGTAGATCGTACAGGTGGGATCGATGATGATCCTGATCTCCATAATGCCGCGATATTCGTTCGAGAATTCGGTCAGAAATTCCTGCGTCCGGTCCTTCGAACCACCGTCGACGATCACGATCTCTTTCGGCAGGACCGTCATCGCAATGACCGAACGGAGAAAATCATTGACGGATTTCTCTTCGTTATACATCGTTGTGATGAGTGAGACAGGCACGACCGGCTTATTCCGTATGTCCGGCGGTGTCATCATACGATGCTATATCCTGTTCTGGATGTCAATAATTCCGGTTCCCTGACAGCAATAAAATTCTCGGTGACCTCCGAACTATACTCGCGGACCAAATTGGTCAACGAATCCGTTGTAACAAAACGGTATAAGGTGAATTGTCCCTGACGGAGCAGATCATAGATATCACTCAACGCATAGCCGTATTTTGTGTAGTGTCCTGCATTGTATTCAAAATAAATGCACCGGGTCCTGCGAAGGATCCCTTCCGCCCCTTCAAGGACGAACTTCTCGAACCCTTCCACATCGATCTTCAGCAGAGAGACCGAATCGATTTGCGGAACGATGGAATCAAGCCGTTCTGCCGGTATCGTGATCGTTCCCTGTTGATCCTTCCCCTGCACGACAGAATTGATCTCGTCCCACGAATTGTCGGTGAACAGCAGGCTGCCCGAAGTATTCGACACTCCATAATTGAAACAGGTCACATGGCCGAAAGCATTGAGCGCAACATTACCGCGAAGATACGAGAATATCCTCGGATTGGCCTCGATCGCGGTGACGCTCCCCGTTGGTCCGGTGATCCGAGCACAGAGCAGTGTGATCAGACCGATATTCGCTCCGATGTCGATAACGTTGTCGCCGTTCTTCACAAAATCCCTGATGAACTTCTCTTCGGACCGGGAATATGCCGCATCGATCCACATCTGCGCGATCTGCGGCGTGGGATAGAACCGCAGTGAATACTCGGGATACCGGATGAGTATCCGTTCCGAGATCCCCAGTTTCATGAGAATCCTCGAGAGAAGAAATTTCACCGGACGAGGATGACGAAGGATGATAGAGAGATAATTCTTCATAGTCTATGGATCCCGGACCTTTCATGGGCGTTATGGTCTTGTACTGACACGCTGCTCAGCCGGGAAAAGATATATGCCCCCGCAAAGATACAGGTGGACGATTCAATGGCAACCCGCACCCAGGCCGATGCGACAATGCCGTACCTGGGAATCAACAGCACATTCAGGATCAGGCTTGCTGCCGCGCTGAACAGCATGATCCCCGTGAACACGAGTTCCTTATGCATGGAAATCAGTGTCTGAAATAAAAGCGCATTGATGAAGAAGAACACCAGCATCAACGACAATATCTGAAGGATGTTGATCGCATTGGTATAACTCTCCGAATAGAGCAACGGAACGATGACGCCGGCTACCGCAAATGTCAAAACGGAAAAGATGATCCCGGCCGAGGTCATGAACAACAGATATTTCTTCACCGTTGCTCCATATTCCGCAGACCGTTGATGGAACAACAGTGATAATTGCGGGAACACACTGGTCATCACAGTGATGGGGACCATCATCTGAGCATCTAATATCCGCATCCCGGCATTATAGATCCCGACATCCTGCATGGACGCCAGATGCCCTATCAGGATAGTATCGATCTTATAATACACATTACTGAAGACCGTCGTCAACAGGAACGGCAATCCCATCAACGCATATTCCCGGAGGTCCTTCACGGTGAAGACAAACGTGATCCTCCCAAATCGGCGTTGAAATGCTGAATATGCTACCGCCACATAGATCGAGTCGGCGAGCAGAATGCCGATGGACAGCGCCGTGACCGACCGGAACAACAGTGCGGAGATAATGACGATCGATCCATACAATAGCCGTTCGATCACCGTATAGACCGATACGAGACGAAAATCATTCACACCCTCGAAGGATCTGATGAGCGTAGTACCGTTGAGTTCAAATACCGACGCGATACTCAGGATCAATATCACGAGCGGGTCCAATGCAACATACCATCCGGCGAATACGGTCAGGATGCAAGCTCCGGCAGAAGCGATGATGCGGAATGACAATGACCGCACAACGACCGATCCATCCTTCGTATCGGAATTTGAGATACTCCTGATCGTGGGCATCATCAATCCGAACTCAGAAACGATCCCGGCAAACATGGAAACAGCGATGACGCTGTTGAAGATACCGAATCCTTCCACACCAAGGCACCGGGCAGTGACGACAACGACGCCCATAGTCGCCAATTTTGCAAGCACCCTGCTGATCAGCAACAATATGCTGTTATTCCAGATGTTTCCATTCGACCACTTCACGCGGGTACCGTCGTCGTTCCGAATTGTTCATCCTCAAGGGAAAAATACCTCGCCGTGAGACCAAGGTTGATCCCCATCAGCAGGAACATCCTCACAAAATCAGCATTCGAGATATAACCGCAAAAAAAACCGACATGCATGCCGATGAGGATGCATTTTTCCCACCGCTCCCATGGAATCGCTTTGATCCGCCGTAGGATGTACAAGAACAATTTACCGATCGAGAACCAATAGATGAATGTTGCAACAAATCCCAGCTTCAAAAATTGCGTCAGCATGAACATATGTGTGGTGTAGAACCGCGTCTTGAACATGAAACCGGAACCGCCGTCCGGCAGAAGCCGGCGGGCAGCATCATCCCAAAAAGCACCCAGTCCAAGTCCCTGCAGGAAACTGTAGTGCCGGAAGATATAATCGAACACATTCATGATCTCGATGACGCGCGTGGCGTTCGAGCGGTCGCCCTCAACTTTCCATTCAAAGATGGAAGCGAATTTGTAGTTCCATGCCAGCGCTAAAAAACGAGGGAAGATGGCGGAAATGATCATCAGTGCAAGCGAGATGAAGACGATCATATATACCGATGTCCTCCTCCGGACCATCGGGGTCAGGAGGGTGAAGAAATACATGGTCCCGAGGATCAGGATCACCCACACCGTTCGGTAGATGCCGATGAGTGAATTGAACAGGTACAGGAACACGATCAGTCCGACGGCGATCTTCAGAGCGGTATTCTTCCGATACAGGATCAGGGCAAAGAGCGAAAAGAACATCATAGGAAAATAGGCGAATTCCGAATTTTGCGAAGCACGGATCGCCCAGTCGCCGAATATCTTCCCTTCTCCCATGAAGGTCTTATACGTGATGAAGACATTCTTGAGCGCCATGAATGTTACAAGCGAGATCACGAAGACATTCCACTTCCGTTTCGAATCAAGGAAAATATAGGTGATCAGAAAAAATCCGAAATAATAGATGATCTGCTGAAAGTCGCGCATCCACACTACATAATCATACTGATAGATGAAGCTATAGATGAATCCCACGAATCCCGCATAACAATATATGCCCAACAGGATGAAAAATGTCCGATGGAAGATGTTCACTTCGAATGTCCCTTTCAGGACGACGGCGCAGATCACGATGGAGAACAGCGAAAGCGAAATGAAGTCAAGGATCTTGAATCCGGCGATACGCATATTGTAGATCGTCGGAACCTCCTGCGAAGTAAAGTCCGTGATCTGAATATCATCGAAATAGATGATCGCCGCCACTGTGAGCAGGAAGCATGTGAACCCGAAGATACCGACAAGACGGTACGATAACAGAGCGAACCGTTGAGGATAGACCTGGGACAATGATGTGTCGGATGGCAGCATTGATCTCAATTCAGTGAAAATCTATTGCCGCGAAAAATGGATCTTATAGAGGATATACGCACCGGCAAGCAGCAATCCCATGAAAGATGAGATCGCTACGACGGCCGATCGTTTCGGACGGTCGGGACGCTCCCCTTGAATTGCGGAATCGAGGATATAGGCCGCAGGGATGTCCTTATGTTCGTTGATCTTCGCCTGTTCATACAGCGGGATGATGGTCTCCATGATCTTCTGCTGAATGAGCACCTGTCTGATCAGACGGAAATAGGAAAGTCCGACATTAGGAAGATCGCTCATCTTTTTATCCAGGGTCTCGAGTTCCATCTGCACCTGCTGATACTGAGGATGCTGTTCACCGAGGGATTTCTTCAGGAAGGCCGCTTCGATCTCCTTCTTGGTCTTCATCACCACCAGCTCACCGAATCCGGACATGGTGGCGGCATCGGTGCTCGGCGGGATGAATGTCTTGGTCTTCTCCTGATACGCCTTCAGATCCTCTTCCGCATTCTTCAGATCGTTCTTGTTCTTCTCGACACGCTGTTCGATGAAAAGACGATTGTACCGGGCTTCGTTGGTGTACAGTTCATAACTCCTTCTGTTGAGCAGTTCAACATAATAGTTGGCGATATCCATCGCTCTCTTACTGTCCTCGTCCCATACTCTGATCTCAAGCACATTCTCTTCTGTCCAATCGATCTCGATGTTCGATTGGAAGATCTTCAGCGTCTTCTCCATAGAACTATCCGAGACCTCATAGATCCTCTTCAGATCGAACTTCGTGACGATCTCTTCCTGCACCGTTCTGCTCTTCGTAACGGCGATAAAATCTAGATCCTCCGAACCGTGTTTTCCGCCCAGACTGCCAATGCCGACCGGGAGTGAACGCATCAGGCTGGACATGCCGCTCAAACTGTTCAGGACATTGCTCTCTTTGGGCGGTATGACGCGGGCGACGGATTTGTACTGCCTGGAGACCAGGAATGCCGCGATCAAACCCGCGGCAGTGGCGATGCCGAAGAACAGCAATATCGTCCTTCTCCAGAACTTCAGGAAATCCAGGATCTCGGTCACTTTATAGACTGATGGTGTTGAAAAATTTGATTCCGGCATAAGGATCTTTTCAAATGGTTGATGGTGAGAACTATTTCGTCACTAACAATGCTAAACTGACCACGGTGGCAACAATGCCGAAGACCTGACTGTAGATCGTCAAATAATACCCGAATGGACGGTAAGGCTCCTTCGGGACCCAGACATAATCCCCCTCTTCGATCATCGTCTTATTTGGATCGAGCCATTGACGGGTCGCCGCTTTAATGATCTTCAGATCACTCCGAGCATCAAGGGTAATACCGCCCGCCAGGTTGATGTAATAGTTCACATCCTTCCCCGGTGAGAACAAAATGTGTCCGGGGTTCACGACCTGGCCGAACACATAGACAGTGCGTTTCTTTGCAGAAATGTGGATCTCATCACCGTCGCGCAGCATAACATCCTTCGCCGCATTGTTCTTTTCGATCAGTTCGGTGAAATCCATTACGACCAGCTCACGGTTGATCCTGATGTCCGTTTCCAGATAGTAGTATGCGCTGTCTTCCGGTGTGATACCGCCGCGTCCGCTTTCCAGCCGTTCAATGGCGATATCATAATAATTGACAGAACGCCTGTACAACTGAGAATTCTTCAGCGATGCATACGGTGTCATTCCTCCCGCTGCTTCAATGATCTCAGAGACGAAAGTGGAATCTTTGGTGATGGGATAAACACCCGGGTATTTCACTTCACCGGTCACATTAACGCTGGCGGACCGCTGAGAGATATAGCGCTCGTAGACAACGATCCTGTCCCCGCGTTTCAGTACAACATCCCTCGAGGAACCGGCCGCAATCGCGGCAAGATCGATCTTGATACGCTCGGGAGACGAACCTTCTGTATACCGTGTGATCACGATATTACTGCTGTCCGCGATCTTCGACAATCCTCGAGCGATCGAAAGCATCCCCAGCAGACTGTCCCCTTCCGAATATTCGAATGATCCCTGTTTGTTCACAGCACCGTAAACGGCGACAAAGTTCCTCATAAGCGTCTTGGGCGGAACGATGATAATATCGCCGTCCCGCAGCAGAGGATTGAGCTCTTTCCTGCGTGTCGCATAGTACTTCTCGATATCCACCGATTGCCTGGTGCCATCCGTATGGATCAGGGTGATGTTCCTCTGAGCGATCATCGTGTCGATCGGTTCTTTTTCCGTCTTGCGGAAGTTCACGACCATGTCCACCCGTTGTGTCGCCTGCGCATACCGCTTCCCTTCCTCTTTCACCGCTCCCTTGATCGTGACCATAAAGGTACGGGGAACGAACAGCGTGAACGAAGCCGCGCCGGAGATATATTTCTTCTTGATCTCGCTCAGCACCAGTTTTTTCGCCGCTTCCAGCGTCAAACCGCTGACCGAGACCTCGTTGACCGTCGGAATGATCACGGTCCCTTCGGGAGTGACCGGCACCTGAAAGTTCATCGGCACCGTTGCCCAAATACCCACATTGAAAATATCACCGGGACCGACTATGTATTCTTTCACATCGACCGGACCATCCATGACGACAGAGACTATCGCTCCCGGGGATTGCTGCTGAGGCGTTTTCTGTGATGTCTTCTTCGTGTCTTCATCATTATCCTGAGTTTGACCGTATGAGGCCGAAACGGCAAGCAGGAGCATGCTGAGAAAAACTATTCTTTTATAGTTCATGGACGATCACTTCCGATCTGAATATTGAGATTCATAATATTTTTTGTAATCACCGCTGATGATCCTCTCCCACCACTGCTTGTTCTGAAGATACCACTGGATCGTCTTCTTGATGCCGCTCTCGAACTGGTATGAAGGGACCCAACCCAGTTCATCCTTGATCTTTGCTGCATCGATCGCATACCGCTTGTCATGCCCCGGCCGGTCCTTCACATACGTGATGAGCGATTCCGGTTTGCCGATCTCTTTCAGGACAAGTTTTACGATATCGATATTCTTCCACTCATTATGACCGCCAATGTTATAGACATCGCCTATTTTCCCGTTGTGCAGAACAACATCAAGAGCCGAACAATGATCCTCAACATACAACCAATCACGCACATTGGAACCGTCGCCGTACACAGGTATCGGTCTATCATTCACCGCATTCGCGATCAGCAGCGGGATCAGTTTTTCGGGAAATTGGAACGGACCGTAATTATTCGAGCATCGAGTAACGACTCCCGGGAACCCGAACGTGTGCTGATACGCAAGGACGAGCATGTCGGAGGATGCTTTACTAGCAGAGTAGGGACTATTGGGATGGAGCGGAGTCTCTTCCGTGAAATATCCGGTCGCTCCGAGCGAACCGTATACCTCGTCCGTTGAGACATGAAGAAATTTTTCGATACCGACCTCGCGGGCTGCATCGAGCAGGACCTGCGTGCCGACAACATTGGTATGAACAAAGATCGCAGGACCGGTGATACTGCGGTCCACGTGGGATTCAGCAGCAAAGTGAACGACCGAATCGATCGCATGATCGCGGAATGCTTTCAGTACCGCAGCGCGGTCACAAATATCGCCTTTGACAAACGTGTAATTGGGATGTTTTTCGATCGCAGACAGATTCTCAAGATTTCCGGCGTATGTCAGCGTATCAAAATTAATGATCCTATATCCGGGATATTTGTTCAGCATGAAATGAACAAAATTACTCCCAATAAAACCGGCCCCGCCGGTAACGAGAATGTTTTTCATCAGTCCTAAAATTTACTGTGGAATTTATGAATTTAACAAAATCTGCCAGTATTTCCAACGAATATCAGTACCGGAGATGACGTGAGGACCACATGCCTACAGCATAATATTTCAGCAAGCGGTCAATAATGCAGTAACAATTTGGGCGGGTAATTCCTCGTTTTGTTGGAATAAATTACATTTTTTCAGGACAAGATACACTTAAAATTTTACAGCCGTTCGCGATGACGATCTTCGACATCAAACAGACGGTCAACCGGGCCTGCATCAGCTGTTTATCATCATTGATAACACGATGTTCATGATAGAAACGATGAAATGTCTCCGCTACTTCGCGGAGATACGTTGTCAACCGGTGCGGTTCAAAGGAACCGGCACAGCTTTCGACGACCTCAGGGAATTCCAACAGTTTCTTGAGCAGATCGATCTCTTCCTTCTCCTTGATAAGGGAAAAATCGGTATTGGAAAGCATCGAATCGACGTTATCGACAGCAATACCGTCCGTTGCAGCATGGCGGAGAATACTGGCAATGCGAGCATGGGCATATTGCAGGTAATAGACAGGATTCTTATCGGATTGTTCCTTCGCAAGGGCGATATCGAATTCCAGGTGGGTCCCGACGGAACGCATCACGAAGAAATACGCAACGGCATCAACACCTACTTCATCGATCAGATCGTCGAGCGTGTATGTCTTTGCATTCCGCTTGGACATCTTCACGATCTCTTCGCCGTTCACGAACGAGACCATTTGGTGGATGATCACTTTCACATCCTTCGTTTCATATCCTAATGCCTGAACTCCGTTCAGCACATCGGGGATCGTCGCAATATGGTCAGCGCCGAAGATATCAACGATCAGTTCGAATCCACGACGGAATTTTTCCCGATGATAAGCGATATCAGGCAGTCGGTAGGTCGGCTCACCGGTGCTCTTCACGATCACCCTGTCCTTGTCCGCTCCGAACTTTGTTGCACGGAACCAGACCGCGCCTTCAGCGTCGTACGCAAGGTCCTTCTTTTTGAATTCCTCGACCACTTCAGTGATCTTACCCGTTTTGTAGAGGGAATCTTCGTTGTAGAACACATCATGCTTTACATCAAGCCGTGCGAGTGTCTCCTTGATCTTCTTGAAGCACCACTCTTCACCATAATTTTTGAAGAATGTCCGCTCCGGGTCACTCTCTTTCAGCGATTCCCCTTTCAGCGCGATGATCTCTTTGGCGATATCAACGATGTATTCCCCTTTATATCCCTCTTCGGGAAAAGGATATTCATCACCGAGTTCCTGACGATAGCGGGAATAGATACTCTCCGCCAGGGTCCGCATCTGATTGCCGGCATTGTTGAAATAATATTCCCGGGTGACGGTGTGACCAGTCCACTCCAGCAAATTAGCGATCACTTGTCCGAGCAGCACCTGTCTGCCGTGTCCTGCATGCAGCAGTCCGGTCGGATTCGCGCTGACCCATTCGAGATTCGTCTTCTTCCCGTTAGCGATATCAGATCTTCCGAAAGAAGAGTTCTGTTTCAGGATCTTCTTGGCACTTTCCACCACGTAGCCGTTCGAGAACCGGAAATTGATGAATCCCGGTCCGGCGATCTCAACTCCCGAGAGGAATGAATCGTTGATCGTGAGTTTGTCCACGATGGATTGTGCGACCTGGCGGGGATTCTTCCCGACGGATTTCGCAAGGACCATCGCGACATTGGTCGTCAGATCCCCGTGGGCTTCTACTTTGGGTTTATCGAACTTCACATCGACAGCCGGATACTGTAATTCGGCAAGGATTGCGGAGAGCTGATGCTGCAGCTGTTCGGTCATTTTTTTACTGTCTTCTTTCGGGTGGTCGGTTTCTTTTTCGGTTTTTCGGACTTCGCCTTGGCAGCCGGTTCATCGCTGACATATTCGAACTTTGCATCGCCCCACAATTTTTCCAGATTGTAGAATTCGCGGGTCTCTTTATAGAAAACGTGTGCTACCACATCGACAAAATCGAGGAGCACCCAGCGTCCTTCGGAATATCCTTCTTTCCGGACGGAGGTCTCGCCTTTTTCCAGCGCTTCGTTCTTAATGGCATCGGCAACGGCCCGTGCCTGTGTATCGGAATCGACCGAACAGACAACAAAATAATCCGTCATCGTGGTGAGTTTGCGGAGATCGAGAATTGTCACATCAAACGCTTTTTTGCTCAATGCGCCGTTGGCGATGAGTTTTGCAAGGGATTTCGAGGTCACTGTGCTCCTTTGGTTACTTCCAGGGTAGTAATGATTTAAAATCTTTTCCGATCACCACGGTTGCGGTGACCATTTGATCGTTATTGAACTGCTGAACCACATTCTTGGGATCGATGCCGAGCAGCGCTGCCAGCCGTTGAGGTTCACCGGATTTTCCATTGCGGTCGATAACAATGGAATGCTCAAGATCGAAACTCTTATAGTTCCCCATCTCCACCACATCAAAACCGTTCTGACGGCAGAACGTCGTCATCACCGTGCCGACACCTTTCACGCCGCAGCCGTTCTGCACATTGATCTGCGTTGCGACATGCGCCGTATCGTCAAGACGCTTTGCGGGAACCGGCTGTGCGGAATCCTTTTGAGCAAAGATCCCATAGAGCTGCATTCCGTTGAAGAGCAGAAGCAGAACGACGGCGATATTCAGCAGCAGTTTATTTTTTGCAGATAGATTCATAGTAAACGTTCAGAGTCCTTTAGCCACAAAGGCACGAAGACACAAAATCCCACAAACATTGTTGCAATTGTTTACTTCCGTTGCGCAAAGAACCGAAGAGCTATTGACATTGGTTCACAAAAAAATAACCGAGAAGGCCTTCATGACCACTCGGTTATTCCTATCATGATACGATCTATACAAAGAGATAATGTTTTTAGTCGCCGTTATAATCAAGACCGGAGAACATGCCGCCGAACGGCTGACCATAACCGTAGCCGTAATATGAATACGGCATTTCACGATACTGAAGCCGGATGACCATATTGTCCGTCGGACGGTAATTCAACTCAGCACGGCTGATATATGCTTTATTGAATTGATTCTGAAGACGATATTCAAAGGAACTGAACGGTGAATTCTGCAGACTCAGATCAACGCGTGCTTCAAGATTCGGTGTAAACTGATACATCATCGTATTGGTGTAACGCTGCAGTGCGATGGACTGTCCTCCCCCCATGGAGTAACTGGCGGAATAGGAATGACGCATCTGAAAATTGTTGGGATTGAAGAGATTGAACCAATCACTCGCCGACTGCGTCTGGATGAAAGAATCAGCCACTTTCGGCTGTTCCGATGATCTCGGTTTGAATTGAGCCGAGCCAACGGTCAGACCGAATACGCAGAACAGCATCAGCACAAATATTTTTCTCATATCATCACCGTTTTCTTCTCATTCAAATTATGAAAAACTGCGTGCTTTGTCAATATAGACATGAAAAGGGGTCTATTTGTTCCGTGAATTCAACTCTGTTTCCGCTTCCTGAAGCTGTTCGAGCGTATTCACGCCGCGGATCTCATTCGCATCATCCGTAAGCATTGCCGCCACAACGAGCTTTTGTTTCCAAAAATGGCCGAAAACATCGGTCAGATAGTATTCATTCTGCGCGTTGTGCGGATTGATATGCTGCAGTGCCGAGAAGAGATACCGTGTATCAAAGATATAGATACCGGAATTGATCTCGTTGATCTTCCTCTGTTCGTCCGTCGCATCCTTATGCTCCATAATACCGACGACATATCCGCTTTTGCTCCGGAGGATGCGTCCATACCCTGTGGGATCGGGAAGTTGTGCTGTCAGGATCGTTCCGGCGGCATTATTGTCCCGATGATAATCGATCAGTTTCTGGATGGTCTCTTTACGAAGGACCGGAACATCGCCGGACAACACGATCACATCTCCGCCATACCGGCGAAGGAACGGTTCGGCCTGCATCACGGCATGTCCCGTTCCGAGCTGCGGATCCTGCACGGCAAACTCGACGGCCGGTGCAACCTTTTCCAAATGGTTATACACGGACTCACGCTGGAAACCGACAATGGTGATGATACGTTCGGAGCCGAGCGACTGTGCGATCTCCACAACATGCTGCACCATCGGCTTACCGTTCACTTCGAACATCACTTTTGCTTTCGACGGGTCCTTCATGCGGGTCCCTTTACCTGCTGCCATAATGATCGTTGCAAAATTTGACATAGATTTTTCCTTTGTAATTACACTGGTACGATGATATTGTCAATGAGCCGGGTGGAACCGAACCGCACGGCAAGCGGTATGAGGACTGAATCGCCTGACAGCAGCATTCCTTTTTTCGTGAGAAGTTCTGAATCGACCACTTCAATATAATCGATGGAGGTCGGATGTGCGGTGAGGACCATCTCTCTCATTTCAGCGATGATCAGCTGCGGATCACGGATGCCTTTGGAGATGCGCTCCTTCGCCAGTGCCAGCGCCCGCGAAAGAACAACGGCATTCTTTCTCTGTTCATGGTCAAGATAGACATTGCGCGAACTCATCGCCAGTCCATCCTGCTCGCGCATCGTCGGCACGATAATGATAGTGACCGGAACATCGAGATCCTTCACCATCTTTTTGATAACGATGCTTTGCTGCGCATCTTTCTGACCGAAATATGCGCAGTGAGGCTGTACGATGTTGAATAATTTCAGGACCACAGTCGCGACACCTTTGAAATGCGTCGGCCGAAATTCTCCTTCGAGTACGGAAGACAATCCGTCGACCGATACATAACTCTTATATCCATCCGGATACATTTCGCTGACGGCCGGGATAAAGAGCAGATCACAGCCGGCACCGGATGCCCGTTCGGAATCACCGTTGATATCGCGGGGATATTTTTCCAGATCCTCATGCGGAGCGAACTGTGTCGGATTGACAAAGATGGAAACGACAACAATATCACATTCACTCTTTGCTTTTCTGATCAGTGTCAGATGTCCCTCATGCAGGAATCCCATCGTCGGGACCAGACCAATGGATTTACCTTCAGCACGGAATGATGCGAGACGGGAACGGAGCTCGGAGATATGAGAGAGTGTGATCAAAAAAAAGGGGATCTTATTATGGACCCTTCGACTCGTCCCAAAAAAAGGGACTTCCGCCAAAAAGAAAGGCGGACAAGCGCTCAGGGTGACGTAAATTTTATTTTCATTCCCTTCGCCGGGTCATCCTTCGTCTTCGCTCAGAATGACCACACGATCAGAAATGATTCTGTAGCCTGATAGAGATCGATCTAGATAATTTTCTTTCCGAAGCCGGACTGCATCAATTCCACTGCAAATTCAGCGGATTGATTGCGGTTATCGAGGATCGGATTTGTTTCGACCACTTCCAGCGAATGCATGCGATTATTTGTGGAGAGTGTCTCCATGATCAGATGCGCTTCGCGGTATTCCAGTCCGCCCTTCACCGGTGTGCCGACGCCGGGACATTCTTTCGGGTCCATCGCGTCCATATCGAAACTGACATGGACGAAATCGACATCCTTCAGTTTATGGAGTGCTTTGGTGATGACAACGGCCATTCCGTGTTTATCAATATCTTCCATCGTGAAGATGGTGATGTTATTCTTTCTGATGGCCGCTTTTTCGCCGGCATCAAGATCGCGGATGGCGATCATCACAAGATTCTTCGGGTCGAGCTTTTGGTAATCGCCGCCGATGGAGGTCAACTCAATCGCGCCGAGTCCGATGGAAGCAGCGAGCGGCATGCCGTGGATATTTCCGGACGGAGAGGTAACATCGGTATTCATATCACCGTGTGCATCCACCCAAATAACGCCGAGCTTCTTCTTCTGATGCTGACAATAATTTGAGACACCCGCGATCGTTCCGATCGCAATGGAGTGGTCGCCTCCCAGAACGAGCGGAAAGCCGCCCCCTTCGAGGATCTTCTCTGTCTTTGCTGCAAGCAATGTACATGCGCGGACGATCTCAGGAAGATACTTCAGTTTGGGATTCTTGACCTTTTGCTGTTCGGGGATCTTTGTGGAGATATCGCCTTCTTCGATCACGGTGTGACCGAGTATCTGAAGCTTTTCCGAAACACCGGCGATGCGTATCGCGGAAGGACCCATGTCGACACCGCGGCGGCCTGCGCCGAGGTCCATGGGAACGCCTAAAATATGAATTTCCATAAAATTTTAATGTATCATTTCGAATAAATTGGAGATCGTCGCTTTCAGATCTTTTCTTGGAACGACGAGGTCCACGAATCCTTTTTCCTGCAGGAATTCCGCCCGCTGGAAACCTTCCGGAAGGTCCTTGCCGATGGTCTGTTTGATCACACGGGGACCGGCGAAACCGACAAGAGCGTTCGGTTCCGCGATGTTGATATCACCTAACATTGCAAAACTGGCTGTAACTCCGCCGGTGGTCGGATCGGTCATCAGAGAGATGAACGGAAGTCCTGCGTTCGACAACTGCGCCAGTTTTGCGCTGGTCTTCGCCAGCTGCATCAGTGAATACGCCGCTTCCATCATGCGTGCACCGCCGCTGGCGGAGATGATGATGAGCGGTGCTTTCAGCTTGATCGCTTTATCCACGGCTCGGCTGATCTTCTCACCGACAACGCTTCCCATGCTGCCGCCGATGAATCCGAAATCCATGCAGGCGATCACCACTTCGCGTTTGTTCATTTTTCCGGTTGCATACCGGAGCGCATCGCTCAGTCCGGTCTTTTTAATGGTCTCTTTGATACGATCCTTATACTTCTTCGTGTCGACAAAATTCAGCGGATCCTTCGAGGTCATTTTTGAATCGAATTCCTTCATTGACCCTTCGTCGAACAGGATACCGAAATATTCATTGCTGCCGATGCGGAAATGATGACTGCATTTCGTGCAGACCCACAGATTCTGTTCCAACGCTCCTTTGTGGATGATCTCGCCGCAGGATGCGCATTTTTTCCACATCCCTTCCGGCATATCTTTTTTCTGATTGTCGGATGCAATATTTTCCGTTGAGCGTCTAAACCAGGACATAGTTACCTTTTCTTGTTATCAATACGTAGGACAAAATATCCATCATTCACCTTTATTTCAATGAAAATCTGCAATAGGCGGGAATAACTGAGGTTATGCTTTGTTCTTCGGTAAAGTAGCGACAAAATCGCGCAAATACAGCGGTTCCAGCAAGCTAAAATCGGAAATGAGGAATTCTTTCTGCTTCCGTTCGGCAAGTAGACCGATCGAGGCAGCGGATGTCTCCGGTTGTTCCGTCTCCGCACTCAGCGAAGCAGCTTCCGGGAGGATCTCATTCTTTACTTTGATGGAATATTCCGAGCGGCGCTGTATCTCTTGCGGTGTCACTGAATAGAATGCAAAGAATGCTTCCTCTCGTTTTGCTTCGATCATGGCGCAAAAATTCATTTCTGAGGGAATGGTACGCGAAAGACGAAAACTTTCAGCAATTCCATCGAGCGTAGGGACGGCGATAATGGGAATGTTGAGCGCCATTGCGAGTCCTTTCGCCGCACTCAGTCCGATACGCAGTCCGGTGAACGAACCCGGTCCGACTGAGACTGCAACAGCGGTCAATTGCGAAGGAGCAGTATTCGATTCCTTCAGGACCTCGTCGATCAGAATGAGCAGGCGTTCGGAATGGATATTCTTTTCATGAACGGAACGGCGGGCAAGCACATTCGATGAATGGACAAGCGCGGCGCTGCAGACTTCCGTTGCTGTTTCGATGGCAATGATCATTGTTGAGTGATGATGATGGTCCGTTCAGTTTCGTTGTTGCCAAGCGTTAATCGGACATTGAAGCGGTGTTCCGGCAATCGTGATTCGATCAGCTCCGCCCATTCGATAACACAAACCCCGCTGCCGTAGATGTATTCGTCGAATCCCAATTCGTCCAGCTCAGCCGGTGTTCGCAGTCGGTAGCAGTCAAAATGATAAAGAGGAAGCCGGCCGCCGCGGTGTTCGTTAACGATAGTAAAAGTAGGACTCGTAACATTATCCGCAATTTCCAGTCCGCGTGAAATGCCTTTAGTAAAGTGCGTCTTCCCTGTTCCCAGATCCCCTTCCAGCGCGACCACTGAACCAGGGATGAGCAGCCGGGAGAATTCAACACCTGCAAGGATCGTCTCTTCTTCGCTATGGGTCGTGATCTGCTGCATTCGTCTATTTCGGTTCCATCGTGATCACGGGCAGGATCATCTCTTCCATGGAGATGCCGCCATGCTGGAAACTGTCACGGTACTGATTAAGGTATTTATGATATTCCGTCGGGTAGACAAAATAATAATCCTCTTTCGCAACGATGTAATTCGTGGTGATAGCACGCTGCGGCAGTTTGAAATCCTTCGGGTTCTTCAGGAAGATGGAGTGCTTCTCGTCGGATTTCAGGTTTCGTCCGAACTTGTAGCGGAGATTCGTCGAAGCTTCCTTATCCCCGATCACTTTCGAACCGCGCATACAGCGGACGCTTCCATGGTCCGTCGTGACGATGATCTTCACATCCTTGCGTGCAGCGAGCATCTGGAACATACCGTAGAGCGACGAATGCTTGAACCATGTGTTCGTCAATGAACGGTACGCGGATTCGTCCGGAGCGATCTCTTTCAGAATGGGATCATCCGAGCGGCCGTGCGCGAGCATATCCACGAAGTTGACGACGATGGCTGTCAGTTTATTCTGCGTGTAGGAGATGATATTGGACTGGATCTGTCTGCCGAATTCCGTATCAAGGATCTTCACATACTTCGGTTCCGGTTTCAGTGCGATCCGTTTCCGCTCGAGAAGCTTCATCAGCAGTTCCTTCTCGTATTTGTTGTGACTCGTTTCGCTGTCGTCCTCTCCCTGCCACAGATCAGGATAGCGCTGTTCCAGTTCCAACGGGAAGAGACCGCTGAAGATCGCGTTGCGTGAGTACGGAGTGGCGGTCGGAAGGATGGAGAAATAATATTCCTTCTCGATGGAATACAGTTCACGAAGATACTCTTCCATCACGAGCCATTGATCGAGGCGCATACAATCCACCACGAACAGGAAGACCGATTTCTTGTCGTTCAGATTCGGGATGACATACTTTTCCATGATGTCCGTGGAGAGTGTCGGACGATTCTCTTTCCGATTGATCCACGTTTGATAGTTCTTTTCAACATACTTCGAGAACTCTGCATTGCTTTCCCGCCGTTGATCGGCGAGCATCTTCTGCAGACCCAATTCAGGATGTTTATCGAGTTCCATTTCCCAATTGGCGATCTTAATATAGAGATCGGTCCATTCAGTGTAATCCAGCGGGTTCAGCAGCATTCTTGAAATAGAGGAGAATTCCTGCGTATAATCGCGTGACACCTGTTCGCTTTGGATCTTTTTCCCTTCCAGGAACTTCTTGCAGACCAGCAGGATCTGGCTCGGATTGACCGGTTTTGTCAGATAATCCGAGATCTTGCTGCCGATCGCCTCTTCCATCAGCGATTCCGCTTCGTTCTTGGTGATCATCACAACGGGGACAGATGGTGAGATATCTTTGATCACTGCGAGTGTTTCAAGTCCGCCTTTTCCCGGCATCATCTCATCAAGAAATACGAGGTCGTAGGCTTTGGTGCGGACCATCTCAATGGCATCATCGCCGTTGGTGGCCGTGTCGACATCATAACCTTTGTCCCGCAGCAGCACGACATGTGCGCGAAGCAGTTCGATCTCGTCATCGACCCAGAGAAGATGTCCTTTATTCGTATCCATACCGACCTGCTTTCGAATGATTATTGGATTGCAATATGCACATCAACGCCCCCTTCGTTGGACGTTGAACCGGGTATGCGCGAACCGCCGGCATCCGGTTCGGTCTTGGTATAGCGGTAGAAGAGCGATGCGGTCACGCGGGCACTGAGTACATAGCGCACGCGCGGTTCCATCTGCGTGCGGGTAGAACCTTCACCGGGAGTTCCTTTCGTGTTCAACGCATTCGCTTTTGCATCGAACGTCGTCCGGGAATTCTTCGCCATGGAATAGGTGAAACTCACATCGATATCATTCTGCAGACTCACGCCGAACAACGGGATCTCGAATCCTGTCTTCGAAAAACTTCCGGTGATGGACATATCGTTACCAACCGTTTCAACGATATTTTTGGAAGCAGGAGTAAGGTCATACGAAACATTTGAACCATACCGGACGTTCGCACTCATGGTCCCTTTCAACACTTCTTTGAACGCGAAGCTCAAACCGGCGAGCGGAGAGAATGCATACGTGATACGCTGGCTCTCGGTCACATTCCCGCCGCCGGCGCTTCCTTTGAACACTTTGGAATAACTCGATTGATATGCATGATCAAGACTGACGTGCGTTGCAAAACTCTTAAAGAGACTCATCTGTTCGAGTCCGTCCCACCGGAAAGAATAGTTCACTCTCGGGAACATATCGCCAAACACTTTCTTCATGATCGGAAGGGTCTCGAATCCTTCTTCAAACGCCTGCGAAAGTTTCTGGTCCTGATTCGGTGATGTTGGTGTCGGAACAAGTTCAGAATATCTCTTCCCTACCTGTTCAATACCGCTCTTGAACATCGAGAAGATGAACGTCGGCGGAAGAGTGAAGAATGACCGTTCGATAGAACCGCCTGTAGCTACGTTCACGACCGAAACCTTACCGGTGATGGCATCGGTTTGGATGGACTGCGTCCGCGAATAGTTCCAGCCCAGATTCCAGTTCAGATCGATCTTCGCACCGGTCCACAGATCACGGCTTGTTCGGAATGTCAGTTTATTACTTTGGGTGAAACCATCCGAGAGATTTGCGGACGCGCCGTTCGGTCCATTCGCTCTGAACTGTTTATCCGCATCCGTTGAGAATCCGACGAAAGGGAATTGCGGTTTCAAAAAGATATCAGTGATATTCGCCCCGGGTACCGAGACCAATCCCAACTGATACGCCCGGCTCGGTCCCCACGCACGTTCGCTTTGCTGTATGCCCGGCACACGACCGAAGAAATTCGTGAAACCGGGACGTCCGGGGACGCCGCCGTTGGTCGCAGTATTTGACTGCGTGAAATTAAGATTGATCTTATCATAATCGAGGAACGGAGTCTTGATCAACACTCGGGCAAAGCCGATGAGACCTTCACCTTTTGGTTTCGGTCCTTCGCTATGAGTCGTGTCGGCTTCTGCCAGCGGTTTCGATGCCGGCTCCTCTTTCGGATCGTTGGACGGTGCGTCCTCATCATCGCGTTCTCCTCTTCCTCTCGACGGAGCGGGAAGCGACTGCGGCTGATCGACGGAGGCTTCACGTGCAGGGAACCAAGTCTCCACAAAATTCTTCAGACTGATATCGGACGTCAGCGAAATATTATTCGACCAGCCCGTAGAGATACCGAGATCTCCCTGCTGCAGACTGTTCTGCCAGCGATATCCCACGTTATAGCGTGCTGAGAATGTGACATATTTATTGATATCGAAGAGAGAAGGCACCCGCGGTTTCGTGTTCACTGTAAAGGACTGATTGTACGAATTATCATATCCGAAATTCATCAGACGGTCCTGCATGAAGATCTGATTCATGATCTGGCTGAAATTCCGTTGACGTCCCCACGGATCGAGTTCCATATGTACCATGGAGCTGGAGATATCCAAGGAATAATCACCGGAGAGGTTAATGAGTCCGTTCTCGGTCAATTTCCAAGCAAATGACATATTCCTTGCGGATGAAAGACCGCGCGTCGGCTCCGTATCCTTTGTGAGACTGCGCAGCCGCTCATTGGTGCGAGAACGGGCGATGGTGAATCCTGTTGCAATATTTTGGATCGGGAAATAGAACAGCTGCAGTTCTCTGAACTCTTCAAGGAAGAAGAGGTCCTGGAAGAATCCGAACGGCTGGATGAAATCGGTTCCCATGAACGCATAACCGTAACTGATCCTTGCGTTCCACTGCCACGATGTTCTGGAAGTGGTCGTCGGATTGCGTTGACTGGATGTGGTATAACTGAATCCGTAATTGACCTTATTGAACAGATCGCGGAAGAACCAATTCTCGGACGGGACGTTGAACTTGAATCCGGGAACGGCATACGTGTCCGACGTCAATAACGTTTGCGCCTCTAACAGGACCTTCTGCTTTTCCGCTTCTCCTGCCGCTGCTGAACCGGTCTTCTGAGTCACAAAATCTTTCCGCTGATCCGCCGCCTTCGCCACAATAATATCGGAACTCGGCAGATACTGCGGAGTGGAGATCTGTTCCGAGTGCGAATAACTGAACGGAAGCTGTGTTCCATTCCAGTCCTGCGGAAGGAAACGGTCGAAGGCGAATGATGAGGAGAAGTTCCAGCTCGTCGACGTGACACGGCTGCCGAACCGGCTCTCAAGACTGTGGAAGTACGGATCGACCTTGCTGTAATTGAATGCCATGGTACCGAAGTCCGCCAGCTTCACACTGGTCGATACACTGTACGCCCAGCCGGGAGTATCATCGACATCCGCAAGACGGAGTTCATTCACCCACACTTGACCGGTCACTCCTCTGTCGTTCGGTTTATTCTTCGTCAGCGGATTCTCTAAGCCGATTGAGATGAACGTGATACGGGTCAGTGTCGGATTCCCGAGCACTGCATAGGTCGAACCTTCCGGTCCGTTCGGTATGGTTCGGACGATCCGTATCCCGATCGTATCACGTCCCTGTTTGATGGATGTAAGGTCCTCAAAACGAATGTTCACATTATTGCGCTGATCCCACCCGGGATAGACCGGTGCTTTATATTCATAATAGTTCAAACTGTCCGAACCGAACCGGATGTACATCTTCACGGTCGCTTTATCCGCCGTAACGCCGAAATGATTGTCGCCGTGGACGAACATCTTCATCTGCCGGTAACTGAACACATCCAGCGGGCGGTACGAGAATTTTTTGATCGCCTCGCGGCTGTCACCATCCTGAAGATCGAAGATGTTCAGCGCAAGTGATTGTTCATTGCCGTATACCTGTTCATCCGGTTTGGTCCTGTCACGCTCGCGGAAGACTCCCGGCGGCAATGTGTATCCCTGAAGCGTATTATCCTCAACGTTCACAACGGACACTTTGAATGTCGGATCGTTCTTCCGAGCTTCTTCCCATTGGTTGCCGATAAGGTTGAACTCAACGAACTGCATCTCGAATTCTTCTGAATGTCCTGTATACCATAGACGCGCATATTGGATGTTGGACTGGTCAGGTGCTCCGATCTTATATTTATAATTGTTGATCGGAATACGGTACTGGTACCATCCGTTCGTACCGCCGCCGATCTTCAGCGGATTCGCACTTGTCGTATCGAGGTTCAGTTCATACTCATAGTAGTCGTTCGTACGGTCCGAGTTACTGTTCCTGTTCAGGTCCTCGGAGTCAGGGAACCGTCCGATCTCGCTGGTACTGTTCTTTTCCGTTTGATTGATGAAACGGAAATCGGTCGTGCTATAGACAAAATTATCGCCTGATGGATCGGAGACAATGTTCGGGAAGAGGACCTTGTTGGAATCGATGAACGCCTGATGTTTGGAACGTTCTTCATCATCGAAATCACCGTCCAAACCGGTATCTTCATCCTGAGCGAGAATATCATTCTTGAACTTTCCTTTATCCTCGGTTTGCCATGATCCGTCCGGTATGACATCTTCACTGATCGTGCCGAGATCAATGAATACTTTTCTGGTGGAATCGATCCTTCCTTTTCCCGGCGTTACACGGACCCAGATCTCGATGAACCCGACGTTCTCCGTGATCATATTGATGGAACTGGTAGAGAGCAGTTTCATCACCCCGCCCCAATTCCTTTTCGGATCATCGAGCAGGGACTTTTTAAGATCCATACCGAAGTTGTAAGCACCGCGTTCTTTCGGATTATAATTCAATTGAAGCACCTGTATCAGGTCCTGCCCTCTACCGACCTGCTTGATGGATTTTCCGTTTGCATCAACGCCATAGATGGCATCGATCGGAATTCCGCCGATGGGATTGTACCAGTACGTGCGGGCCTTCGATTCGATCTTCTTTGCATCAGGAAGCCATGCAGCTCTGATGATATAACTATCCACACCTTCCTGGAACGCCGGTGCACTCATATCGTGCCACTGACCATAACCGACACCGAGCGGGATGATCCTTTTCGCCCCTTCAAAATCGTCGATGTAGGCGATACCGGACCCGTTGTCATCCGCGATGGTGCTCTTCTTGGTGTTCGGATCGGGATTCATGTATGCCGCTTCCGCACGCAGAGTGAAATCCGATTTTGCTTTCGTGTCGATGAACGGAAGCATGTCGATCGCTTTGGTCAGGAACGGCAGATCACCGGAGGTCTGTCCGTCGAATCCATAAATGGAGTTGTTGGATGGTTCCTCATTCAGACGCACTTTATCGCTCAATACCTGTTGGTCGAGATTCATCATGGTGAATCCGATCTTCGTCTTTTCGGAGACATCGATCTCTCCGCGGATTCCGAGCAAAGTCTTCGATGCAAGCTGGAACAGATCGTTCTGTTCGAATTTCACCTGAAGATTGGCCCCGGGAACAAGCGCTTCCTGTTTCTTGATGATCACCTGACCGATGATGTAATCGACGGTATAGTCCACATTCGCTTGAAGGGGCGAACCGTTCAACAGTACCTGCACACTTCCTTCTACAACGTTGAATCCGAGATTGATCGTGTTCGAGCTGGACGCCGTGATCTTTCCCATGATCATGAACTTGTCCTTCTCATTGTTCTGCTGTGCCGCTTCACTGGTGGTGTCGTATAGATTCGTGTAGAGATACTTATTGATCACGGAATCAGCGAGCGGCGGACTTATCTTTTTTAGTCCCTCGCGTAACCCGTCGGTAAATGGCCTGAGCGAAGGAAAGATGATCTCGCCACGTTCCTGATCGATTGTGATACCGGGATTAAAATCGAATTTTTGGTCGGATCCCGGGGAACCGCTCTCGCTGATCACATCAAGGCCGAATATTGTGACGATCTTCGTGGAACCGATGACAACCACCGGCTCTGATGACGATTCCAGGTATTTCATCTCCAGTTCGAATCCGTCCTTCTCCACTTTCCGGCCGCCGAGAGGATAGATATTCTTCATCATCAGAGAGAACGGCAGCGAGTCCTGCGGAAGGATATAATTCAACGGCTTTACCAGTTTCAGGACAAGCACATTCGATGAGTTGTTCCCTAATGACTTCCACGGCGTTCCATAGATCAGGTCATCATCATTTCCGGAACCCATCTCGATCCGGTACGAAATGGCGATCGCTTGTCCGTTCTGCACCGAGCGGTTCATCGTGATATATCCCGCATCTTTGTTCAGTCGATAATCTTTTCCCGGTTCCAACTTATCCCAATCACCGCGGACGACACGTTTCGTTACGTCGGTGATATTGGTCGAATCTTTCAACGGGAAATACGTGAGCGTATCATTGATCGTGACTGGAGGAAGGTCGAAATACGCTACACCTTTCTGCATCGTTTCATTTGCCTGGCCGATATGATATAACCACACTTCATATTCGTTCTCTTTGATCTGCAGATCGGGTCTTGTCAGCGTTTGTGTTTTGATGTAGGGTTCATACGTACTGCGGTAAGCAACGTCCACAAAGAAATGGTCCTTGGAATATTCCCACGCCCGTTTCTGGAATTCACTCTTGGATGTTCCGCCGCTGAGACTCTTCTCCTG
Source organism: Bacteroidota bacterium (assembly GCA_049317705.1). Lineage (GTDB taxonomy): Bacteria > Bacteroidota > Ignavibacteria > UBA10030 > UBA8401 > UBA8401. Next base: position 14,570 of record JBMOHT010000002.1, on the reverse strand, counting down.
GATCTGTCCTTTTTTCTGCGAAGCGATCGCGGTCAGTTTGAGCGGACCGATCTGGAATGCGGCTTTGATACCGAACAGCGCGGAACTGCTCGACACGAAGCTGGAACTGGTGGAGAGTGAAACGTTACCGGCCTCAACGCTCTGCACGATCTCATCCTCATACCCGGTATATTTGATCTTCAGCTGATTCTCATATTCGAACGTGCGCTGTGTGTTCCAGTCCGCAAGGATGTTCAGCTTGTCTCCGATGGTACCGTTCACCGTGATCTGCACTTCCTGCGAGAAGTCCGGTTCGTTACGGGTGTTGCCGTAGGCACTGAGTGTCTGCTGGTCCGTCTGCGTGTTCCGGAACGCGGCGCGGATATCCACGGCGCCGGAGATATTCAGATTGATGCGGGGCGGACCGAAGATAGAAAAGACAGGATTGGCCGGGACAGGGATATCGATCTTCGTGAACGCGCCGAGCAGATCGCCGAGATCATCTTTCTTCTTGGATGCTTTCGCTGATTCTTCCTTCTCCACCATTTCGGCAAAATTCTTTGCGAAATCAGACTGCGCGCGCTGCTTGATGTATTCATCGATCGGCATTCTGATCGGGATCTTCACATCCTTCCCGTTCACCGTCTGCCGGACGATGATGAATCTTCCGGTTGAGTCGAGCTGAACGGACTGCGCAACGATGACCGGAGGTTTAAGATAGAACGGATTCGCTGACGGCTGGATCGCCTGAGCGGCTGTCTCATCGTTCCGGCGAAGCTGCAACTGTTCAAGATATGTTGAATCCTTCACGCGGTACACTTTTGCCGCAGTCGAATCATCCGCAGCGGAAAGAGAATCTGTCCGGACGGAATCAGGAGATGAGAAGAATGACGCAGGACGTGCTCCTCCCGTTGAGGCATTTGCAGACGATACAAGGAATGCAAATACCGCAAGGACGGAAACAAGAATGAGTCCGATGTACAATGCTCTACGCACAGATGACAACGTTAATGAGTGATCTTGATGAAAAGTGAATTGCGAAAACAACCAATGCGCCTACACGCTGTTATTATTACTGTATCAAATCTGCGATTGATCGTTCTCCTGTTGTGCAGTAATTACGAAGAATGGTGTTGTTTGGTATCCTCAAAGTAGAAAAATCCTTAATAACATTCAAGGTCTACTCTGAATCCGCCCTGTCCAGCAGGTTCGGGTCGATGGATTTTGTGGTTTTGGCTCCGAGTGACTTTAATGTTTCTATCGAACGGACGATATTCCCTTTCCCCTCATAAAGTTTGGACATGGCGTCCTTATACGTTTCTTCTGATTTTTTCATCTGTTTTCCGACATCTTTCATATCTTCGATAAATCCGACAAATTTATCATATAATGCTCCGCTCCGCTGAGCGATATCGATGGCGTTCTTGGTCTGTTTCTCCTGTTTCCAGATGGATGAAATTGTGACCAGCGTCGCAAGGAGTGTTGAAGGACTGACGATGACGATCTTCTTGTCCCACGCGTAGTTGAACAATTCCCTGTCCGCCTGCACGGCAATGCCGAACGATGCTTCGATCGGAACGAACATCAACACCAGTTCGGGGGAATTGAGTGTATCCGCGGTCTGATAATTCTTATCGCCGAGCAATTTCAAATGACTACGAAGCGACGCGATATGTTCTTTCTTATACCGTTCACGTTCTTCGTCACTATCGGCATTCACCAGCGATTCATACGCAGTAAGTGAGACCTTGGAGTCGATGATGATATGCTTGTTCTCGGGAAGGAAAACAACGACATCAGGTCGGATCGTCTCTCCGTCCATATTCTTCGTGGAGACCTGGATCTTATACTCACGCTCTTTTTCAAGTCCGGACCGTTCGAGGATCTTTTCGAGAATGAATTCTCCCCAGTTCCCCTGTGTCTTCGTATCCCCTTTCAATGCTCTCGTCAGGTTGTTCGCTTCTTCACTGAAACGCAGATTCTGATCGGAGAGACGTTTCACTTCATCTTTTAGACTGAGTGTGTCGCGTGATTCCTTTTCGTATGTCGCCTCCACTTGTTTCTTGAACTCTTCAATTCGGTCCTTCAACGGCGTCAGAATGGAATCCAACGATGTTCTGTTCTGTTCAGTGAAGTTCTTCGATTTCTCTTCCAGAATGGAATTGGCAATATTCTTGAACTCCGATGTCAGCTTCTGATTCGTCTGTTCCAATTCTTTCTTCTGTTCAGCGAGTCGTGCGGATAGATTCTTATTATCCGTCTCCGCTTCCGAGATCCTTTTCGTCAATTGAAGCGATGTACTCCGCTCCTGCTCCAGCCGTGTTGTTGCTTCACGGAGCGATTGTTCGAGCCGGCTTTTTGCTTCACCCAGCTGAGCGGAGAGGATATTGAGTCTCGCGATCTCGGCTTGCGCGGAATCGAACTGCTCTTTGGTGAACGGAAGCGGACGCAAGAATATCGTCCGCGCGATGAACCACGCGGCCGCACCGCCGACGGTGAGACCGAAAACTAAATACAAAACATCCATGATCAGAACGGCTTGGTGAAGAAAATGTAGAGAACAACGGTGAGTATGGAATACATCATGACACGTGCGTAGAACATGCTCCAGTTCTTGATCCGGTTCCACAGATATGAAACAGCCATTGTTACGGCGATAAGCAGAACCGTCATGACGATCACTTCAGGGACACTCTTGGTCTTGCCGATGATGAATGCAAGACTCTTATTGTCCCAGAACATTCCATAGATCACCAGCAAATGACCGGCATACGCGAGCAGCGATTCTGAACCGACAACGCTCACGAGCGACGGTTCCGACTTTGCTGTCTGTTCCCAATACCATAGTGTTGAGAGAAGGATCATCACGATGCCGAGGCGGATGAAGAAGAATTCAGGGCTTGCTTTCCAGAAATTATGCTCCGGGAAAAGTGAGAACGGAAGCGCAGCCGCGATCATCGAGAGTACGATCGCCGCGATCCCACCGATAAAGAAGCGCCGGAAGATCGATTTCTCTTCGGTTGTTTCTTTCCACCACACCAGCAGCTGCGATGCCAATCCGCCGCAAAGAACGAATCCCATCCACGGGAAGAGCGGGAACTGAGACCGATGCGCCGCGGTCAAATAATTTGAGATCGGTTCCGGCAGGATGGAATCAAGATTGCGGTCATACATCAGCGGCGATCCGCCAATCATCAGCACCGCAAGAACCGCGACTGCCGCAAAATACCGTTTCTGTGTTCGGGTGATCAGCACAAGCGCGAGAAGCGTCATCAGCGAGACAGAGATCGCATGGAGTACATCGATCTTCCAGAACACACCCCATTCCTGCCAGGAGATCATCGTCAATTTATTGAACGAAAAGAACGGCAGATGCAGTGCATACCCGACGGCAAGCACTTGAAGGATCCGTCCAAGTTGTTTCCAGAAGACGGGACTGAACGTGAGATATTCGTTCCATTTCCGTTGCGCGATGAGCACGAACGAATAGCCGGCGATGAAAAGGAATGACGGTGCAACAAGTCCGTTGATGAAGTTCAGCACTTTGAACCATGCTTCTTCCCTTAATGCGGGGATAAGGAACGCATTGAACACATGCACCTCGATCATCACCACCACTGCCCATCCGCGCAGCAGGTCGATATACACAAATCTCGATTTTTGTTTTTCCATCAGTAAGGCCGGATTAAAAAGAGAATGATGAACGTCGCCGCAACTGCCACGCGAACGTACAGCGCGGATCGTGGATACTGTTTCTTCAACTGATACCATCCATATGTAAAGGAGGACAATGCAATGAATACAATGATGAATGCAACTGAGGACTGCACGACGGAGAGCGTCGGAAGAATGATCTGCTGCAGCCCTTTGTTCATCACGGAACCGTAGAGGATGATCAAATGAATAATATAGATGAAGAGCGATTCCCGTCCCATGATCTGGGGGATCTTCGATCTGATCTTATACGTATGCTCTGCAAAGAAGACACCGCTCGTTGCCAGCATCACAAAACCAAGCCGCGCAAGAATGATGAGCGGATTCACTTTCCATACATCATGCGGCGGATATAGATGGAACGGGATATTCAGGAAGATAAACGAAGTGATCATCAGCAGCAGACCGATGGTGACCGTCCTCTGCATCAGGATCACCGCGTGATGATGTTCTTTGGCATTCAGGAAGATATACGCGAAGACCACACCGCACAGGATGTATGCGGACCACGGGAAGAGCGGGAACCAGGAATTATTTCCGACATTGATATACGATACAAGCCAAAGAGGAAGGGATCCATTCAGATCGATACTCCAAATGATCGGCGACAGCAGAATGATCACAACCGAGAGCGAAGCAGTGAACAGGAAGAACCGTTTCTCCTCTTTCAGGATCAGGACCGCTGTCTGCAGTATCAACATCGTCACGGCAATGCAATGAAGTGCGTCCACCTGCAGCCACACTGCAAAATCAACGGGAGTCCCCTCCTTCAGGATCTTCGTCAGCGAGAAATACGGAAGATGAAGGGCATACCCGATGAGAATAAGTCCGGCAAACTTCCCGTAGCGCCGCCGAGCATGACCGGAGAATACTCGGTGATCCTCCCATTTTTTGAATGTCGATATTCCGAACGCAACACCGGAAGCGAACAGGAACATCGGAGCAATGAATCCATGGAAGAAATCATGGGCATAGAAGAGCGTATCCGAACGGAGATCGAAATCCAGCAGCGCATCGAACGTGTGTCCCTGGATCATGAAGACGACCGCAAGGAAACGGAGCAGATCTATAAAAAGGTATCGTTGTTTGGAGTGGGGCATGAAGACTATGAATACAATTACAAAATTGCAAGATTACAATATTGAAAAATTAAAAGATTGAAAGATCAATAAGGATCTCTTGCCAATGTTGCAATTTTGTAATAATGTAATGCTTTTTATTAATTTTTTTTCGAGATGATCTTCATTTTCCGACCGACCGTTTCGAACGCATCGAGCGCATGATCGATATTCTTCTTTGAGAGTGCTGCCGAGATCTGAACACGGAGGCGCGCTTCACCTTTCGGAACGACGGGGAACCAGAGCCCTTTCACATATACTCCGGACTTCAGCAGATTCTTACTCATCTCCTGAGCAACGGAAGCATCTCCCAACATCACGGGAACAATAGGATGATCACCGGCAATGATAGTGAATCCGAGCGATGCTATCTCTTTCCTGAAATACGCCGTGTTATCATGCAGTCTGGCAACGATAGATTTATCCTTCGAGAGCAGGTCGATCGCAGCGATACTCGCCATCACCACGGACGGAGGCAGCGAGTTCGAGAATGTGTACGGACGCGCTTTCTGCCGCATATATTCCACCATTTTTTTACTGCCGCTCACATAACCGCCGAGAGCACCGCCGATCGCTTTGCCGAGTGTTCCGGTCAGCACATCAACTTTTTTGAAAACGCCGAACTTTTCGGGAGTGCCGCGTCCGGTCTTCCCCGCCACACCGATCGCATGGCAATCGTCGATGAAGAGGATCGCGTTATATTTATTGGAAAGTTCCACCAATTGTTGAAGATGGGCGTAACTTCCTTCCATACTGAACACACCGTCCGAAGCGATGATCTTGAACCGGTAATCGGCATTCTTGTCCGCTTCAAGCAGCTGTTCCAGCTGAGCGATATCGTTATTCTTATAGATCTTCTTGTCCGTTGTTTCGGTCTTACAGAGACGCATACCGTCGATGATGCTCGCATGATTCAGTCCGTCTGTATAGATCACATCGCGGTAATTCTCGGAACCGAGCTTCTCATTCAGCAGTGACGGAAAGAACGCATTGTTCGCGGCAAATGCAGATGAGAACAGGATCGTATCCTCCGCACCGACGAATTTCGAGATCTTCTTCTCCAGTTCAAGATGGATCGTCTGTGTGCCGCAGAGGAAACGGACCGACGCCATACCGTAGCCGTATTCTTTGATCGCATCGATCGCCGCTTTTTTTACGACAGGATGATTCGACATACCGAGATAATTATTGGAGGCCATCATCACGACCTTCTTTCCGTTCACCTTCACTTCACCGGCTTGCGGGGTTGAAAAAGCAGTTTCGTATTTATATGTATTGGCGGCGTGGATGCGGTCCAATTCTTCGATGAACAGTTTGTCGTATTTTCCCATAATGATTCTTTCCATTTTTATGTTTCGCTGCGGATTAGGCGCATATTTGACCAGCCCATCTGATTGTCTCTCGCAAAGGCGCTAAGGCGCTAAGACGCTAAGACGGTAAATCAATTTCAACTCTGCGACTTTGCGTCTCTGCGAGAGTCTATTAGTAAGTATTCTATTCTATACTTCGTACGAGACGGATAGCAAATGACCCGTCAATGCCGTTCCTGTGCGGGAATGTTTCGATGAAACCATCCGCCGACACGATCTTTTCACTGGTATACTTTGATGCATTATCCACTTCAAATTCGGGATGACTCGAAAGGAATTTTTTGACCACTCCGAAATTCTCTTCCGGTTCGATGGTGCAGGTACTGTAGACGATCGCACCGCCGGGCTTCAGCAAGGTGGCGGCATTGTTCAGCAGCTGTTCCTGGATCTTCACCACTTCATTGATGTCCCTCATCTCCCGTTTTATCTTGATATCGGGTTTTTTGGACAGCACGCCGAGTCCTGAACACGGCGCATCGATCAGGATCTTATCCGCAAGTTCTGTCTGATACTCCACCGCATCGGCCGCAACCAATTCCACATTCGTGATGCCGAGCCGTTCGCAGGAGGTCTTCACAAGATTCAGCCGTGTCTGATATTTATCCACAGCAACGATCGTCCCCTGATTCTTCATCACCTCACCGAAGAACGTCGTCTTCCCGCCCGGTGCCGCGCAAAGATCGATGACCCTCTCCCCGGGTTTTACATCGAGCAGATTCGCAGCCATTCCAGCGCTCTCATCCTGGACCGTAAAAAATCCGCGACGGAAGATCTCGGAGTTCGAGATATTCGTCAGATTGGTCGTTTTCATGAACATCGGAAGGAACGAGGATGATTCATACGTTATATTCTGCAGATCGAACATCTTCTTGAAATCCTCGACCGTGGTCTTCATCGTATTCACACGGAGCGTAAGTCCCGGTTTCTGGTTCTGCGCATCGAGCAGTTTTTCCGTTTCATGGAATCCGAATCGATTCATCCACCGTTTCACCATCCACAACGGGAATGAATACATCGTTGAGAGATACAGCGCTGCATCGTTCTGTACGTCGGGATAATGGATGCCGTCCTTATTGCGGATGATATTCCGGAGAACGCCGTTCACCAGTCCGCCCGCTTTCTCACCGCGGATGCGCTTGATGAATTCCACTGCTTCATTCACCGCTGCATGGTCCGGCACTTTATCGAGGAAAAGGATCTGATAGAGCGCGGCACGCAATGTGTTACGGACGGTCACTTCCGCCTTCGCAAAATTCCCGTGGAAGAATCCGTTCAGTACCCAGTCCAGTTTTGACTGCCACCGAAGCACACCATGGACGATCTCCATCAACAGCGCTTTGTCGAAATCGTTCAGTTCGCCGGAGCGGAGTTCCGCTTCGAGCAGTTTGTCGAGATAGGAATCGGTCCGTTCAACACGGTTGAGGATCTTCACAGAGGTTCCGCGCACACCGCTGAACAGCTGTTTCTTATCTTCCCGTAATTCGTTAAGGTCTAAATGATTTTCCATGATAAATTGTCTGCTTTCACTGTGAGATACATCGTGTAAAAAACTTACATTCCGGCAAATTCGCCACTAAAGCACTAAGACACAAAAACCCACAAAAAAACGGTCAACAGAATTGAAATATTTGTGAGGTCAAAATGCAAAATGACATTACAGCGGCATTCCGCGTTTTCTCCGTTCGTCGCTTGTCAGGTCGAAGATCTTCCGGAACAGTTTCTCTTCCTGTTCGCTCAATTCGATCTTCCGGCGGATCATCACTTTTTCCGCAACACTCAGAGCCTTATCGATATTATAGGTGATGAACGTCTCGCCGGCTGCTCCCCAGGAGAATGACGGGACGTATTTTGGAGGGAATCCGGTTCCGAAGACGTTTGATGATACTCCGATGACGGTTCCTGTATTGAATGTGGAATTGATCGCAGTCTTTGAGTGGTCGCCGATGGTCACACCGACGAACTGCATTCCGCTGTCCACCGGTTCGCCGTTCACATATACTTTCACGGAACTGTAATTGTTCTTCAGATCGCTGGTGACGGTCCCCGCGCCGCAGTTCACCCACGCACCGAGATACGAATGCCCGAGGAAGCCGTCATGCTGTTTGTTGGAATAGCTGTGAAGGATCGTCGCTTCAAGTTCACCGCCGACCTTGCAGACCGGACCGATGCTGCAGTCCTGATAGACCTTCGCACCGGCCTTCACGATGGAATTGTCACCGATATATGATGGACCGATGATCATTGAGAACGGCATGATCTGAACGTTCTTTCCGATATAGACAGGACCGTTCTCCGCGTCGATCACTACACCGGGCTTGATCACCGAACCGTCGCCGATGAAGACATTCTTCTCATTCAGGATATGAACACCGGGATATTTCTTCACCTTAGTTTTTTTATTCTTGCGGAGTTTCTTCAGCACGTCAAAATCCGCCCGGAGCTGATCGCCGTTGTGCTTGACCAGTTCCCACGGATACACGATCATATTCACATCAACCTGCTGCACTTGCAGACCGTCGAAATCCGAGATCGAAAAGATCCCGTTCAAGTGTCCTTTCAGCCGCTTCAGTTTATCACCGCTCACACGGGCGGCAACGACCTTGTCCTCTTTCACATACACAACGTCGGAATCACCGTTCTGCGGGATGAGCTTCACGAACCGTTCATCAACGATCGCCCGTCCGTTGATGAACAGACAATCCTTCGCACCGATGTCGTTCACCGCATGACCGGGATTGCGCAGGCGCATATAGTCCGCCAGATATGAACGACAGTGGAGACTGACGTCCGCTTTCGGGTATGCATACTGCACTTTCTCTTTCAGCGACAGAATTCCGCAGCGCAGATTGAATGTGGGACGAAAATAGACGAGAGGGAGAAGATTCGGGTGGTAAATGTCTTCGAAGAGACAGATGTGTTTGGACATGATATCCTTTCAGGTGCTTCGATTTGCTTCTACAAATTTCACCGCGGAGATCGCAGAGAACGCTGAGTTACTCAGTAAAATTATTGACAAAACGATGGATACCTTTTGTCAACAGTCTGGAATTGAAGTTGATTAACAGGCCAACTTTCTTTTTAGAAAGCTTTAAATATGTGAGAATCTGTGCTTCGTGAATTGGGATGATCTGATCGACGGATTTCAATTCTACGATGACCTGTTCCTCTACCAAGAGATCGATTCTATACCCGCACCGCAGTTCGATGGACTTATATTGAATCGGTAATTCTTTCTGCCGCTCGACTCTTAATCCTGCCTGATTCAGCTCGAAGAACAAACATTCTTCATACGTAGACTCCAATAAACCAGGTCCAAGTGATTTATGGACTTCAATACTACAACCAATAATTTTTTCTGTTATTGAGTTAGTATCTGTCATGTCTGATTTCTCTGCGAACTCTGCGTTCTCTGCGGTGATAATGGTTTAAAATAAAAAACGGAATGATCAAAAGATACATTCCGTTTCAAATACTCAACATCATAAAATTTATGCTGTTGGCGCCGCGGTCTTTTTCGCATACTTCTTGTTGAATCTCTCAACACGACCGGCAGAGTCAAGCAGTTTATGCTTCCCGGTATAGTACGGATGACACGCAGAGCAGATTTCGACATGGATGTTCCCCATGCTCGAGCGGGTTTCGAAGGTGTTTCCGCATACGCAGACCACGGCCGCTTTTCTGTATTCTGGGTGGATATCGTTTTTCATTATAGTGCTTTCGTTTAATGATTGTGGATTAACATTTCAATATACAAAACAGCATTTGGAGTTGCAAGAATGGATTACCGTGGTCCGTTTTTTGCCATTTCACGGGCTTTTCGGTATAACCGCACATTCCTCTGATGTTCCTCATAATTCTTTGCAAACCGATGTCTTCCGTTATAATCCGCCACAAAATAGATAAAATTGTGCTCGGCGGGATATAATGCGGCCAATATAGCTCTTCTTCCAGGATTATTGATGGGGCCCGGCGGAAGTCCATAATATAGATACGTATTGTAGCGTGAATCAACTTTCAGGCTGTTTCTTGTCAATCTGCGCGAGGAATCTGATACCACGAACCACACGGTCGGGTCCGCCTGGAGTTTCATTCTCCTCTTCAGTCTATTATAATAGACGCCGGCGATGATGGGACGTTCATCGTCATATACGGCTTCCCCTTCTACAATGGAAGCCATTGTCATCACATCATTCAGGGAATACCCAAGATCCTTCATCCTCCGCTGTAGCGAATCCACAAAGAATGCACGGAACTCCGTTATCATCCGCTGTATGATCACCTTCTCATCATCCTGCCAGAAGAATGAATATGTATCCGGCATGAGATAGCCTTCAAGTGATGTCGCGTTGTTCGGATAGATACCGATAAGCGATGTATCATGATAGTACTGCATGAAGCGGGCGGAGTCGATACCGATATGCCGTTTGAGAATTCTTGCGAATACTTTGGTCTTCACTCCCTCTCTCAGCGGAACGGTCGTGCTCACGGTCGAGCGTCCGGATTCGATGTCGTGCAGGATCTCGATATTGGAAACGCCGCTGACAAAGCTGTACTTCCCCACACGCATCTTCTGCGTAACTCCGAGGTAACGACCGGCGATCTTGAACGTGATCTGACTGAAGATGATCCCTTTTTGTTCAAGGGAATCCGCAAGACTGGAGAATGACTGACCTTTGCTGACGGTGATGAATTGCGGGGATTGGTCGAATGAATTCGGGAGGAAGAATACGATGTACATAGAACAGAGGAACAGCACAACAGCCGCACCGATATAATAGAGCCAGCGGAATCTACTTGGTCTGTTTCCGCTCATGCATCGCCTCGCGTTCTAATTTTCGGGATTCATCGATGATACGTTCGAATAACCGGCGGAGAGCAAGGTCATTCAACGGACCGTTATTATGTTTCAGGATATTCTCCAGCACTTCCTTTTCGCGTTTCGGCGAATATGCTTCCATGCCGAGACGTTCTTTGATCTTTCCGATCTCATCGGCATAGGTCGCGCGTTCGTTCAGCAGTTCCACCAGCCGTTTGTCGATCTCATCAATCTTGTTGCGCCAATGTTCTATCTTTTCCATGTTCTCACTGCTCACTGTAAGGATGAGATGAAACGATGTGCAGCCGCCGTCACTTCCTCTGTTGTTCTGCATTCTGCGATCTGCTGCAGCAATGCAGAACCGACAACCACTCCGTTCGCGAACGGCGCGATCTGCGTGATCTGTTCTTTGTTTTTAATACCGAAACCGACGACGAACGGTTTCTTCACATTCTTCTTCACTCGGCCGAGGAATCCGTCGAAATTACCGCCGAATGAATTCCGAGCGCCGGTCACGCCGGTGACGGAGACACAATATGTGAAATCGGTCGAACAATCATCAATAAAAGCGATACGTTCATCCGTTGATGTCGGAGCGATCAGGAAGATGTTGCTCAATCCATTTTTTGAACACAGTGAACGGAATTCGCCGCTCTCTTCGGGAGGAAGGTCCGGAATGATCAGTCCGTCTACACCGGCACTCTTCGCATCGCTGCAGAATTTTTCCAGTCCGTAGTTCAATACCGGATTAACATATCCCATCAGGATCAACGGGATCTGAGTTCTTGTCCGCGCTTCAGCAACTAGTTCGAGAACATGTTTGAGTGTCGCTCCATTCTTTATCGCGATCTCCGATGATTGCTGAATGGTCGGTCCGTCCGCCAGCGGATCGGAGAACGGAATACCTACTTCGATCATTGCCGCTCCGGCTGATTCCAATGCAAGAATGAGCGGGACAGTGACATTTTTCAATGGATATTCCGGAGTAATGTACGGAATGACCGCTGTCTTTTTCGATTCTGTGTATCGCTGAAATGCTGTCTGGATTCTATTCATAATTCTAAATTCGCGATGGCTGTAACATTGATCGGAGAGAACATCGCTTTCAGATACTTTCTGTAGCCGACTTCGGCAATCATTGCACCGTTATCGGTACAATATTCAAATTTTGGGATAAATAAACGGAAATTATTCTCATCCGCTGCGCTCTTCATTTCGTGCCGCAGTGATGAATTGGCAGAAACTCCACCCGCGACGGAAATGTCGTTCACTCTATAATAACGGGCTGCGCGGATCGTTTTTTGGACAAGCACATCGATCACGGACGCCTGGAAACTTGCGCAGATATCATTCAATAATTGTTCGGGAATTTGGGTATCTCTAAGTTTATTATCTCTTAAATAATAGAGGACTGATGTCTTAATACCGCTGAAGCTGAAATTAAAATCAGACTCCGATGCATACGGGCGCGGGAACTTGATCGCATTTCTATTCCCATACTTGGCATGTGCATCAACTTTAGGTCCGCCCGGATATCCGAGTCGGAGCATCTTTGCTACTTTGTCGAATGCTTCGCCGGCTGCATCATCCTTCGTCTCACCGACGATCTCGTAGGAGAAATCGTCCTTCAATAATACCAGCTGGGTGTGACCGCCCGAGACCGTGAGATTCATAAATGGAAATTCAGGAGTCGGATCCTCGATGAAGTTGGAATAGATATGTGCTTCCATGTGATTCACCGCGATGAACGGGATGCCGAGTCCATACGCGAACGCTTTTCCGAAATTCACTCCCACCAAAAGCGACCCCATCAATCCGGGACCGACGGCAACCGCAACAGCGGAGAGTTCTTCTTTTTTCACTTCAGCTTTCGCAAGTGCTTCATTGACGATGGGAACGATGAGTCTCTGGTGTGCACGGGATGCCAGTTCCGGGACGACGCCGCCGTATTGTTCGTGAACGAGCTGAGAGGAGATAATATTGGACAATAGCTTTCCGTTGCGGATGACCGCAACCGAGGTCTCATCACATGAGGATTCAATTCCCAGGATCGTTATTGTCTGCATGATTGAATATAAGAAAAGTCGTCTGAAATTCAATTCGCGGACGTATCATACAAAAACACCTTCCAGGTCTTTAAGACCTGGAAGGTGTTAGAAGTAATACAAATCAGTTCTCTTATTTCAGCGTTGCGATCCTGATGCTTCCGCCGGAAGTGGATGCACGAAGAGAATTCCCCCCGCCGTTGATCTTGCCGTGGAGTTCGCTCTCGCGGACCTTTCCGCGTACTGTTACAGGAAGATCACAGTCCACAGAACCACCGCTTGTCTCAGCATCAACATCCGCACCGATTCCTTCTTTGATGAAGATCTCAATATCACCGCCCGATGTCTCCACGTCGATCCCCTTATTCTCCCCCGTCATCTTCACGGTAACACTTCCGCCGGATGTACCTCCTTTTACACGTCCGTCAACATCATTGAATTCCACATCACCGCCGGAGGTATTCCCTTTCACATTACCAACGATACTTTCCAATACGACATTTCCGCCGGATGTCTCGGCATCGACGTTCCCTATCAAATTCAGCGCATCGATATTCCCGCCGGATGTTGACAAGACCGTTTCTCCTTCGAGTTTCTCAACACGAACATTCCCTCCGCTGGTGGTCAGGTCCGATCTTCCGACGAGATTCTTTGATTCGACATTCCCTCCGGAAGTTGCGACCTTGGTATTGAATTTTTTCGGTGTGAAGATCGTGTAGTATGCTGAGAGATTGCCGACGTGCCATTTGAAGAAGTTATTGTCGCGCACCTTACCGGTGATATAGACAGTATTCCCTTCCTGACGGAATTCCACTTTATATTTTTCTGCACGACTGTCTGTCCCTTCCACCTCAACCACGACACTCACTTCATTCTTGTCCCATGAATCGATCTTAACGGTACCGGCATCAGCTTCGACGTTCACTTCGCCATTCTCTGTTACGGTGAAAGACTTTTCATACCGACGGTTACTGCCGTCCACCGATGAAGCCGCTTCGGTTCCGGAGGATTCAGTTTCTGATTTTGAATATCCGCGGGATTTGGAATATGCGATAAGACCTGTAACGAAGAGTGCGGTAAGAACAACGAAGAGCGTCAGTCGGAGCATAGCTGATGAGTTCATAATTTTCCTTTATGGATAGTTGTCATTTTAACGGACTATGACCGCAAAAGTTACAGGCAGAACTTCTTTCTATAAGTTATTAGACCCGCTTGTATAAAAAAAGGTTTCTTCGTATATTATTCAAGTTTCAAAATGCCCGGGTGGCCCGCTATAAAGACTGCGGGTAAATGTCCCGCTCTCCTGGAAGATTAGCATGGCGGGATGTCCCGCCAAAAAGATGGCGGACAAGCTTCCCGAAAATCATCGGGACTCCAAAATTGGCTTTGTTCTTTTAATTGTTTTTAGTTCCAAAATGCCCGGGTGGTGAAATTGGCAGACACGCAGGTCTCAGAAGCCTGTGGCCGAAAGGCTGTGCTGGTTCAAGTCCAGTCCCGGGCACGGGATCGGCCTAATTTGAAAAGATTA
>JBMOHT010000001.1:0-69180 GCA_049317705.1 Bacteroidota bacterium | reverse complement strand
CTCAATCTCTTCATCTTTGCGATGCTCAATCTCGTCCTGGCGGATAACTATCTGCTGATGTTCCTCGGATGGGAAGGGGTGGGACTCTGTTCATATCTTCTCATCGGATTCTGGTATGACAGGAATTTTGAAAAAGGAACGACCGGAGATGCCGCAAAGAAAGCATTCATCGTCAACAGGATCGGTGATTTCGGATTCCTGCTTGCAATGTTCCTCATCTTCAACACATTCGGTTCACTCACGTATGAAACAGTCTTTGCTCAGGCCTCCGGATTCTCTGTCGGCGACAATCTTATGTTTTGGATCACCATTCTGATGTTCCTCGGAGCGACCGGTAAATCGGCGCAGATACCGTTATACGTCTGGCTTCCGGATGCAATGGCGGGTCCAACACCGGTCTCAGCACTGATCCACGCAGCTACGATGGTCACGGCCGGTATCTACATGGTTGCACGCAGTTCGGTCCTCTTCGCATTGGCACCTTCAACAATGGAGATCGTTGCGGTCATCGGTCTGTTCACCGCATTCTTCGCCGGCACGATCGGACTTGTCCAAAATGATATCAAAAAAGTTCTCGCATACTCTACAGTCAGTCAGTTAGGATATATGTTCCTTGCTGTCGGCGTCGGAGCATTTTCTGCCGGTCTGTTCCATGTAATGACACACGCATTCTTCAAAGCGTTGTTGTTCCTCGGTTCCGGTGCTGTTATCCACGCGATGCACGATGAACAGGACATTCAAAAAATGGGCGGTCTGCAGAAATATATGCCGTGGACCTTCCGCACATTCGCTATCGGTTCATTTGCGATCGCAGGATTCCCGCTGCTCTCCGGTTTCTTCTCGAAGGATGAGATCCTCTGGAAAGCATTCGCGGACGGCGCTCCGTGGATGTGGGCTATTGCCGCATTGGCTGCCGGTGTGACGGCATTCTACATGTTCCGTCTCGTATCGCTGACCTTCCTCGGGAAAGAACGGTTCGATCATCATCATGTGCATCCGCACGAAGCTCCCAAGACGATGCTTATTCCTCTGATCGTGCTTGCATTCTTCTCGGTCGTTGGCGGCTATATTGGGATTCCGCACGTGCTTGGCGGTCATAATTATTTTGAGGAATTCCTCGAGCCGGTCTTTGCTGAAGCAAATTCGAAGATGATGCTTCCGATCCATGATTCCGCACCGCTGGAACTTGGTCTGATGGCTGCATCGGTTGCGATCGGACTGCTTGGTATCTATGCAGGTTGGAAGGTCTTCACGCAGAAACAGGAAGTGGCGGAAAATACGGCACGGAGATTCTCCGGTCTGCACAAACTTCTCTGGAACAAATATTTCGTTGATGAAACGTATGATGCCGTGATCGTGAATCCGATCAAACAGACATCCGAGAAATTCCTTTGGAAGATCTTCGATGTGAAGGTGATCGATAATACTTTGAATTATTCGGCAAAATTCGTCGAAGCAACTTCGAATATCTTCCGTCGGGTACAGACAGGCGTTGTGCAAAGCTACGCTGTCTTTTTTGTCGCCGGTATTTTGTTGATCATCGGATTCTTGATCGTTCGGTAATTGGCCGTGATGCGGCGGGATTTTCAATCGTGTAATTTTGAAATTTTGCAATCTTGAACTCTTGAACAGTATGAATAATATCTTAACCTATACACTCTTCTCACCGCTCGTCGGGATCCTGGTGCTGCTCTTCACGCCGAAGGCGAAGCAGACGCTGATCAAATCGATCGGAGTAGCTGCGTCACTTGTCACGTTTGCATTGTCGATGGTGGTCTACTTTGGATTCGATGCGGCGAATACTCAACTGCAGTTCGTGGAAACGCATCCATGGATCGCGAATCTCGACATTTCTTATTCTGTGGGAGTGGACGGGATCTCGATCCTGCTGATCGTGCTGACCACATTCCTTACACCGATCGCTCTCATTGCTTCGTGGGAATCGATCACGGACCGTCTGAAAGAATATATCTCGTTCATGCTCATGTTGGAAGTCGGCATGCTTGGTGTCTTCCTTGCATCCGATCTGTTCCTGTTCTATGTGTTCTGGGAAGCGATGCTCATTCCGATGTATTTCATCATCGGTATCTGGGGCGGAAAAGAAAGGATCTACGCAGCGGTCAAGTTCTTCATCTATACAATGGCAGGTTCACTGCTGATGCTCATCGCGATCCTCTGGCTCGGTTATTATGCATCGACACTTGAGGGAGGATATTTCACGACGAATCTGCAGAAACTCTATGTGATCGCACCGGGAATTCCGATGGGAATACAGATCTGGATGTTCCTCGCCTTTACGCTTTCGTTTGCGATCAAAGTTCCTCTGTTCCCGCTTCACACCTGGCTGCCCGATGCGCACGTTCAGGCGCCGACTGCCGGTTCTGTTATCCTTGCCGGTGTGCTGCTGAAGATGGGAACGTACGGACTCATCCGTTTCTGTCTGCCGCTCTTTCCGCAGGCATCGTTCCAGTTCACACCGCTCATCGCAACACTCGCAGTGATCGGTATCGTCTATGGAGCATTGGTAGCGATGGTGCAGACGGATATTAAAAAGCTTGTTGCTTACTCATCAGTGAGTCACTTGGGATTCGTTGTTCTCGGTATCTTCTCCATGACGGAAGAGGGAATTCAGGGAGCGGTCATTCAGATGATCAATCACGGACTTTCCACCGGAGCGTTATTCCTTCTTGTCGGTATGATATACGACCGACGTCACACGCGCGAGATCTCTCAGTTCGGCGGTCTGGCGAAAGTGATGCCGGTGTTCACAACCATGTTCATGATCGTCACATTCTCGTCCATCGGTCTGCCGGGACTGAACGGTTTCGTCGGTGAATTCCTGATCCTGCTCGGTTCGTTCAACTCCGCATTCCTCGGTTCGCATGTCTATGCGGGTATCGCGGCAACGGGAGTGATCTTCTCGGCAGTGTATATGCTCTGGATGTGTCAGCGTGTCTTCTTCGGAAAGATCACCCATGAAGAGAATAAGACGCTGGTGGACCTCG
Source organism: Bacteroidota bacterium (assembly GCA_049317705.1). GTDB lineage: Bacteria > Bacteroidota > Ignavibacteria > UBA10030 > UBA8401 > UBA8401. The sequence goes on along the minus strand of JBMOHT010000001.1, from coordinate 66,175 downwards.
GAAAACGCGAGATCGCGCTGTTGATCCCGGTATTGCTCTTCATCGTATGGATCGGTGTCTACCCGTCCACATTCATGAATCCGTCGGCTGCATCCACAAAACAGATCGTTACGCAGATGCAGAATGCGAAGAGCGGAAATGTCGTGCCGGCCGCTGTTCCGATGAAATAAATTCTTTACTAACTCCGTACCTACAGAAAATTCATTATGGACTTCTTTTCACCCACAGATATCATTGGTTCTTCACCGATCCTGGCGCTGTGCGCCACATCGTTGATCGCGCTGCTTGTGAACGCGCTGATCAAGAACTCAGCGAAATACGTCTTCGGCGTCAGTGTTATCGGTCTGCTCGCAGCGACCGGTTTTGCTGTCTATAACTTTCCGTCGAACGCAACAGCGTTCTCCGATATGCTCCTCGTCGGCGGATATGCAAGTTTCTTCTCTGTTCTCTTTTTGATGATCGCATTGTTCACACTCTTCATCTCAAAGCCATATCTCGAACGCGAAGAGTATAATTTCGGCGAATATTATGTGCTGATCGTCCTCGCGGCCATCGGCATGGTGATGCTCGGTTCCGCTGCGGATCTGATCACGGTGTTCCTGGGTATCGAGATCATGTCGGTTGCCTTCTATGTGCTGGCGGGATATATGCGGAGTAAACTTTCCGCAAACGAAGCGGCATTGAAATATTTTCTGCTCGGAGCGTTTGCGACTGGATTCCTGCTCTATGGTATCGCTCTGATCTACGGCACGACCGGAACGACGAACCTTCTTCGTATCGTTACTCTCTATCCGCAGGCATTCGGCGATCCGCTCCACATCATCGGGTGGGGATTGATCCTGATCGGATTCGGATTCAAAGTAGCAGCGGTTCCGTTCCATATGTGGGTCCCGGATGTGTATGAAGGCGCACCGACTCCCGTCACCGCATTCATGTCCACCGGCGGTAAAGCGGCTGCGTTCTCCGCATTCGTTATCGCGTTCTCTGTTCCCATGTCCATGAAGGACGAACGTTTGATGCTCATCGTCGCGCTTTTGGCAGCTGCATCGATGCTTCTCGGAAATTGGTTTGGTCTTTCGCAGACGAATCTGAAGCGGATGCTCGCATACTCCAGTATCGCACATGCGGGATATATGCTGGTCGGTATCGCTTCGGCAACATCGATGGGACAACAGGGGATTGCGTTCTATTTGGTCTCGTATGCATTGACGAATCTCGGTGCATTCGGCATCATTACGATGCTGGAGAAATCGAACGGCGCTAATGTGAACTATGAGGACTATGCGGGACTCGGAAAACGCAATCCGACGCTCGCGGCTCTGATGGCAATGTTCATGTTCTCGTTGACCGGACTGCCGCCGTTCGCCGGGTTCGTCGGAAAGTATTATCTGTTCGCAAGCGCCGTTCAGTCAAAAATGACCTGGGTGGCGATCTTCGGCGTTATGACGAGTCTGTTCTCAACATACTATTATCTCCGCGTGATCGTTTATATGTATTTCCGGGAAGGCGTGAATACCGAAGAGATCGTTCTTCCGAAATTGACCTATGTGACCGTGATACTTTGTGCAGCCGGCGTGCTCATTCTCGGTGTATTCCCCGCACTGATCCTGGATGTGATGAAATCAGTATTCTAATTCCGATCCTGACCTTTGAAAGCCGTCCGCTTCTTATTGAGGTTGGACGGTTTTTTGTTTTATGAAACCAATCCTCACACCGCAACAGATGAACCATGCAGACGGGACCGCTATCAAGCGGCTCCGCATACCGTCAGCAATTTTGATGGAACAAGCAGGGACTGCTGTTGCTGATCTCATCGGAAATATCATTACACCGATGGATCCTTCCGGAAACAGATCCCTCAATGTGAACGTGTTAATTCTCTGCGGCAAAGGGAATAACGGCGGTGACGGTTTCGTCATCAGCAGGATACTGAAAGAGCGCGGATATGATGTGTCGACTGTATTGATGGAACATCAGAGGACTCTAGGACCGGATGCTGCCGTTCAATATGGATGCTTGGCCGAATTGTTGCCGAAGACGAACATACTCCGATTTGGCCGATCATTCACTTCATCACGAAAGAAGCATTTTGATGTGATCGTCGATGCAATGCTGGGAACATCGTTTCGCGGAGCTCTAAAGGGAAAATATCTCCGTGCTGTGGAATGGTGCAATAAACGTTCTGCACTGAAGATCGCGGTGGACATCCCAACAGGATTGAACGGTTTGACAGGTGATGTTGAGACCGATGCATTCCGGGCGGATTATACGGTAACGATGTCGAATCCGAAGATCGGATTCTATTGCGGACAGGCAAAGGAATTCACGGGAATAGTTACTGTCGCTGATATCGGGATCCCGCAAAAAGCTGTTCCGAAAACGAATGTCGTTCTGGCAGAAACAAACGATATCCGAAGGTCACTTCCCAAACGTGCTGTGAACAGTCATAAGCATTCAGTTGGGAAGATCTTCGCACTTGCCGGTTCGAAAAGCATGATGGGAGCGGCACTGCTCTGCAGCAGTTCCGCAATGCGTTCGGGTGCAGGACAAGTGATCCTCGGTATTCCCGAATCAGAGTATTTGGTCGCCGCAAAACGGACGCTCGAAGTGATGCCTCTGCCGCTGCCGTCCACTTTCGAAGGAAGTCTTGCTTACGATGCGTTTGCGGAGATCGAAAAAAGGATCGCGTGGTGCGATGTGTTGATGATCGGCTGTGGACTCTCACGAAATGCAGAGACGCAGGAACTGATCAGAAGAGTGATCCAATCATGCCGCAAACCGATGGTGATCGATGCTGATGCATTGAATGCACTATCCGGACATCTTGATATCATCAAGGGCCGCAGGCATAAGAATATCATCCTTACACCGCATCTCGGTGAATTCTCCAGGTTGACCGGAATCCCGTCCTCAGAGATCGACAAGAACAGATTTACTATCGCTGCACAATTTTCCAAAAAATATGGAGTGACACTGGTGCTGAAAGGTGCACCGAGCATCGTTGCGGATACACAAGGGAACATCACGGTGAATTCAACCGGGAATCCCGGAATGTCCACCGCCGGCAGCGGGGATGTTCTGACGGGGATCGTAGCTTCACTGATGGGACAAGGGAACGATCCTGCTGATGCAGCGGTCAACGGTGTCTTCATCCACGGCGCAGCAGGGGATAGAGCGGCGGAGAAGATCGGAATGCAGGGAATGATCGCAAGCGATATGATCGAATTTATACCAACGGTGATACGAAAGGTTCTTCTGTAATGAACTCTCAAGATCGGACGATCTCATTCATCCAATTCCAACTCCCGGCGATCGCTTGGTGTTTCTTCATTTTTGTCGCTTCTTCCATCCCAATGGCGAAACTTCCGGCATTGGAGAATTATTCCGATAAGTTCGTCCATGCCGGTGTATTCTCGATCCTGGCGTGGCTGATACACGTTGCGCTCTTCCATCAGGGAAATCAATTCCTCCGCCGATATTCTCTTCTCATCACCGTGCTGTTCGTTGTTCTGTACGGTATTTCGGATGAGTTCCATCAATTGTTCACGCCGGGACGTTCCACGGATCCGTACGATGTCATGGCGGATACATTCGGCGGACTGATGTATGTGGCGGTGAATCTGAGCTTCAAGTTCTATCGGAATGAACAGAGTGAATAATGTCCTCACCAGGATTACAGCGATCCCGACTTTCCGTTCTCTTCGGCAGCCCGCCTACCGGTTATTCTTCTCCGGACAGATCCTCTCGCTCGTCGGAACGTGGATGCAGACGATGGCGCAGGCGTGGCTTGTCTACCAACTGACGCATTCATCTGTCTGGCTCGGCACGATCGGATTCCTGAATACCTTCCCGATGCTGCTGTTCGCATTCTACGGCGGTTCCATTGCGGACCGGTTCCCTAAACACAGGATCATCCTCATTACGCAGCTTCTCTCGTTATTCCAGGCGGTGATCCTTACAACCCTTGTCTATTATAATGTGGCCACAGTGCAGATGGTCTGTGTGCTGGCGTTCACGCTTGGGACGATCAATGCATTCGATGTTCCCGCACGCCAGGCATTTGTCGTCGATCTTGTGGGAAAAGAGAATCTTGCAAATGCCATCGCGTTGAACTCTGCATCATTCAATGCTGCCAGGATCATCGGTCCTGCGATCGGCGGAGTGATCATCGGTGCCGCCGGTGTCTTCTGGTGTTTTTTCCTCAATGCATTGTCATTCCTTGCCGTGATCATCGTGCTGCTCAGGATGAAGACCGAACAACGCTCTTCTGCCCCAAAGGAACGGATCAGCGTTCTTCGAGGTTTAAAAGAAAGTGTCCGGTACGTCCTGGCGGACCGTTCCATGACCGCCGTACTCGTACTGGTCGCCGTCATTACCGTGTTCGGATGGTCCTACACCGTCCTGCTTCCCATCTTTGCCGACACGGTCCTGAATATCGGTGCGGTGGGATTGGGAAATCTGATGATGTCCTTCGGCATCGGGGCGTTCATCAGTGCCATGATCGTCGCAAGTTCGGAAAGCAAGGTCCGGCCGAGCAGATTCATCTATTCCGGAATGGCGCTTTTTATCGTCGGAGTGTCTGTATTTGCTTTATCCACCAATGTTGCCGTATCATTGTACAGTCTTGTCGTTGTCGGCATGGGACTGATCATGTTCATCTCTACTGCAAATGCAACGTTCCAGCGGCGTGCACCGGATGCGATGCGGGGAAGAGTGATGGGATTGTATCTGCTGATCTTTCAAGGATTGGCACCGTTCGGACATTTCGGTATGGGATGGGTCGCGAACGAGATCGGTCCGAGACCGGCCATCCTTTGCGGCGCCTCTATCTGCGCAGTCAGCGGGATTGCAATGCGGTTGTATATGAATTCACAACGGGAAAAATAACAAAGGGAAATTATGCGGAAGCTGTTCGTTACATTCGTTCTCACCATCTCAATCATTGCTTCGATCGCACTCAGCCAGTCCAACGGAGACCAGATCGCTCTGCAGAAGGCACTTCAGGCCCCGACCGATTCCGCGAAGATCGAACAGATCAATGCGTTCATCACGGAGAATCCGACCAGTCAGATGATCCCGAATGCCTATGCGATAAAATTCCAGATCTATTCGAATATGAAGAACGACAGCGGAGCATATTTTTCGGTGAAGAAATATCTTTCCCTGCTCGATCCGTCGCAGCGAGTTCCCGCGATGAATGCCGTCGCATTCGAATTCGCTCAACGGAAGGTCTTCATCGATTCCGCCGCTGTGCTGATCGACAGTGCCATTGCATTGTACGGGAAAGAAGAACCTGTCCTTCTGAACACCAAAGCGTTGATCCTGTTCCGTCAAAAGAAGAACACCGAAGCACTGAATGTGCAGCAGCATACCGTGTCACTGCTTCCGCCGAACTCCTCGACCGATCCGCGGTATGTATCGTTCTTCGTTCAGCTCGGATTCATCCAGTTCGAAGGGGGAGATGCTTTGAACGGGATGCAGAAGATCGTGCTTGGGAACATCGTGCTTCCGAAACAGAGTCTCGCCAATGTGATGATCGACTCCATGCTCATCGCTAAAAATGTCGCAGCATCTTCTGCATCTCGCGTGCGGGACAGTCTGTACAGGAATGCTGTCTCATTATTCCTTCGTAATTCGGCGGACAGTGTCATGGCAAAGAGTGTGCTCGGTGTAGCGCTTGCGCGGATGAAGATGTTCCCCGAATCCGCTGTCGCATATTCTCTGGATTCGTATATAGCAACGCGGGAACGGACGATCGAAGAGCGTTCCGGTTCTGCGGCCGCTCTTGGACTCACATATTACCATTTCGGCCGATACTCTGATGCAGAACAATATCTTGTTGATGCAGCATCATTCGCGTCACCAAATGAGACCGAATTATTCCTTTCGCTCGGTGATGTGAAGGAGAAACTCGGGAAAAAGAAGGAAGCGTTCGATGTGTATCTCGCCGGCGCGATGGGTTCCCGAGCATCGTCGGTGTACGATAAATTGATCGCATTGAAGAATGAACTGTATCCGACCATCAGTTTGGATTCGCTGATCGTTGCGTATCAGGCAGCATCACTCAAATTCACTCCTGAAGAATTCCACCGCACGCCGACGGAGCTGAAGAAGAATGAAACCGAACGTGTCGTGCTCGCCGAACTCTTCACCGGCTCGGAATGCCGTCCGTGTCAGGCCGCGGATGTTGCCTTCGATTATCTGATCGAACGGTACCGCACCTCCTCGCTGGCGATCCTGGAATATCATCTCCACATTCCGGCTCCCGATCCGTTCGTCAATATGGATTCCGAGAACAGAGGGAACTACTACGGTGTGAACAGCACGCCAACAGCGGTCTTCGGCGGAACAACAGTGAACTCATCGGGCGGCAGCAGGGTTGCAGCGAGGAACAAATTCCTTTTGTATTCGGATATCATTGAGCGGCAGATGAAGAGACCGACGACTGTGACGATCTCGGTAAAAGCGGCGATGAAGAAGAATATCATTTCTGTTTACGCCGACGCGGTGTCCGGAACTCCGGGGAAATCCCTGAAGCTCAGGATCGCATTGGTTGAGGATGAGGTCTTCTATAAAGGAGCTAATGGGATCGACCGGCACAAATTTGTCGTCCGGAAGATGCTGAAATCGACCGATGGATTCGCATTCGCAAAGAATGGGAAAGTAACAGTGAACCAGAAGGTCGATCTGAAGGCCGTTCAGAAAGAATTGGAAGCGTACTATACAAAAGCCAACACTCAATTTGCCGAAATGGGGACTGCTATTAAGGAGAATAAGACCAAGATCGATCCCGCACGGTTGGCGATCGTAGCATTCGTCCAGGATGATACTACCAAAGAAGTGCTTCAGGCGGTAACGGAAAAAGTTAGCGTTAAAGTCAACAGCAAATGATTAACGTAATATATACTTGACAATTTTGTTTTAATACCCTACTTTTGAAAGCCCTTCCATAGAAACTCAATATTAAGGATTCAATTGTCCGTTACGATATACGACATTGCCAGAGAAGCGAATGTAGGGATTGGTACAGTTTCTCGGGTCTTGAATAACAGCGCAAATGTTACTTCAGAGACCCGCGAACGCGTTATTACTATTGCCCGCCGGCTGAACTATCAGCCGCATGCATTTGCTCAGGCATTGGCCCGCAAACGATCCAATACACTCAGCGCCATCATTCCTTTCTTCACGAATTATTTCTTCATTGAGGTCCTTCAAGGGGTCCAGGAAACACTGACAACATTGGGATATGATCTGATCATTCACGGCGCCAACAATCAGGATCAGGTGGAAGAATACCTTCAGCGGTCAATGCGAAAAGGGAGAGTGGACGGAACATTGCTTTTTTCATTGGAACTGCCTGAACAGTATGCTCAGGAGATCCTTGACCGAAAGATCCCGCTCGTGTTGGTCGATACATTCCATCCGTTATTCGATTCAATCCGTGTTGATAATGCCATGGGGGCGAGGATCGCTACGGAGCATCTGTTGTCACTAGGACACACCTCCATCGGAATGATCAATGCAAATCTGAAAAGTTCTCCGGCACGCGAACGTCTTTCCAGTTTTCGATCTACCTTGTCCGACCGCGGTATCAAGGTCAGTGATGACCTCATTATGATCAGTCCGGACGCAAAGAATGACGGATTCAGCAGGGAATCCGGATACCACAGCATGAAAGAGTTCATTGCACGCGGGACGAAGATGCCGAACGCATTCTTCGTATCCAGCGATATCCAGGCCATCGGCGTTCTTGCTGCTCTGCGTGAAAGCGGTTTCAGCGTCCCCGGTGATGTCGCGATCGTCAGTTTTGATGATGTGGAACTCGCAAAGAATTTCGATCTGACGACCATGAGCCAGCCGATGTTCAAGATGGGTGAACTGGCCGTCAAGAAGATGCTGGAACGGATCGAGAATCCGAATGCACCGGTCACATCGGTGGACTTCAAACCGTCGCTCGTGGTCCGTGCAAGCTGCGGTGCTAACAAAAAATATGTGTTCCATCAACAATAAACGAAACAACGCTGTTCATACTATCATTTCGGAGTCGCTGGAATGAAAAAAATTGTTACCGTTCTCGCAATATTCATCACATTCCTTTCACTTACTTCCGTTTCATTTGCCGGCACAACCGGTAAGATCGTCGGAAAGATCACCGATGCAAAGACCGGTGAAGACCTTCCGGGTGTGAATATCATCCTTGTCGGAACTTCATACGGTGCGGTGACGGATTTTGAGGGAAATTATCTCATCCTGAATCTTCAGCCGGGTACGTATACCATCCGCGCATCGTCCATCGGTTATTCACCAGTCAGTTACTCCAACATTCGTGTTGCATCGGACCTTACCACCCGTCAGGATTTTAAGATCAGCGAAGAGACCGTCGTCGGTGATGAGGTCGTGATCACTGCTGAACGTCCGCTGGTGCAGAAGGACCTTACCTCGACGACCGCAGTCGTCGGCGGCGATGATATCAAGCAGCTTCCTGTAACAGAGATCAGCCAGGTGATCAATCTGCAGGCCGGTAACGTCGCAGGGAGTATCCGGGGCGGACGTTCCGGTGAGACTGCATATTGGATCGACGGTGTGCCGGTGACGGACGTGTTCAACGGCAGCGCTGTTGTTGATGTCAATCCGAGTATGGTGCAGGAACTTCAGGTCCTTTCCGGCGCATTCAATGCGGAATACGGCCAGGCAATGTCCGGTATCGTGAATATCGTCACTCGTGAAGGTGCGGAAAAGTATTCAGGGAGCGTTACCGCATATGCTGGTGACTTCCTCAGTAATCACGGAAATATCTTCAAAGGGATCGAAAAATTTGAACCGCTCAACATCCGCAATATTGAAGGAAGTATCAGCGGTCCGCTCGTCGGAAAGGATGTCTCACTCTATCTTAACGGTCGGAATATCCATTACGGCGGCTATTTGAACGGGATCCGCCGGTATACTCCGAGCACAGCTATAGCCAAACGGTTCGATAAAGACGAAGTGTACATCCTCGGTACGGACACTTTGAACGATAGGATCTATTCACTCGCCAATGTTAAATTTGTGACCCCCGGCGGTTCGCTGACATTTGCGCAGGCGGATTCCATCAACAAAGCAAAGGCCGATTCCGCTTATAGAGCATTCACGAATCTCTACACGAACGGAAAAGGGGACGGAAAGACAGTTCCGATGGGATGGAATGATAAAGTATATCTGCAGGCAAAACTTGCCATGAAGATCACTCCCGAACTGAAATTGAATATCACCGGTATCTATGACAATGTTGAATCGCAGGATTACAACCGTGACTTCCAGTATAATCCGGACGGTCAGGGAAAGAATTATACAAAGAGTTATACCGGTATCTTCCAATTGACCCACACACTGAGCACGACAACGTTCTATACTCTCGGCGGATCATATTTCGAAAAGACCTTCAAACATTACCTCTACGAAAATCCTTACGACACCCGATACACCCATCCCGATCTTGCGAATCTCGGCCGCGCTCAAAGCACGTATTCATACAGCACGGGCGGTTCAGATCTTGGACGGTATCAGCGTGCAACGACCACTGGTCTGCTGAAGTTCGATCTGAGCAGTCAGGTGAGCAACGAGCATTTCGTGAAGGCCGGCGTTGAAGTGCGTCAGCATAAAGTATTTATGGATGACCTGACGCTGCGCCCTGTTCCGGGTCAGCTTTCCTATAAGAACGGCCAGTCAAGTCCGTATATCTCCACGTACATCGAGAGCGATTCTTCAAATTATCACGATACGTATACACACAAACCGATCGAACTTTCCGGTTATCTTCAGGATAAGATGGAATTCAAGGACCTTATCATCAACATCGGTGTTCGGGTGGACTATTTTGAACCCGATGCCAATGTCCTTGCCGATGATGAGGATCCGAATATCTATTCTCCCGCAAAGGTCATCAACACATTCTTTGATACGAACGGGAACGGAATTCAGGACGGAATCGAAAAAGCAAAAACAGTCGCAGACCGCAGAACGTATTGGTATAAAAAAGCTTCATCGAAATTCAAGATCAGTCCCCGCTTCGGCGCATCCTTCCCGATCACCGACCGCGGTGTGATCCATTTCTCATACGGTCATTTCTTCCAGACCCCGAATTTTGAACGTTTGTATGCGAATCCAGGATTCAAGGTCGGCGAAGGGACCGGTAATGTTGACCATAGCGGAGCACCGACCGGGAATGCCGATCTGAAACCGGAACAGACGATCAACGGTGAGATCGGGCTTCAGCAGCAGCTGACCGACGACATGAGCATCGATGTCACAGCGTATCTCCGCGATATCCGTAACCTCACCGGTTCACGCGCGGATCAGATCCCGATCGGCGGCGGATTCGCATCACGCACCTATACAAAATATGTGAACAGCGATTTCGGCTTTGTCCGCGGTTTCATCCTTTCGCTGGACAAACGGTTCGCACAGGGCATGTCCCTTGCAGTGGATTATACGTTCCAGATCGCACGCGGAAGCGCATCGGATCCGAACCAGGCCCGTAATCAGGTGGCAGGCGGACAGCTTCCCGAAGTGCAGCTGACACCGCTCGGATGGGACCAGCGGCACACCATCAATGGTATCTTCTCATATTCAGAGGAGACGTGGGGAGGAAGCATCATCAGTCAATACGGCAGCGGCACACCGTATACACCTGATGTGACGAGTGATGTGACCGTGTTCCTGACCAACTCTGAGATCAAACCTTCCTATTTCAATACCGACGTCCGCGTATACAAGAATATCTCGCTCGATGCGTTGAAAGTGACACTCTTCATGAGAGTGAATAATATCTTCGATACAAAGAATGAGACCGGCGTCTACGGCGATACCGGCAGAGCTGGTGAAACGAAATACGAGCGCGAAGCATTGCTCTCCGGACAGAAACCGTATATCAACACCATTTCAGATTATTACACGAATCCGCAGAATTATTCCGAACCGCGCAGGATCGAAGTCGGCGCGACGATCGAATTTTAATCAGGGCACTCTCTATGAAAAAAATACTCTCATCAATTCTTGCGTTAGTTCTCGTGATCGGATCCGAGAGAGCGTTCTCCCAATCCGGTTCGCAGTATTACCGCTCAGCCGTTCACAACGCCAACCGAGTGAAATCGGTCTTTGGTAACTGGGGTGTGATCGGTCAGCCGGGTGATACACGGCCTCGCGGCGCATGGATCTATTCCACGAACGGATATGTCGGCGACGTTTCGCTCATCGTCGGTGCGGAAGTGAAGACCGCAGGACAGACATTCCATTCGGTCGTGACGAGTCCTGTCTCGCGTCCCGCATCATCGTTCGATACGGATGACAAATCCGGCGGCGGCAAACCGTGGACATTCATGCCGGTGAACGGATACTTCAATCCCGCAAAACAGAGCATCGCGATGAGTGATGACCCAACCACCTGGCCGACATCATGGCCCGATAAATTGAACGACGGACAGGATCCGGGATGGCAGGGATCGTGGAACGGATATTTCGGAAAACGTTCCAGCGCGAATCAGGAGAGTTACGTAGTGATGGATGATAATAATGACATCCGTTACAGCTTTGCGAACAATAACAGTCTGGGCATTGCATTCAAACCGGATTCCAACAATACATCGCGGAACGGACTTGGATTGAACGTGAAGGTCCGCGGTATGCAGTGGAGCCAGTTCCTTGCTCAGGACAATATTTTCTGGCTGTATGAGATCACCAATACGAGCACATCCAACTATGACCGCGCAACATTCGGTATGCTTGTGGGAACATTGGTCGGTGTGACCGGAACACAGAATTTCAATGAATATGATGATGACTGGTCCTTCTACGATGTGAACGAGAATATCACCTACACCGGCGATTTCGACAGGAATTGCGCCCGCAATCCGTTCTGGCAGGGAAGTGTCGGAATGGTCGGATATGCATTCCTCGAAAGTCCGGGAAATCCGTACGATGCGATCGACAACGACGGTGATGTCGACAAGAAAGTTGTCGGATCTCCGACATCGTTATTCGTCGCAACAGATTTTGATTCCACAAAGATCAATGCCGGCGCCAAAGTCGTACTGATCAACAATGACTTCAGCAGACAGATCGTTACAGTCGCTGCGGGCACGACCGTTTTCAACACGCGCGGCGGAACAGTATCTGTTACGGCGGGAACAACGAAACTGGCGGAAGGAAATGTGATCATCGTTTCCGGCGTACCGACCGTCAACCCGAATGCATTCGACGGTATTGATAATGACCTTGACGGAATCATCGATGAGAACTACTACCTGCATTTCAGACAGGTGAAGACATCCGACGATATCCCGCCGAAGACCTTGATCGATATCCTTCGTCCTGTCCGTTACCTTACCTATAATCCCGCATTCAACGGCGGTCCGTTCGCGATGATCGATGAACGCAGGGATGACCTGGTGGACAACGACAAGGATTGGAATATCGGATTCGATGACGTCGGTATGGACGGTGTATCAGGGACGAAGGATGCCGGTGAAGCGGACGGTCTTCCTTCATCAGGGTACTCGGTGAACGGAACGGATACCGGTCTTCCCGGTGAACCGAATATCGATAAGACGGATGTTGATGAATCCGATCAGATCGGTCTGACGAGTTTCAAGTATTTCACTCCGGCCAACGGTATCTATCTCGGCGATGATGAGATCCTCTGGGGCGATATGAAACCCGGCGTGTTCTCCGTGCCGAAATCGATCGTTGCCAACAAACCCGAATACGGTCAGGACGGCGACTTCACGTACTCATCCGGATACTTCCCGCTGCTTTCCAAAAAGACGGAACGGTTCTCGCTTGCACTCGTCTACGGCGGCGGCAACGGCGGTTCACGTGAGGATGATATCACCGATCTGCTGAAACACAAACAGACCGTGCAGAAGATCTATGATGCAAACTATCAGTTCCCGATCGCACCGGAACCCGTGCCGACATTGACTGCGGTCGCCGGCGACGGAAAAGTAAAATTGTATTGGGACCGGAGAGCAGAGAATGCGATCGATCCCGTTCTGAAGATCAAAGATTTTCAGGGATACAAGATCTATAAAGCAACGGATTATGAATTCAACGATGCATTCTCTGTAACGGATGCCGACGGAAACAGAAAAGGGTATGATGCAAAATTCCAGGTGGACTTGAAGGACAGCATCAGCGGATATTACCGCGCACCGGCTGCGATCTTCGACGATGCGGCAGGATTCACATATAAGCTCGGTTCCAACACCGGTCTGGTCCATGATACAGCGGATTATGACGTGGTGAACGGAAAGACATATTACTATGTGATCGTTGCGTATGATAACGGCGATGAAGTGACCGGTATCTTCCCGTCAGAGAACGGCTGGAAGATCGATATCGATCAGGCAGGCCGTATCCGCGGGGCTTCACAGAACGTCGCCATCGTAGTGCCGGGAAAGAAGGTCTCCGGTTACACGCCTCCGCCGTCGTCAGTAAAAGTTCCCAAAGCAGCTTCGGTCGTTGCAACAGGTAATGTCTACTATAAAGTGGTCGACGAATCAAAGATCAGCGGGAGTACATATGAAGTATCGTTCCTCGATACGAGGGACAGCGGAAAATTCTCACCCGTAACGACCTATTATTATGTTCGCGATACGACTTATTATAACGGCACGTTTGCTCCTTCAAAGATAGATACGATAACGGCTCTTCTGCCGAAGACGAATCTGGTGAAGGGAAGCATCACTATAACGAAACAGGACGGGACACCGGTCGATACGTCAAAATATATCCTGAATCTTGAACGCGGATCTATCCGTGCAAAAGCTCGGTACGATCTGCAGCCGGATACCAATAATCTGCGGAAGTATTCGATCCGGTATCAGTATTATCCCGTGGCGAAGAGTCCCTATATCAATAACAGTCCATACGTCCGTGAAACGTATGACACGGACATCTTCGACGGTGTTCAGCTGGCTTTTACCAACGATTGGAAGATCTCGCTGATCGATTCGCTCTCCAAATTCTCCAATCTGAACAAAGCATATGCATTTACCTTCTCCACGGTGGATCTTGATATTGACGGCAACGGCGTCTATGACACTTATGCTTCAGAAAATGCAGCCGATTACAATATTGTCTTTTCTAATTCGATAATCGATACAACTGCTGATCTTTATGGGCTTCCGCCGACACCGACGAACTTTACCGTGAAGAATATCACGGAAAATAAGAAGGTATCATTCCTTTGGTTGGACAATATCAATCCCGGCAAAATGTCATCCGATGATCAATTGCTATTCTTTGAAAAAAATAAAAAAGATTCATTGATCTATACATGGACGGTCTATTTCTTAAAACCATCATTCGGTCCTGATACCGTCTACACATTCGGAACAGGAGACACGCTGAAATTACGGACACGCAAATCATTCCGTAAAGAGGATAAGTTCTATTTCACGACCGAGAAACCGAAAGTGGTTGTGGGGAATGTCTCACCGTCACTCTCATCAGTCAGAGTCGTTCCGAATCCTTACGTTGTTCAGGCATACGGCGAAACACCGCCGGCCGCCGGAACATTCGGCAGAGGAGAACGGAAGATCGAGTTCCAGAATGTGCCTCAGGATGCGAAGGTCTCCATCTATACCGCACGCGGTGAGCATATCCGTACACTGCATCAGGATGGTTCAATTCAGAATGGCACCATCAAATGGGATGTGAAGACGAAAGAGAATCTCGATGTTGCGTTCGGCGTTTACTTCTATGTCATTGAGTCATCTTCCGGAACAAAATCCGGTAAGATCGCGGTGATCAAATAAGGTGATTCACGTGAAAAAAGAATCTTCGGAGCTTATCATGAAAAAAGTATTATCAATCGTTCTCATGTTGTTCATCGCTCTTCCTGCATTCTCGCAGTCCAAGGTCGGAACTTCTGCGGCGCCGTTCCTCGGCATTGCAGTCGGTCCCCGAGGTATCGGACTCGGCGGAGCATATGTCGCCGTTGCGAACGATGCATCGGCACTCTATTATAATCCCGGTGCGATCTCTCAGCTGGGATATTCTCAAGTGCTGGTCTCGCACACTGCGTGGCTGGTCGACACTAAATTCGACTGGGTCGGTGTGACAGTTGATCTTGGAGACGGCGGCGCGATCGGTGTGAATGTGACGCAGCTGAATTACGGTGAAGAGATGCTCACGACCGAATTCAGTCAGAACGGCGGGGAAGAGACATGGACCGCTTCCGATCTGGCAGTCGGTATTTCCTATGCACGCAATCTGACGGATAAATTCGCTATCGGTGCGACGGCAAAATTGATTCAGATGAAGATCTGGAATGAATCAGCCAGTTCAATGGCCCTTGATGTCGGACTGAAATATAAGACCGATTTCAACGGACTGACCATCGGAATGAGCATCTCCAACTTCGGAGCCGATATGCGTTTGGACGGTAAGGATCTCTATAATAACTTCGATTCCCGCCCAAATGAATCCGGCAACAATGCAACGATCGTTGCACAATACAAGACTGAAGACCGTCCTCTGCCGCTCTTTTTCCGTGCCGGTGTTTCCATCGATGCATTCAAAACAGATGATATGAGACTGATCATCGCTGCTGATGCTCTTCGTCCGAGCGACAGCGCTGAAATGCTCAATGTCGGCGGAGAATTATCATGGCGCGATGCGATATTCCTCCGCGGGGGTATGAAATCTCTCTTTTTGCCCGAAAAAGAAGAGACGTTCACTGCCGGTGCGGGTGCAAAATATGAGATCACCGGGGCAAATGTCGTTTCCTTTGATTTTGCATACCAGGAATTCGGCAAATTCGGCGGAATTCAGACGTTGGCGATCGGAATCACTTTCTAAGGAATGTTGTTTTTTGGTATTAAATGTGGTAAAATCAATTCACTGAACACTAATTCCAACATCTATGTATCGTTCTTGATAAAGGAGGTGCAACGGAAGAAGTATAGTACCATAGTCCATCGTAACTGCTGTAAGCGTTCCATAATCCACCGTATTAATCAACCATAGGAGTATTCTATGAAATATGCACTAAAAGTTGTATTGCTTTCGTGCGTTGCTCTTGGCATTCTGGCCGCGGCTAATCCCGCACGTCAGGAAAAGTTAAGAGAAGAACGCGAAGCAAGAAAAGTTATGAGCACCAACGCTCCGGCGTCTGCCATGGCACCGAGTTCTGATTGGACCCCGGTAAACGTCGCAGGTCTGAGCGGTCTCACGGTGTTAGCGATCGACTATAAAGCCAACGGCGTTGTTTGGGCCAACGGCTGGGTCGGTTCACAGGATTACACGTTCTATTCCAAAGACGGCGGTGCATCGTGGTCAAAAACAGCAATGCCCCCGACGTCGAATGCCGGTTATGTGAACATTGCCGCATTCAATGATTCCACTGCAGTTATTGCTAACTACGATGGTATCATCTTCAGAACAGAGAATCGCGGTGCAAAATGGGATACTGTTTACAAATATTCCAACGTTGACACGGCGTATTTCGACGGCGTAAAAGCTGTTGATGGTACAACAGCATATGCTATTGGTGATGCTGACTGGTTCGGTATGCATTTGGTGAAGACCACCGATGCAGGCAAAACATGGTCGCGTATCACTACCATTCCTGCTGAAGTGAAGGGCGTCGTAAAGACATTCTCCTCTTCCGCATATGGTAAATCCATCGATGCTATCGGCAACACGATCTGGGCAACATACTACCAGGCGACTGCTGCGAACAGAGTTGGTCTTCCGTTGATCAAATCGACTGACGGCGGTGTTACATGGACACATCATGTCAGCAAAGTGGCAGATGCAGTTGGAAATGTGAACTACTATTTCCGTTCGATCACCTTCAAAGATGCAAACAACGGCTGGGGTGTCGGTCGTCAATCCGGTACACAGGGCAACCCGTTCCACAAAACAACTGACGGCGGCGCAACATGGAGCGATTCCATCGCGATCGTTCCCGGTGCTATCCTTGCAACAACAAAGGTCCGTACAGTGAACCTGATCGGCGGCTCCACGAACCTGATGGCAGTCGGTACCAGCGGTGCAAAAGCAGGTACATGGCTCTCCACAGACGGCGGAACATCATTCTCAGCATTGGTGACACCGTCAACAACGTCCGAATTCAGAGGTGCAGGCGGTTATGATCTTACGCATATCCTCGTCGGCGGCACAGGTTCCACCGGTATGTTCAAGAAACAGGGCTCCGTTGAAGTGACATTCATTGTGAATACTTCATCGGTTCCGGATACATTGAAATCAACCTCCACCGTTCAGATGCGCGGCGACGGCGGTGCTTCGGGCGGACTGCTCGATTGGAACGGCGCTTCGACAGTACGGTTCACCAATATCGGCGGTGACTACTGGCAGGCAAAAGCACGCTTTGCTCCCGGTGCTGATTTCCCGTACAAACTCTATACACATGCTCAGGCGAATGTTGGTGCCGGTCATCCCGGTGAACACAATGGCTGGGAAAATGACATCAATTCCTACGGCAACGGTAACCGCAAAATGGTTGTCGGACAGAATGATACGACCATTGCACTTCAATTCGTGAACGGTTCAACGGCACAGCAGGCACATTTCTGGCGCCCGTATGTTGAATCGGATTCACTTGAAGTGACATTCCGTGTGAACATGCAGAATCAGGAAGATTTCAACCCGGTAACGCAGAGCGTTGGCGTCCGCGGTAGCTTCAACGGTTGGGGCCCCGGCTTCACACTGAAACGTGAAGCAAACCATGGTAACGGCGGATCCGTTGCTTATACCGGACCGAACTTCTGGTCAGGTACATTCAAATTGCCGTTGAAAAAAGCAAATACCGACACCATCACCGTTCCGATCGGACATGCATTCAAATTCGTCCAGATCAACAATGCTACACCGAACGATGTTGTGAAATGGGAAGGTGTTTCCGATCGTCCGTTCACCATCAAACGCGGAAGTGCCGATACGACACTCTACTGGAAATGGTGGGATGATATTGGCGTGAAACCGCCGGCAGGAACAGATACAGCGATCGTGAAATTCCAGGTTGATATGTCCCGCGCTATCTCCACCAACGGCTATACCATCGGAGATACAGTGCAGGTTCGTTATGGTTTTGCATCGTCCGCTTCACTTGTTGGAACAAAGAATCTCGTAAAATCGGCATTCTCCAACGTATATTCAGCAACAGATTCATCGATCAGAGGCGTCAACATCAAAGCTGACGGCACCGGCAAACCGCTGGTGTATCAGTATTATATCGTCAAGAATGGTGTGGATTTCCGTGAATCATATTACAACTTCGGATTTACCGGATCGGATGTAACGCTGGCAGAACGCCGCTTGCTCCCGTTGACGGCAAAATCCAATTCAGCAGTCGATACCACAAAAGATCAGACCAAAGCGAACCGCTGGCCGTTCTTCCGCAATACACGCAAACTGACACAGAACGTTGATGTGAAGTTCACAGTGAACCTCGCACCGGCATTCTGGCAGGTTGCTAAGGGCGATACGCTGTTCGGTATCCAGAACACAGTCAATGTTACCAGCAAAGATTCTGTCTACAAATGGGGCGTTGCAATCAACGGTCCGGCAGCAGGCGGATGGAATGCTTGGGGACAGTCCTTGATCGACGATACCACGCGCTTCATGTATGATAACGGAACACACGGTGATGCTGTTGCCGGAGACCGTATCTACACTCGTCAGATCAAGTTCTACAAAGACTCCCTGAACAACGTTGTTGGTCAGGAATTCAAGTTCGGTATCAAGGGCGGCGATAACGAAGGCGGCAAAGGCGGATTCGGTAACAACCATATCGAAAACATCAATGACGCTGCAGCTACCGCAACCATTGCAAGCCAGTTCGGAAGCATCAATCCGTTGTACTACAACCAGTGGAACTATGCTTTGGAAACAAAGAGCGTGAAACAGGTTGACGGTGCAGCACCGACACAGTTCGAACTGACACAGAACTATCCGAACCCGTTCAACCCCTCAACGGTCATCAACTATTCGATCCCTGTGAATGGTATGGTCTCCCTGAAGGTGTTCAACGTTCTTGGACAGGAAGTCGCAACACTCGTCAATGAAATGCAGACCGTTGGCAACTACAAAGCAACGTTCAATGCAAACTCATTGTCCAGCGGCGTGTACTTCTACAAGATCGAAGCAGGTAACTTCACTTCCGTAAAGAAGATGATGTTCCTGAAGTAATCATCCGCGGACAGGATGCATGGATGAATAATCTGTGCTCGGACCGCAGTTGATCGTAATTCAAAAGGCAGGGTGAGTAATTGCCCTGCCTTTTCTATATCCACCAGACAAGAAGTGACCTCTATGCAGAATATTCCCGTGATCGTGCCTGACTGGGTGAAAGATGCCGTGTTCTACCAGATATTTCCTGAACGGTTCGAGAACGGCGATACATCGAACGATCCGCCGAATACCGAACAGTGGGGTGCCAAACCGAAAGGGAACAATTATTTCGGCGGTGACCTTCAAGGGATCATCAACCGGCTCGGACATCTGAAGCGGCTCGGTGTGAATGCCATCTATCTGAATCCCATCTTCGCGGCAAATTCCAATCACAAATATAATACGTCGGACTATTCCGTGATCGATCCCGCATTCGGGACCAATCAGCTGTTCGACCGTTTTATGATGCAATGCAAAGTACACGATATCATGGTCGTGATCGACGGTGTATTCAATCATGTCGGAACGGACCATTTTGCGTTCAAGGATGTGAAGGAAAAAGGAAAAGATTCTCCGTATGCGTCGTGGTTCAATATCTATTCCTATCCTGTTGCTCCGCCGGATAAACCGAATTATGAATGCTGGTGGGGATATGGTTCGCTGCCGAAACTGATGGTTCAGAATCCGGAAGTGAAAAAATATATCTTCGATGTAACGAAATACTGGTCTGAGCGTGTGAATGGCTGGAGACTGGATGTCCCCAACGAGATTCCGCATGATTTCTGGAAGGAATTCCGCACTATCATGAAATCCCGCAATCCCGCCTGCTATATCGTCGGCGAGATCTGGGATGACGCCACACCGTGGCTGCAGGGGGATGAATTCGACGCGGTGATGAATTACCGGTTCCGTGATGCGTGTCTGAAGTATTTCGCCGAGGATAAGATCCACACGAGTGAATTCGACAAACAACTCGAGACGTTACGGAATGCACATCACCGCTACCACTCATTGGTGATGATGAACCTGCTGGGAAGCCACGATACCGAACGATATTTGACGCTCTGCCAGGGTGAATTCTGGCGGATGAAACTGTCCGTGATATTTCAAATGACATACATGGGCGCTCCGATGGTCTATTACGGTGATGAGATCGGAATGGAAGGCGGGAAAGACCCTGACTGCCGGAAGACGATGGTGTGGGACGAGAAGAAATGGGATATGGAATTGTTCACATTGTATCAGTCACTGATCCAGATCCGGAAAAAATCACCCGCACTGCGCCGCGGATATTTCAAGACGCTGGCGGCGGACGATCAAACAAAAGTATTCGCATTCGAACGGCAGCTCAATTCGCATTTTGCCTACGTTGCGATCAACCGCAGGGATAAGATCATGAGCATCACCATGCCGGTCAATCCCGGCATCAAGGAACTGCGGGATGAATTCACCAATAAGGTCTTCAAACCGCGCAGCGGCACAGTTACGGTCGATATACCGCCGCGCACTGCGAGGATCTTTATCACTTCACTGGAAGAGGAATAACAATGAAAACAATCATGCGGGGCGCGGCGGCGGTAATATTCTTAACGATCAATCTTTTTGCTCAGAGCTCAAGTGATTCGGTCACGATCACATTCCGTGCACATAAAAGTGCAGGGACCCCGGTCTCGCTCCCCGGTGTCTTCAGCGGCTGGTCCACGGCAAATACCATGGCGTATGATGCAGTGATCCTTGCATGGACGAAGACATATGTGTTCAAGATCCATGATGCGTCCCGTACTCCCCTCGGAGATTCTGTCTACCAATACAAATTCAATGACGGCTCATGGTACCCTGATCCTCTCAATCCGGAACAGAATCCGAATGATAACAGCAATTCCGTTCTCCGGTTGACGAAACTCTTCTTCTTCGAGCTGTTCACGGAAACTTCCGGATCCGATATCACACGGATCGCGGTCGGTATCGTCCATACGAATGCCGATGTGATCTCCTCCGTTAAGTTGTATACCGGAGTGAATGCGCTTTCTACGACGATGACGGATATTACCTCGTCCTACATCAGCGAGAAACAGACGCTGAATTATACACTGCCGACGGCCCTTCCGAAAACGAATTATTTCAAGATCGTCGCAAAGACGGACAAAGGCGATTCCATCGTCTATCAGAATTCCGTCTTTGAAGTGCAGTCCGCTCCGATGCCCGTCTATGCTAAACACGGTGTGACTCCTGCATCCGGAACTTCGGGTGATTCCACTACGTTCCGTCTGCGAGTTCCCGGAAAAAGCTATGTCGTGCTCCGCATCGCTCCTGCCGGACAAGCAGTCGCAACGGCGACTCCGCGTGTGATGAAGAAAGATCCTTCCTCCGATAATTGGTGGCTCAATGTGAAACTCGATGCGAACACGGAATATGAATACCTCTATGAACTTGACGGCGGGAAGATGGTCACCGATCCGTTCGGCCGCTATGTCGGAACGTACGGCACACGATTCTCTACAGGAGCATCCGGTATCTCGGCTGATAATTATGTGTGGACGGCGTCCGGCTATCAACGTCCGCCATTGAACAAAACGGTCATCTATGAATTGAATGTCGGCGAGTTCGGCGGGGGATATTATGGACTTGGTGCAGGTCAGTCCGGTTTTGCAAATGTTGCTCTGCTGCTCTCGCATTTCAAATCTCTTGGTGTGAATGCGATCGAACTGATGCCGGTGAACGATTACGGTTCCGTCGGGAAATCCGGTTTCTCGTGGGGTTATGATCTGAACAGTTATTTCGCCATTGAGCCCGCCTATGGAACACCGCTTGATCTGAAGAAACTGATCGATGAAGCACACAAGGTCGGCATTGCCGTCATCCTCGATGTTGTTTACAATCATCAGAACGACACCGGACCATTATGGCAGATGCTGCCGGATGAAGCGGCGAATCCGTATTTCAAACTGAACTCCGACATGCGCTACAACGAGGACAATCTGGCGTTCTTCAAGGATATGGACCACTGGACCAGTGAGACGCAGGAACTGATCTTTGAGAATCTGAAGATGTGGATCGATGAATATAAAGTGGACGGTTTCCGTTATGACTATACGCAGGGGGTGGGCTGGAACAAGGACGAGCCGACCAAAGGCATTCTCGGCTGGTCGAACCGTATTGATACGCTCTACAAAGGAAAGATCTACCAGATCGCAGAGCACCTGCCGGGGAGTCCTGCCATGATCTACTATTCCGGTATGACGAGCGGCTGGCATGATGCATTCCGTGATAAGGTGTTCGATGAAGCGCGATTCAAGAATGTCTCACTCACGGATATTGAGAAGTATGTCGTCAGTCTGTATGAGTTCGGCGGAAATGACACACCTGCTTCTCCCGCAAATTATACGAGCCGGGTCGAACCGATCAATGCTACGGTCACGCACGACGAACAGTCTCTCATCTATGAGATGACGAATTTTCAATCGGTTCCGTTGAATGAAGCGCTGCTTCGAGATAAACTCTATTCAACGTTCACGTTCACATCGCTTGGTGTTCCGATGATCTGGCAGGGACAGGAAATGACCGCGTCACGCGGATGGACAAGCGATAATCAAAAGTTGTCCTACCGTCCATTGGAATGGAGTCTGATGGGTGAGGCGCGTGGAAAGGAACAGTTCAAGTATTACCAGACGCTCATCCGTCAGCGTATTCAGAATCCGGCATTGTATGATGGTGCATTGATGCTGTCCTATCGGTTCGAGACAGAAAAATCGCTCGCCTACGGATTTGAGGATGCAGCAACCGGCTCAAAAGTGATGGTGGTCGCCAACCTGAGCGGTGCTGACCAGACCTTGTCGAATGTTCCGTGGCTGGGTGCCGCAACATGGTATGACGTATTCGACCAGACTCAGTTGATCACTTCGGGAAATACGGTCACATCATTCCCGATCAAGGCGTTCACGGCAAAAGTATATTCCAATAAGACCAACGCACAGCTTGGTATTACCTCGGTGAAACCGGTGAACATTGAAGTTCCGTCCGAGTTTGCATTGTCGCAGAATTATCCGAATCCGTTCAATCCTTCCACATCAATTTCCTATCAGCTGCCGGTGAGCGGTATGGTCTCCTTGAAAGTATATGATATGATCGGAAGGGAAGTCTCTTCACTCGTCAATGAAGAACAAAGTGCTGGAACTTATTCGGTACGATTCGACGGTGCCTCGCTTGCATCAGGAATGTATCTCTATACGCTCCGTGCAGGATCGAATGTCGAAACGAGAAGAATGATGCTCATTAAATAGCACGTATTGCCGGTCGGA
Organism: Bacteroidota bacterium; assembly: GCA_049317705.1. GTDB lineage: Bacteria > Bacteroidota > Ignavibacteria > UBA10030 > UBA8401 > UBA8401. Next base: position 42,701 of record JBMOHT010000001.1, on the reverse strand, counting down.
TTGTGATAAGACCATGCTCAAAGGACGGAAGAACCTGTAAAGGAACTGGAGGTAAAATTCCGTCCTGCATTTTCATCGTGAACTAAATTGAAATCATGCATTTTGTTGTGAAAGTAACCCGATGATGAAAAGAATTGTTCTGCTGTTCGTTGTTCTCACTGCTGTTCTGTTCTCACAGCCGACCGTTACTAAGGATGGGATCCGGTTCAGCTTAGCATCGAACGCTGCGAAGGTCTCCGTCTGCGGAGATTTCAATAGCTGGACCCGTGAAGCATCACCGATGAAAAAGGAATCGAACGGTCTCTTTACTGCGGTGGTGAAAATGAAACCCGGCATCTATCAATACAAATTCTTTGTGGACGGGAAATGGGAGCTTGATCCGATGAATCCCGGACAGATCGAGAACTATGACAATTCCAGCAAGAATTCTGTTTTTACTCTGAAAGAAAATAACGAAATTGCTTACCACGGTTATCAACCTACACCCCAAGGAGTTATGAACGATACATATCCGAAAAGCGGGGGAACGCTGTATGTCAATCTTATCTGGCATCAGCACCAGCCGCTCTACCTCGATCCCGCAACCGATCAATTACAAGGACCCTGGGTCCGTACGCACGCCACTAAGGACTATTACGATATGGCGTCGATCCTAGAGCAATATCCGGACGTCCATTACAATGTGAATCTCACGTCGTCCATGCTGTTCCAGCTTCAGAAATACTATGTGGACAGACTGAGACCGTTCGTGAATGTAAAGAAGAATAGGGTGGATGCGGCAAAGTTCCTCGCCGCCTGGAAAGGGAAGACCGATCCGTGGATCGATCTTGCACTCCAGCCGACGAAGGATTTCTCGAATGATGATCTGAAATATCTTCTCTACAATACGTGGAATGCGTTCGGTATCAGCGAAGTTCAGATCACCCGTTTCCCTGCCTATGCGGCATTGAAGGAGAAGAATTCACGGAAGGAAGCGTTCACGGAACAGGAACTCCGCGAGATCAAGTTCTGGTTCTACATCGCACATTTTGATCCGGATTTTCTGGAAAAGAAAGTGTGGTTGGCGGACGGCACCGTGATCGACCTGACCGACCTCATTTCAAAACACTCGGACGGCACATATCATCTCGCAAAGCAGGTGACGGAAGATGATTGTAATCGCATCATTGCAGAGACATATAAGGTCTGCGCGAATGTCATCCCGATCCACAAGAAACTGATGTACAATCACAAGAGTCATCAGGGACAGATCGAAGTGGCAACAACACCGTTTTTCCATCCGATCCTTCCGCTGATCTATGATTCCGAACTTGCCCGAACCTGTCAGCCGAGTGACGCAATGCCGAACCGTTTTGCGTATCCGCAGGATGCCGATGCACAGGTGGGAATGGCTGTCGATTATTACACTAAGACCTTTGGACAACCGCCGCTCGGAATGTGGCCCGGCGAAGGCTCTGTTGCGCATGAAGTGGTGCCGATCTTCAAGAAGAACGGTATTCAATGGATCGCAACGGATGAGAAGATCCTTGCCCGTTCCAAACCGCATGATCAGCCGAAATATTTTCCGTATGAAGTGAACTCGACCGATGTCGCTGTCGTTTTTCGTGAGACGGAACTTTCCGATAAGATCGGATTCACCTATCAGAATTTTGTCGGTGAGGATGCTGCGGATGATTTCATCAAATCCATTCTGCGGTATGCGCCTGCAGCAGGCGAGCCGGACAGACTGCTGACAGTGATCCTGGACGGTGAGAATGCGTGGGAATGGTATCGTCGCGACAACGATGCGAAAGATTTTCTCCACGGATTATACCGAAAATTATCCAAGCTGCATAAATCCAAACAGGTCGTTACTGTGACGATGTCCGAATATATCCACGGAAATCCGAAACGTGCAGTCGCTGCTCATCCCGTCGAGGCGATGCGCAAATTGGACTGGCTCTATCCCGGGTCATGGATCAATGCGAATTATGATACATGGATCGGTGAGGATGAAGAGAATCGTGCCTGGAATTATTTACTTACCGCCCGGCAGGATCTGGAAGTTTCGGGACTCAAACAGCCGAAACCGACCGATCCGGAACCGAAAGTGAATACGAAAAAATGGTTCGCATATAAGACCTGGGAAGCGATGTATGCAGCGGAAGGTTCCGATTGGTTCTGGTGGTACGGAACGGATCAGAACGCACCGGCCGGCGACAAACCGTTCGATATCGCATTCATCACACACCTGCGCAATCTGTATGCATTCGGAGAGAAAGCGGGCGGCACATTCCCGAAACGGGAGTTCAATCCGATCATCTCCGGACATGAATCGATGGTGACGAAAGTGACCGGCGGAACAATGGCGCAAAGCAAGAAAGATGCCGACACAGTGACGGTCATCTTCAAATGTGATGCAAAGAGTATCTTCGTCCGCAAAGGGATCTACATTGTCGGGAATCATGAACTGATCGGCAGCTGGAAACCGAATACTGTCCGAATGTATGACGATATGACGCAGGGGGATGAAGTGCCGAACGATTCTGTCTATACGCTCATCATGCGTATTCCTGCCGGCACCACTCTTGAGTATAAATATACGAACAGCGGCCCGCACGGCAGCTGGGAAGGCGAGGAATTCCCTCAGGCGAACAGGAAGGTTGTGATCGACGGGACACAGAGCCGTGTGGTCATCAACGATGTGTTTGGACAACGAAAGAACTGACCATGCTGGACATTCAGAAAAAGATCTCCAACACATTCTATGCACTGATCAGTCTGCCGTCGACCGCGATGGGATTCGCTTTATCCATCCAGATCTCGGCATTAAGCTGGCTTCTCACCACAAAATATAACCTTGATATCCATGAGGTCGGCATCGTCTGGGCGGCAGGTCCTCTCGCAGGGATCTTCGGTCAGGTGATCGTGGGACTCATCAGTGATAAAGTTTGGTTCTGGGGAGGAAGGCGGAGACCGTTCGTTCTGATCGGAGGGACGCTTGCTGCTTTGAGTCTGCTCGCACTTCCGAATATCGATGTTATCAGTTCCGCCTTCGGTATGACGAATTTGCTGGTCGTTGCAGTGATCATCGCGTTGACCCTCGATCTTTCCATCAATATCAGTTTCAATCCCACCCGTTCCATCATTGCCGATGTCACTCCCGAAGGAGAGCCGCGCACAAAAGGATACACGTGGATGCAGACCATTTCCGGTTTCTTCGGCGTGTTTGCGTATGTTGTCGGTGCAACGATGGGAAATTATGTGTTGATCAATATCGGTGTGGTGATCGTATTCCTTTTCTCCGTTATTCCGATGTTCTTTGTCACCGAACCGAAAGAGCTGGCCGGTGAATCAGCAGCTGAACAAGTGCAAAAGACCGCAACGGAGTGGGGACAGTTGTGGAGGATCTATATCGCGCACGGTTTCTCATGGATCGGTGTGCAGACGATGTTCGTGTTCATCATCGCTTTCATTCAGCAGAAGATGATGAACGGTGTCGATCCAGGTGAGGCGTCAGCGAAAGCGGGACAGATCATCGCCATCTCATTTGCCGTGCTGAATACCGTCGGTTTCATCCTTCCCGCGTTCGTCCTTGAACCGATCGCAAAGAAGATCGGCCGTGTTCGTGTTCACCTCATCGCCGTTGCCGTCATGGCGGCGGGATATTTCGGTATCGTTCTCTTCGCGCGTGAAGCGATGATGCTCTATCTGATGATGGCGGTATGCGGTATCGGCTGGGCATCCATCGTCAGTCTTCCATTCGCTATTATGACGGAAAAAGTTGATAAGAGCCGTATGGGATTCTTCATGGGCATCTTCAATCTTTCCGTGGTCCTGCCTCAGTTGCTGGTGAGTCTGTTCATCGGGAAATTCATTCTGGATACAGCGGATAAGAATATCATTTTCATCATCTGCGGTGTCTCACTTGCATTATCATCTGTCTGCTGGTTCCTCGTGAAAGAAAAACGGGGAGAGGGTGCTACAGCGAAAACGTTTTCGGCATCCCATTGATATGATCACACTTTCTAAAAAATCATTGTTCATTTTCATCATTTCCGCACTCATCATCACGGGATGCGGACGGAAAAATGACGATAAGATCCGAATCACTATCTGGCATCAGGACCGTCCCGACGTACGCGATGTGCTTCAAAAGCAGCTGGACCGTTTTATGGTCCTGCATCCCGAAGTGAAAGTGGAACAGCTGTTCAAAGAGACCGAGGAGCTCCGTTCCGGATTCATCATTGCAGCGATCGCAGGACAAGGCCCGGAGATTGTTTACGGTCCTTCCGATCAGGTTGGACCGTTCCAGGTGATGAATATCATTCTACCGCTTGATACGCTCTTCGACAGGACATTCCTCGACCAATTCGATCCTAAAGCACTGACATATTATAAGGGACATCTCTACAAGATCTCCGATAAGCTCGGGAATCATCTTACGCTCGTGTACAATAAAAAACTTTTGCCGAATCCTCCAAAGACCGATCTGGAAATGGTGGCGATGGGAAAAGCGCTGACAAAGGATACCAATGGTGACGGCAAGATCGATCAGTATGGACTGGCATGGAATTACACCGAGCCGTTCTTCTTCATCCCGTTCATGACCGGTTTCGGCGGATGGATCATGGATGAGAATGACCAGCCGACATTGAATACCGTCGGGACGGTGAATGGTTTGAAATTCGTCCAGCAGCTGCGCGATGTTCACAAGATGATCCCCAATGAAGCGGACTACAATATCGCCGATGCGCTGTTCAAGGACGGGCATTCCGCGATGATCATCAACGGCGATTGGTCCTGGTCCGGATATCAGAAGGCAGGACTCGATATCGGCGTAGCTCCTCTGCCGATGATTACTTCGACCGGCAGGTGGTGCGGAACAATGGTATCTCCGAAAGGATTCTCCATCAATGCGAACATCACGGACGAGAAGAAGAAGTGGGTGATCGAACTGATCAGATATCTCACTTCAGAGGAGAATCAGATCGAAGCGACAAAAACTCTCTTCACCATGCCGACCAATAAAAAAGTGATCCTGAGTGAGTTCGTTCAGTCGAACGAGATCCTCCGTAATTCACAGATCCAGATCGATCATGGGAATCCCATGCCGGTCGTACCTGAACTTCGCGCCATCTGGGATGCAATGCGTCCGAGTTATCAAGCAGTGCTTGCCGGTTCAAAGACTCCCGAACAGGCGGCGACCGATATGCAGATGCAGGCAATGCAGCGTATCAAAGAAATGAATGAGTAACTCAAGTTACGAAATAAATAGATAGTCATGGTGAGCACTTGTCCGCCATCTTTTTGGCGGAAGTCCCGATGCTGTACAATCGGGACGCGCCGAACCATAGTGATGTATCAAGATAAGTAGTAAAAAATTATGAGTCAGTCACTCCGTCAAAAGCTTTTCATCTTCTTCCTGGTCACACCGGCAATGATCATCCTGCTGGGTGTTGTGGTCTATCCATTCGTTTACAATGTGATCATCTCCTTATCGAATATGAATCTTCGTCATATCAAGGACTGGGAGATCGTCGGATTCCGCAACTATGTGAAAGTATTCACCGAACCGTCCCAGCCCGATTTCTATGTCATCTTCATCAAGACGGTCATTTGGACGGTCGTCAATCTGTTCTTCCATGTTGTCCTTGGTGTATTTCTCGCTCTGATCTTGAATCAAAAAGAGATACGCGGAAAAGGGATCTTCCGCACGATCCTCGTCCTTCCCTGGGCCGTGCCGCAATTGATCGTTGCACTGACATGGCGCGGAATGTTCAATTATGAATACGGCAGCATCAATCAGATCCTCGGCAAAGTAGGTCTCCCGGCAGTCGAATGGCTTCGTGGACCGACGGAAGCGTTCATTGCAGCGATCATCACGAATGTATGGCTTGGTTTTCCGTTCATGATGGTGATCGCACTCGGTGCGCTACAAAGTATTCCGCAGGATCTGTATGAGGCCGCTGAGATCGACGGAGCTACGTGGTATCACAAATTGCGGACGATCACTATCCCATTGATCAAACCGGTCATGGTCCCGGCGATCACTCTTGGAACCATTTGGACATTCAACAATCTGAATATCATCTGGCTTGTCAGTAACGCGGGTGAACCGTCCGACAGCACGCACATTCTCGTTTCATTCGTCTACAAAGCGGCATTCAATTTCTATCGGTATGGGTATGGCGCCGCATTATCAATGATCATTTTCTTCATCCTGCTGGTCTTCAGTGTTGTATTCATGCGGAAGACCAAAGTAACGGAAGCAGTGTATTAATCATTCCATCAGAAGAAAATTATGAACAGGAACAAAACTAAAAGACTGATAAGGGTCTCAGCATCGTATGCCGTGCTGATCATCTTCTGCATTATTTCTATTTATCCAGTATCTCAGGTCCTGACCGTTTCATTACGTCCGGCAGACAGATTGCTGTCAACATCTTTGGAGATCATCCCGGACAATGCGACGATCAATAACTACATCAACCTGTTCAAAAAGACCGATTTCCTGAACTGGATGCTGAATAGTCTTATCATCACCTGTTCGGTAACGCTGACCGGTGTCTTCTTTGCTGCAACCGCAGGCTACGGCTTTTCCCGGTATAAATTCGTCGGGAAAAAAGCGGCGATGCAGAGCATGCTGGTCACTCAGATGTTCCCTGCAACGATGCTGCTGCTGCCGATGTACATCATGCTCGTCAATCTCGGATTGATCAACAGTTATCTCGGAATCATGATCATGTATTCCGCTACGGCATTGCCGTTCTGTGTCTGGCAGATGAAAGGATTCTACGATACGATCCCGTCCAGTCTTGAAGAAGCGGGCCGCATCGACGGCTGCAGTCAAATGCAGACCTTCTATATGATCGTTCTGCCGCTTGCTGCACCGGCGCTCGTGATCACTGCGCTCTTCTCATTCATGTCGTCTTGGACGGAATATGTTGTCGCTGCTCAGATACTTCAAGATACAGCATTGTGGACACTTCCCATCGGATTGAAATCATTCGAATCGAATATGAGTACTGAGTGGGGATTGTACGGTGCGGCATCGATGCTGGTCACTGTTCCGGTCGTTGTTCTGTTCCTCGTTTTAAGTAAATATCTTGTATCTGGATTGACCCTTGGCAGTGTCAAAGGCTGATCCGATTCCGTCCACTGCAATACCATACCTTTTACCATCATGGAAAAACCCCGTTTAAATTTCTGGCAGATCTGGAACATGAGTTTTGGTTTCCTCGGGATCCAATTCGGCTTTGCATTGCAGAATGCCAATGTCAGCAGGATCTTTGAAACACTCGGTGCGAGCATTGATGACATTCCCATCCTTTGGATCGCTGCACCGACGACCGGTCTGATCGTGCAGCCGATCATCGGGTATATGAGTGACAGAACGTGGGGAAGACTGGGAAGACGACGTCCGTTCTTTCTTGTTGGTGCGATTCTGGCAACTGCCGCACTTCTTGTAATGCCGAACTCACCGTATCTCTGGTTCGCTGCGTTCATGCTCTGGGTGATGGATGCTTCGATCAATATCTCCATGGAACCGTTCCGCGCACTGGTAGCGGATATCCTTCCGTCCGAACAACGCACTACAGGATTCGCCGTCCAAAGTTTCTTCATCGGTATCGGTGCCATCGTTGCTTCATCCCTTCCGTATATTTTTACGAATTGGTTCGGTATCAGTAATAGTGCTGCGGCAGGGGAAATCCCGACATCTGTCGTCTATTCATTCTACGCAGGCGGCGTAGCATTCCTCGGTGCGGTCAGTTGGACAGTGTTCCGCACGAAGGAATATCCTCCGGCCGATATGGAATTATTTGAGAAAGAGAAAAAAGAGAGTGCCGGATTTTTCGCTGGTGTCAAAGATATCATGGTCAGTTTCAAAGAGATGCCGAAGACCATGCGTCAGCTTGCAGTGGTACAGTTCTTCTCGTGGTTCGCCCTTTTCTGTATGTGGATCTATACCACGAGTGCTGTTACATCACATATCTACGGAACAAGCGATCCGACGTCACCGTTGTATAATCAGGGAGCTGATTGGGTAGGAGTGTTATTCTCTGCCTACAATGGTTTCGCAGCTCTTGCCGCGTTCCTTCTTCCGGTGATCGCACGGAAGACCAGCAGAAGGGCTGTGCATATGATCTCGTTGGTGATCGGTGGATTGAGTCTTGCATCATTCTATTTCATCAAGGATCCGACCATGCTGCTTGGTTCAATGGTCGGTGTCGGGCTTGCCTGGGCGAGTATCCTTTCCATGCCGTACGCGATCCTTGCCGGTGCTCTTCCTCCGAAAAAAATGGGTGTGTATATGGGGATATTCAACTTTTTTATCGTTATACCGCAGATCGCCGCTGCCGGTCTGCTCGGATTTATCATGCATACTTTCCTGAATAATGAAGCGATCAATGCGCTGCTGCTCGGCGGAGGTTCAATGATCCTGTCCGGTGTGCTTGCAATGTTTGTCGATGATAAAGATGAATGACAATCTCTGCGACAATCCGTATATTTGGTAAGCGAATTATCCGATTATTCTGATCTCACTGTGAGTTCCTATGAAAATGGCCCTTAAGACATTCCTCCTGCTTGTTACTGTTGGCATCCTGTTCGCTCAGCAGCGCAATGATTTCAAAGTGCAGTATGATATTGCCCGCTTCCGCGGAGATGAGGAACATGTGTATATCGAGATCTATTACGGTTTCGATGTATCACTCCTGAAATTCGTCAGTAAGAGCAACGAACTGCAGAGTGAAGTGGTCGCCAGTGTCACATTCAAGCGCTCAGCGGATGATTCGATCGTCGCCCGTCAGGCATGGCGTATTCCATTCAGTGTTACCGATACGACGATGCTGCAGAATTCCCGCTCCTATAATGATCTCTTCGGATTCTATTTAAAGCCGGATGTCTACCGTGCGTACATCGTTGTCAAGGATGTCAACAACGATGCAATAAAGGACAGTGTTTCGGTGCTCCTGGATGTGAAATTGGTGAACTCATCGGCCATCGCAATGAGCGATGTTGAACTTGCGTCGTCCATCAGTCAGATAGAACGTGATACAACGAACCGTTTCTATAAGAACACGTTCGAGGTGAAACCGAATCCTTCAAGAATGTTCGGACTCCAGCAGCCGGTTCTGTTCTACTATCTTGAAGCCTATAATCTCAAAAAGAATCAATCGGATTATTATTATACCAAAGCCATCATCACCAATGCTGTAGGCAAGGAAGTGATCAACCACGAGAAGGCGAAACGGAGAGTGAATGATTCGAATGTTGAGGTCGGTATGATCAAAGTGAATACTCTGCGTACCGGTGTCTATACATTCAATTATTTCATCACGGATTCTGTCGATAAGAAACAATATTTTACCGGGAAGAAATTCTTTGTGTACAATCCTTCGCTGCCGAATGATACCACATTCACTTCGGCGCATAATGCGGTCGATGCGACGGAATATGCCACCATGGGTGAGCAGGAGCTCGATAAAGAATTCGAACAATCACGGTATTTTGCATCGAAGAGTGAGATCGATCAGTATAAAAAATACAGCACAGTTGAAGCGAAGAGAAAAGCACTCTTTGAGTTCTGGAAGAGCCGCGATGAGGATCTCTCCACACCGGAGAATGAACAGAAGACCGATTATTTCAAACGTGTAGCATATGCGAATCAGCAGTATAAGACAGGGTTCCGTGAAGGATGGAAGACCGACCGCGGCCGTGTGTATATCCTCTATGGTGCACCGGATGATGTCGAACGGCATGCCAATGAACTGGATAAAAAACCGTATGAGATTTGGACCTATAATTCTATCCAGGGCGGAGTCGTGTTCATTTTTGGTGACAGGACCGGATTCTCGGATTACATCTTATTGCATTCTACGCACCGCAGTGAGCTTCATGACGAGAATTGGGCTCGTCAGCTTCAGGCAAATTAGTTGATTCACATTCGTAATATCCTTATTTTCAATAAGTATTAATCCACTATTTCCTTTAATTCTATCCTGAGAGGTAGGAAAGGAGCACGTATGAAGTACTCTGCACACATCGACCTCCTTCTCGCATTATCCAAGAGAACCGGAGGTTTTTTTGTATGGTAAAACAGAACGTTATCGATCCAAAAGGTTTTGTCCGCACTGTTAACCGTCTTTCCCACGAGATCATTGAACGCAACAAAGGTGCCGAGACCATCGGCATTGTCGGTATCCGCACACGCGGCGACTATCTCGCTCACCGTATCGCTCAAAAGATCTCACAAATGGAGAATGTCCAGATCCCCATCGGAAGCTTGGATATCACTCTATACCGCGATGACCTGCGCGGCAAGCTCAACCAACCGCAATTGAAAACCACCGATATCCTGTATGATATTACCAATAAGAATATCATCCTCGTGGATGATGTCCTGTTCACCGGCAGGACCGTCCGTTCGGCGCTGAATGCTCTGATGGACATCGGCCGTCCTGCCAGCGTGCAGCTTGCCGTAATGGTGGACCGCGGTCACCGCCAGATACCGATCAAAGCGGATTTTGTCGGTAAGAATATCCCCACATCCTATACTCAGCAGATCCAGGTGATGATGGCGGAGATCGACAGTGAAGATGCCGTATATCTGTATGAAACGGAAGGAGGGAAAGAATAATGGCACTTTCCAGCAGACACCTCTTGCGGCTTCAGGGAATGCCGCAAAACGACATTACACAGATCCTGGATGCAGCGATCTCGTTCAAGGAGATCCTCAATCGTCCCATCAAGAAGGTCCCGACACTTCAGGGAAAAACGATCGTTAATCTGTTCTTCGAGAATTCCACCAGAACACGCACATCCTTCGAACTTGCCGAACGCCGCCTCTCAGCCGATGTTCTGAGCTTCGCTGCCGCATCATCAAGCGTGACAAAAGGAGAAACGCTGAAAGATACCGCACGTAACATCGAGGCAATGAAGATCGATATGGTGGTCATCCGGCACAATGCTGCCGGAACAGCGGATTTCCTCTCGAAAGTGATCAATGCGAACATCATCAATGCAGGGGACGGACAGCATGAACATCCCACGCAGGGATTGCTCGATATGTTCACTCTCCGTGAGAAGTTCGGAAAACTCGACGGACTCCATATCTGTATCGTCGGCGATGTGCTTCACAGCCGGGTAGCGCGTTCCAACATTTTCGGACTCCAGACGATGGGCGCAAAAGTATCAGTCTGCGGTCCTGCAACACTCATCCCGCGCGAGATCGAAAAACTCGGCGTGGATGTGTATCATCACATCGATGATATCCTTCCAAAGGTCGATGCGTTGAATGTCCTCAGGATCCAAATGGAGCGCGAAGCCGGCGGCTATTTTCCGTCACTTCGTGAATTCCACCGATATTTTGGTGTGACGAAAGAGCGGTTGGACAGAGCCGGAAGACCGATCACCATTCTGCATCCCGGTCCTATCAACCGCGATGTTGAACTCTCAGCCGACGTTGCGGATGGTCCGCATTCCGTCATCCTTGAACAGGTATTGAACGGTGTTGCCATCCGTATGGCGGTGCTGTACTTACTCGGTGCATCCGAATAATGAGGAATGAATACTATGACTGAAAGAATTCTATTGAAAGGCGGAAGACTCATCGATCCTTCCGTGAACCGTGATGAGATCGTTGATATTTCCATTGTAGATGGAGTGATAGAAAAGATCGAATCGTCCATTGCTCCGTCGAAAGAACAGACCGTGATCGATCTGAAAGGAAAGATCATTGCACCGGGTTTCATTGATATCCATGTCCATCTCAGAGAACCCGGATATGAGCACAAAGAAACGATCGAGACCGGCACGTTGTCCGCTGCGTATGGCGGATTCACCGCAGTGTGCTGCATGCCGAATACGAACCCGGCTATCGATGATGAATCCATCGTAACATTCATCAAAACTCAGGGAAAAAAAGTGCACGGCGGTATCGTTGATGTCTTTCCGATCGCATCCGTCAGCAAAGCGCGCCAGGGAAAGACACTTGCACCGATCGCTGAACTCGTCCATGCCGGCGCCGTCGGTCTGAGCGATGACGGTGCCCCGGTCTTCGATGCGAAGATCATGCGCCGTGCATTGGAATATGCGAACATGTACAATGTGCCGGTGATGCAGCACTGCGAAATTCCCGAACTCGCACACGGAGGTGTGATGAATGAAGGACAGGTCTCAACAGAGTTGGGACTCCCGGGCATTCCCGGTGTCGCGGAGGAGATCATGATCGCGCGGGATCTTTTGCTTGCGGAATACACTGATTCCCGTTACCATGTTTGTCACATGAGTACGGCAGTTGCTGTTGATCTCGTCCGTCAAGGAAAGAAAAAAGGGGTCAAAGTGACCTGTGAAGTGACCCCGCACCATTTTACCGTTACCGATGATCTCGTCAGGTCGTACGATACAAACACGAAGATGAATCCGCCGCTCCGCACACAAAAGGATGTTGATGCGATCAAAGAGGGACTGAAGGACGGCACGATCGATGTGATCGCAACGGACCATGCCCCTCATTCGTTGGACGAAAAGGAAGTGGATTATATTCAGGCGCCGTTCGGTATCGTTGGCCTCGAAACTGCCATCGGATTAACGATCTCAGAATTGGTGGAAAAGAATATTCTTACAATGAATCAAATGGTGGAAAAATTCTCTTCCAATCCGCGCGCGATCGTCGGACAGCAGATCAGTGTAAAGAGTGGGGAAATGGCCAATCTCACATTCATTGATCCATCAATTCAGTGGACCGTCGATATCAGTAAATTCAGATCAAAATCGAAGAATTCTCCGTTCAACGGCCGCGTTCTAAAAGGAAAAGCAGTGGGCATCTACAATCATGGAAAGTTGATGATGTATTGATGGAGATCGTCCGTTCAAAATTACTTTCTGCTTATCCTGAGGTTTTGTTCGGAATGAGCACGAACAGCGGCGGTGTCAGTCCCGGGACCATGGGATTGAATCTCAGCTTTCATGTTGAGGATACTCCGGAGAATGTCAAAGCCAACAGGACATTGTTCTTTTCTGCACTCGGAATTTCCGAACAGGATGTTGCATTCACACGCCAGCAGCATACAGTGGATATCCTCAAGGTCTCCGGTCCGGGGAACAATGAAACATGTGATGCTCTGTGCACCAATGTGAAGAATGTATTTCTTGCCATCAGTATCGCAGATTGTACCCCGGTTATTCTGTATGATCCTGTCTTGAAGGTTGCTGCCGGGATCCATGCCGGCTGGCGGGGTACGGCAGGAAGGATCGTTCCCCGAATGGTCGAACGATTATCTGCGGAATACGGAACAAATGCAGAAGATCTTATCGCATTCATTGGTCCTTCCGCAGGAAAATGCTGCTACGAAGTAGGATGGGAAGTTGCATCACAATTCGATCCCGGTTCGTATTCACTCCGAGCGGATGGGAAATATCTGCTTGATGTCAAACATGCAAATGTGCTCCAGCTCCTTGATAGTGGAGTCCCAAATTCCAATATTGAAGTGCATTCGGACTGTTCAATTCATGATCGATTGTATCATTCATATCGAAGGGATGGAAAACAGTCCGGTAGAATGTATGCTGTCATAGGAATTAACCATTAAGGAAATTTATGTGCGGAATTGTAGGATATATCGGCGGTAAAAATGCATTGCCAATGCTCATCGACGGACTAAAACGTTTGGAATACCGTGGATATGATTCCGCCGGTGTAGCGATACTGCGCGATAAAAAACTGCTTGTCCGGAAAAAGGTCGGGAAGGTCTCGGAACTTGAGAAATATGCACCGGCAGGTGACTATCAGGGGACGATCGGAATCGGTCATACGCGCTGGGCAACGCATGGAGAGCCAAGCGATATCAATTCCCATCCTCATGTGAGTCACGACGGAACGATCGCGATGATCCACAACGGTATCATCGAGAACTATCTTTCCATCAAGACCAAATTGGAAAAACTCGGCTATGTGTTCAAATCCGCAACGGATACTGAAGCGTTGGTCCATCTAATACAGGAAATGAAAAAGGTCAGCGGTGATCTTGAAACTGCCGTTCGACTTGCCCTTCGCCAAGTTGAAGGAACGTACGGTATCGCCGTTATCTCCATGCAGGAACCGGATAAAGTGATCGCTGCCCGCAAAGGGAGTCCGCTCATCATCGGTGTGGGTGACCACGAACACTTCATCGCTTCGGATGCCGCCGCTATCATTCCCTACACCCGTCAGGTCGTATATCTTGAGGACGGCGAGATCGCTGTCCTCACATCCGAAAGTTTTGAAACAAAGACGATCGATAATATCGAAAAAGTGAAACAGGTACACGAGGTTACGTTCGACATTGAAGAGATCGAAAAAGGCGGCTATGATCATTTCATGCTGAAAGAGATCATGGAGCAGCCCGAGACCATACGGAATTCTATGCGGGGACGCGTACTGCTGGATGAAGGGAATGCGAAACTGAGCGGATTGAGCGATGTGATGCTTCTTCTGGAGAATGCACAGCGCATCATCATCACCGCCTGCGGAACGTCGTGGCATGCCGGACTCGTCGGCGAATATATGCTGGAGCAGTATGCAAAAGTCCCGGTGGAAGTTGAGTATGCATCCGAATTCCGGTATCGCAACCCTATCATCAAGCCGAATGATCTTCTGTTCCTAGTGAGTCAGAGCGGTGAGACCGCGGACACTCTTGCAGCGCTGCGAGAAGCAAAAAAGAAGGGAGCATCGGTCCTCGGGGTTTGTAATGTGGTCGGCAGTACGATCGCACGAGAGAGTCAGGGTGGTGTGTATATCCATGCCGGACCGGAGATCGGTGTCGCATCGACGAAAGCGTTTACATCTCAGCTCGTGGTGCTTTCGCTCATTACTCTGCTGATCTCGCGTCAGCGTCATTCCATTTCGGATGAGACGGCAGCGATCATGTGCAAAGAGATGTTGGACCTTCCGAACAAGATCCAGCAGATACTGAAGTCGACCGAGAATATCGAAGCGATCGCTGAAGAGTTCAAAGGAGCGAATAATTTCCTGTATCTCGGCCGCGGACTGAACTTCCCGGTGGCTCTCGAAGGGGCCCTGAAATTGAAGGAGATATCCTATATCCACGCAGAAGGATATCCTGCCGCCGAAATGAAACATGGTCCAATCGCTCTGATCGATGAGAATATGCCTGTTGTGGTGATCGCACCAAAGGACAGTACGTATGATAAGATCCTTTCGAACATCCAGGAAGTGAAGGCCCGGAAAGGGAAAGTGATCGCCATCGCGAATGATGATGATCCTCAACTTGTCTCCCTGGCAGACCATATCATCAAAGTACCGCAGACGATAGACCTGCTTTCGCCGATCGTCAATGTGATTCCGCTGCAATTATTGGCTTATTTTATCGCCGTGAAACGGGGATGTAATGTGGATCAGCCGAGGAATCTTGCAAAAAGTGTTACCGTGGAATAACAGAATATGTTGTTTCAAGCGTTAAAACTTTGTATTTTTAGACCGATTATACAACAATACTGAAGGAAAAATCCATCGTGGCAACTGATTATCGCTTCAAAAATACTGATTGGGCATTGATTCTCGGAGCATCGAGCGGTTTCGGCGGTGCTACTGCTGTTGAACTGGCCCGTCATGGAATGAACATCTGCGGCGTCCATTTCGACCGCGCTGCAACCATTCCGAACGCGGAAAAAGTTAAGGCAGACTGTGAAGCTCTCGGTGTAAAGACGCTGTTCTTCAATGTGAATGCTTCGGATGCCGAAAAACGTAAAGAAGTGATCGATTCATTGACGCAAAATGTCCCTGCGGACGGACGTGTTAAGGTCCTCATGCATTCACTCGCATTCGGTTCGTTGAAACCGTTCGTTTCACGCGATCCCAAAAATCAGTTGACCCAGGCTCAGATCGAAATGACGATGGATGTGATGGCAAATGCGCTTGTATATTGGACACAAAGTGCATTCAATGCCGGCTTATTGAAAGAAGGCAGCAGGATCTATACCATGACAAGTTCCGGCGGTCACACACAGTTTCCGGATTACGGTGCTGTCTCTGCCGCAAAGGCAGCGTCCGAATCGTACATCCGTCAATTATCGCTTGAACTCGGACCGCTCGGCATCACGGCAAATGCGATCATGGCCGGTGTCACTGAAACAGCTGCTCTGGCGAAGATTCCCGGTGCAAAAAAGATGATCGATCTTGCTCTGTCAAAGAATCCTGCAATGAAACTGACCACCCCCGAAGCTGTCGCAAAAGCGATCGCATTGCTGTCGCATGATGATGCGTTCTTCATCTCCGGAAACACCATTGGTGTGGACGGCGGCGAAGATATCGTTGAATTCGTTGGCAATCAGACAATGTCAAAGTAACGGATGCAAAATAATTTATCACAACGAATACCGCCGGTCACCGGCGGTATTGTTATTTATGGATGACATTATCATCAACGGCCGTATCACCATTCCTTCTTCAGCAGTGAGTTTCCGGTACACACGCAGCGGGGGGAAAGGGGGGCAGAATGTAAATAAGGTCTCAACGAGAGTTGAATTGCTCCTCGATGCGTCAAAGATCCGTGCAAGCGAACGGCTGCTGCTGCTGATCATGTCGCGGATGCAGAACAAACTGGATTCAGAGGGATTACTCCGCATTGTCTCACAGGAATCAAGGAGTCAATGGCAGAACAAGCAGAGTGCGGTCGAAAAACTGACTGTATTGATCGAAGCTGCTTCAAAACAGGATCCATACCGCGTTGCGACAAAGCCGTCCCGCTCATCAAAGATCGTTCGTGTTGAATCGAAGAAGAAAGCCGGAGTAAAGAAGCAACTGCGCAGAAAACGATTCGACCAAAGCCATGATCAATAAGTGAAAAAAGGTTTCACTTCGTTTTCATACCGGCATAGTAGTTTCATCCGGGACCAATTTATCGTTCCGCAAATAGCAAAGATTTCGTATATTATCCCGCTATGGAAAAAGAATACGTCCGCTCCTTGTTCGATAAGATCGCCTATAGATATGACCTGCTGAATCATTTGCTGAGCGGCGGGGTGGACCTCTATTGGCGCCGTGCCGCTGTTCAAAAACTTACTGAACTGCGTCCGAAAAGGATCCTCGATGTTGCTACGGGGACAGCGGATTTCGCCCTTGCGACCCTTCGCCTTGCGCCCGATGAAGTGATCGGTGTCGATATCTCGGAATCCATGCTTGAGGTCGGCAGGAAGAAGATCGTCCAAAAAAATCTTACGAACAAGATCCGTCTGGAATCGGGAGAAGCTGAAGCGTTGAGGTTCTCAGACGGTCAATTCGATGCAGCGATCGTTGCCTTCGGTGCGCGTAATTTTGAATTTCTCGATAAAGGTCTTTCAGAAATGAACCGAGTCCTGCGGACAGGCGGAAAGATCGTTGTGCTCGAGTTCTCACGGCCTCGGGTTTTCCCATTGAAACAGCTCTATTTCCTATATTTTAAACACATCCTGCCGTTTGTCGGCAGCATGATCTCAAAGGATCGGGAAGCATATCAGTATCTTCCCGATACAGTGATGAAATTCCCTGAAGGGAATGATTTTCTTGACCGTCTTCGTACGGCAGGATTCTCTTCACTGGAAGAACAGCGCCTCACATTCGGCATTGCCACCATTTATACCGGAGTAAAGAACACATGACAGAACGCGTAGTGAAAGTTGGACACAGCCCAGATCCTGATGATGCTTTTATGTTCTATGGACTTGCCAGTGAAAAAGTGAAACTGGAAGGGATCAAGATCGAGCATATGCTCGAGGATATCCAGTCCCTGAATGTCCGTGCCATGAATGGTGAGCTCGAAGTGACGGCGATCTCTGCACATACATTCCCGTATGTTGCGGACAAGTATTGGATCATGGTGACCGGTGCAAGTATGGGGGAAGGATACGGTCCTGTGATCGTGTCAAAGAAATACAAATCCCTCGAAGAATTAAAAGGGAAGACCGTCGCGACACCGGGAAAACTGACAACGGCAACACTGCTCTTCAAGATCTTCACTGAAGGGATCACGAATGTTGATGTTCCGTTCGATCAGATCATGGACCGTGTGAACAGCGGAGAGTTCGATGCCGGTCTGTTGATCCATGAAGGACAGTTGACCTATCAAGCAGAAGGATTCAATAAGATTCTTGATTTCGGTGAGTTCTGGAATGAATATGCGAAAGGTTTGCCGCTTCCGTTAGGTCTTGATGTTGTACGCAAGGACCTGGGTGAAGAGATGGCGCGTAAATTATCGAAAGGATTGAAAGAGAGCATCCATTACGGATACACCCATCAGGCGGAATCTGTTCCGTATGCGATGAAGTGGGGACGTGGAATTGATTACGCACTCGGCGAGAAATTCGTGAAAATGTATGTGAGTGAATTGACGATCGATATGGGTCCGAAGGGTAAAGAAGCGCTCGAGCTTCTCTTCAAATTGGGAAATGAAAAAGGAATTATTCCAAATGTTCCTGCAATTGATTTGTATTGATCTGCTTTCCTAATAATAAGAAGACTTTCAAATCTGATTTCATATTTGCAAAAAATCGCGGTACAGCAACGCCAAATTGCCTAAATAACCCATAAATATTTGGGGTTTTTGGCACTATAGTTGTCAATTATTGTTCGGATTATGGAGAAAACCCCTGCTGCTTCCGACATAACGACCTCGTGCTATCATTGTGGAGACGCGATCCGCGGCGAACGAGTTGAGCATGAAGGAAAGCTTTTTTGTTGTTCAGGCTGTAAGATCGTATTCGAGATCTTACAGCAGAATGACCTCTGCAATTATTACTCCATTCAAAACGCTCCCGGCATCTCACCGTCTCAGATCGAAGTATCACGGTTCGCTTATCTTGATGACGAGAACATCCAAAAACAGCTTCTCAATTTTTCCGACGGAACAACTGCCACAGTTACCTTCTCACTTCCCGCAGTTCACTGCAGTTCATGCATCTGGCTTCTAGAACAGCTGTATAAACTGGATCAAGGTATCGCCAGCTCGCGGGTCGATTATCTGAAGAAACAGGTCTCTGTTACATTCCGGCAGCAAAAGACTTCACTCAAGAATATCGTTATCCTCCTTACTTCCATCGGCTACGAACCGGATCTGCGGCTTGACTCCATTGACCATAATCCTGTAAGTAATATCACCAGATCATTGTATTACAAGATCGGAGTTGCAGGATTTTGTTTCGGGAATTCCATGCTCTTCAGTTTTCCGGATTACCTTGGTGTTGATGCCAGTGAACAGTTCCTCCGTCCGATATTTTCCTATTTGAATCTTCTTCTCGGTATACCGGTCTTCCTGTATTGCAGTGAAGGATTCTTCACATCGGCGTACAATGGACTCAAAAAGAAGATCGTCAACATCGATGTACCGATCGCACTCGGCATATTCCTGTTGTTCGTCCGGAGTGCCTATGAGATCATTTCAGCGACGGGACCCGGATTTATCGATTCACTCTGCGGTCTGTTGTTCTTCCTGCTGCTTGGGAAAGTATTCCAGAGCAAAACATATGACCGTCTGAATTTCGAGCGGAATTACAAATCATATTTCCCGATCTCCGTGATGACCAAAAAGAACGGTGTTGAGACAACGATACCGATCGCTTCGTTGAAACGCGGAAACCGGATCGTGATCCGTCACGGAGAGATCATTCCGGCGGATGCAATTCTTCTGCAGGGAAATGCGGCGATCGACTATTCTTTCGTGACGGGAGAATCCACACCGGTCGAAAAAGTTCTCGGTGAAATGATCTACGCCGGCGGGAAACAAGCAGGCGGAGTGATCGAACTGGAAGTGATGAAAGAGGTCTCGCAAAGTTATCTTACACAGCTTTGGAACAATTTTAACCATGCGTCACGCGAGCAGGGACAGCTCTCCGAACTTTCCAATTCGGTCAGCAAATATTTTACGATCGTTGTTCTTGCCGTGTCGGTTGTCGTACTTATGTATTGGCTGCCGAAAGATACAACGACTGCGATCAATGCATTCACCGGAATCCTGATCATTGCGTGTCCCTGTGCGCTGGCGATCTCGATCCCGTTCGCTCTCGGCACAACGATGCGCATCTTCGGGAAGAATGATTTCTTTCTGAAGAATACTGCGGTCATCGAACTGCTGTCACGGATCGATACGGTCGTCTTCGATAAGACCGGGACGATCACGTATGCTCAGCGTTCAACGGTCGAATTTGTTGGTCCGGAATTGTCTCAAGAAGAATGTGCGGGTGTATTCTCTGTCGTTTCCAGTTCAATCCATCCCGTGAGTGTGATGATCGCTGAGCATCTTTCATCAGAGAAGTTGCCGATCGACGGATTCAGCGAACTGGTAAGTAAAGGAGTTTCGGGAAAGGTCAATGGGATTCAGTATATGATCGGCGGACGGGAATTTGTCGGCGGCGGTCATCTTCCGAAAGGGACAGTGAATGAGACCCGGTCCTATGTATCGGTCAACGGGGAAGTGAAGGGGTATTTTTCCATTAAAAATATCTATCGTGATGGCTTGGCTGAAATACTGTCAACCATGAAAAAGAAGGTCTCGTTCGCAGTCGTGTCCGGTGATAACGAATCCGAACGGATCCGGCTGCAGAGTATGTTCCCGCAAGGGACGGAGTTGCGGTTCAATCAATCGCCGTCCGATAAGCTGGAATATGTGAAGTCACTGAAGGCGGAAGGAAAACGTGTGATGATGATCGGTGACGGACTCAATGATGCAGGCGCATTGATGATGAGCGATCTTGGAATAGCGGTGACGGAGAATGTCTCTCAATTCTCCCCCTCATCGGATGCAATATTGAACGGCGCTGCATTTAAAATGCTGCCCCGGTTCTTCTCGTTTGCCAGGACGAGTATGAACATTGTCATCGCAAGTTTCATTTTGGCATTCATGTATAATTCCGTCGGTATCTATTTCGCTCTGCAGGGAATATTGACCCCCATCAAAGCGGCGATCCTGATGCCGGCAAGCTCCATAACGATCGTGCTGTTCACAACGATCGCAACACAGTTGTTCGCGAAGAAGAAGGGGCTCTACTCATGGCAGTGATCGCAGTTCTGATCGGTTTCAGTTTCATTATTGCCGTCGGTTTTCTCGCGGCATTCATCTGGATGGTCCGTTCCGGGCAGTATGATGACAAATATACTCCTTCAGTACGGATACTGTTCGAAGACAATAACAAAAATACTACAATCTAAAACCCACCATTAATTCACGAGGTTTCAATGGAAGTTCAAAAGTTCCAATATGACAACAGGATCGTGCGCGATTTCGGTATCGCATCGGTCATCTTTGCAGTTGTCGGTATGCTTGTTGGAGTGATCATTGCAACGCAATTGTTCTCTCCCGCATTGAATGCCAATCTGCAGTATATCACCTATGGCCGAATCCGTCCTCTGCATACCAACGCGATCATCTTTGCGTTCGTCGGCAATGCGATCTTCATGGGCGTGTATTACTCGCTTCAGCGTCTTTGCAAAGCACGCATGTTCAGCGATGTCCTGAGCCGTATCCATTTCTGGGGTTGGCAGCTGATCATTCTGGCGGCCGCTGTGTCATTGCCGCTCGGTATCACTACCAGTAAGGAATATGCGGAACTCGAATGGCCCATCGATATCGCCATCACACTCATTTGGGTGGTGTTCGCCATCAACTTCTTCGGGACCATCATCAAACGTCGCGAACGTCACATGTATGTTGCCATCTGGTTCTATATTGCAACACTGGTGACGATCGCTGTCCTTCATATTGTGAACTCACTTGAAGTTCCCGTCTCTCTATTGAAAAGTTATTCACTCTACGCCGGTGTGCAGGATGCATTGGTGCAATGGTGGTATGGTCATAATGCTGTAGCATTCTTCCTGACAACACCGTATCTCGGACTGATGTACTACTTCCTGCCGAAAGCAGCGAATCGACCGGTATATTCCTATCGACTTTCGATCGTGCACTTTTGGTCGTTGATCTTTTTATACATTTGGGCGGGACCGCATCATTTGCTCTATACCGCTCTGCCGGATTGGGCGCAGTCACTCGGAACGGTCTTCTCCATTATGCTGATCGCACCGTCATGGGGCGGTATGATCAACGGACTGCTGACACTTCGCGGTGCATGGGATAAAGTGCGTGAAGAGCCCGTCTTGAAGTTCATGGTGGTTGGCGTAACAGCATACGGTATGGCAACATTCGAAGGACCGATGTTGTCACTGAAGAATGTGAACGCACTTGCTCACTATACGGACTGGATCGTTGCACACGTTCATATCGGTGCACTCGGCTGGAACGGCTTTATGACATTCGGAATTTTATATTGGCTTGTTCCGAAACTCTATCGCACGGACCTGTATTCAAAAAAACTGGCAAGCTTCCATTTCTGGATCGGCACACTGGGAATCGTGTTCTATGCGGCCTCGATGTATGTTGCCGGTCTTACACAGTCCCTGATGTGGAAACAGTTCAATGGAATGGGTGTTCTCCAATATCCGAACTTCCTTGAAACCACACTGCAGATCATTCCGCTGCACATGATCCGCGCCGTCGGCGGAACATTGTTCCTCACCGGCACATTGGTGATGATCTACAATCTAGTCAAGACCATCAAACAAGGTTCGTTCCTCGCGAATGAAGAGGCAGAGGCACCGGCTCTGGCAAAGGATGTCGCAAACCCGACCGATACCAAACACCGTATCCTCGAAAAACGTCCCGTGCAATTTGCTCTTCTCGCCGCAGTGGCCATCCTCATCGGCGGTATGGTGGAAATG
The DNA here is from genome assembly GCA_049317705.1 of Bacteroidota bacterium. Taxonomy (GTDB): domain Bacteria; phylum Bacteroidota; class Ignavibacteria; order UBA10030; family UBA8401; genus UBA8401. The sequence continues at coordinate 19,978 of JBMOHT010000001.1, read as the reverse complement.
ATCCCGACCTTCCTGGTAAAATCGAATATCCCGACCATCGCGAGTGTAAAACCATATACTCCGTTGGAACTGCAGGGAAGGGACCTCTATATCCGCGAAGGCTGCAATGCATGTCATTCGCAGATGGTCCGTCCATTCCGTTCCGAAACAGAACGATACGGCGAATACTCCAAAGCCGGTGAATTCGTGTATGATCATCCGTTCCTGTGGGGCTCACGCCGTACCGGACCGGATCTTCACAGGGTTGGCGGCAAATATCCGAATCTCTGGCACTATCTCCATATGGATAATCCGAGGACGATGTCTCCCGGTTCCATCATGCCGAATTATTCATGGCTGTTGACACAGGACCTCGATACATCATCGACTGCCCCGAAGATCCGCGCAATGCAGACTCTTGGTGTCCCGTATCCGAAAGGATATGATCTGATCGCAAACAATATCCTGATCCAACAGGCTGATTCGATCTCCGCGGACCTGCAGAGGAACAAAGTTCCTGCGGAACCGAACAAAGAGATCATTGCATTGATCGCATACCTTCAGAGATTGGGTACGGATATTAAAGCGACAGGAAAGTGAGAAACGCATGCTATCAAATTATCTCAGTTCAATTGATGGAATATCAGCATACCCGCTCTTTTCACTGTTCATCTTCATTCCGTTCTTCATCGCGGTGACAGTGTGGGTATTCAAATTAGATAAAAAATTTCTGAACTATATGGGCGAAATGCCTCTCAACGATTCAACGGAGTCCGTTGAGGATAGGAAAACAACATTATGAAAAAGACGAACATGGTCCCTCGTTTGCTCTCTCTGCTGATCGCCGGTTCAATTCCGCTCACCGCCCAGACGCTTCCGGCGGCTCCTGTGGCTGATCCGGTTGCCGAATTGGCGTTGATCTTCACCGTGTCATTCATGATCTTCGTGGTCGCTACACTGATGTATATCATCGGTGTTATGAATGCCAATGTCGATCCGATCGCCGATCTCTACTTCAAGATCAAGAATTACGTCATTCCGCCCCCGAGCGAAGCGGCCGCAGATGTCGGTCACGTATATGATGACATTAAAGAACTCGATAACCGTATCCCGCCGTGGTTCAATTACCTGTTCGCCGGGACGATCGTCTTTGCGTTCATTTATATGATCGACTATCATGTTGCCGGGATATCGAAACTCTCTGCCGATGAATATATGGAAGAAGTGGTAGCAGCGAATCTTCAGAAGAAGATCATGCTCGCTTCCGGCGGAACGATCAATGAGAATGCACTTGTTGCGCTGAAGGATGCTGAATCATTGAAAGAAGGGGATGAGATCTTCCACAAATTCTGCTTCTCATGCCACGGCCCGCAGGCCGGAGGACTCGTCGGTCCGAATCTGACCGATGAATACTGGATCCATGGCGGTGGCATCAAGAACGTCTACACGACCATCAAAAAAGGCGTCCCGGCAAAAGGGATGATCAGCTGGGAATTGGTCTTCTCGCAAAAGCAGATCCAGAACATCGCCAGCTATGTGCTGTCGCTGAAAGGAACGAATCCTCCCGGAGGCAAAGCGCCCGAAGGACAAAAGTATGTGGAACCTGTCGCATCAGCACCGGACACTCTCCAGCAAAAAAAGATGTAATTGAGATGTGAAAATGAACGAAGAGATGGTGAATGGAACTCCCGGTGAGGAATATCGTGATTCACTGGGGATCGTAGAGAAAAGCGGCGCACGGAAATGGGTCTATCCGAAAGAGCCGAGGGGGAGATTCACGAATGCCCGTAATGTGTTTAGCGGTATCCTGCTGCTGATCCTGTTTGGGACGCCGTTCCTGAAAGTGAACGGACATCCGTATATGCTGTTCGATATCATCGGACGGAAGTTCATCCTGTTCGGTTTTGCGTTCGGTCCGCATGATTTTTATCTGCTGGGATTGTCGATGATCACCACGATCGTCTTCATCTTTCTCTTCACGGCAGTGTTCGGTCGGTTGTTCTGCGGCTGGGTCTGTCCTCAAACGGTGTTCATGGAATCCGTCTTCCGAAAGATCGATTACTGGGTAGAAGGGGATCACCGGAACCAGCGTAGACTGAATGAGTCGGAAATGACTGGAGAGAAATTCCTCCGAAAAGGGACGAAGTATCTCATTTATTTCGTCATATCCTTCCTTACGGCCAATATGCTGCTGGCATGGATCATCGGCATCGATGCGTTACAGAAGATCGTGGTTGAACCAGTTGCGGACCATATCTCCGGTTTTACGGCGATGATGCTGTTCACAGGATTATTCTACTGGATATTCATTTGGTTCCGCGAACAGGCATGTATTCTTGTCTGTCCGTATGGACGGCTGCAGGGTGTCCTTCTCGATACCAATTCCATCGTTATTGCGTATGATTATCTCCGGGGTGAACCTCGACAGAAGGTAAAACGATCTGAAGTGCGAACAGCGGGGGATTGCATCGACTGCAATGAATGCGTTGTTGTCTGTCCGACCGGTATCGATATCCGTAACGGTACGCAATTGGAATGTGTCAATTGCACAGCATGCATCGATGCTTGCGATACAGTGATGGACAAGATCAAAAAACCGCGGGGACTGATCCGGTACGATTCGTTGAACGGAATTAAAACTCAGATACGGAAGATCTTCACTCCCCGGGTCATCGGTTATTCCGTTGTGCAGGTGCTGCTCCTATCATTGCTGACTTTTTTCCTGTCGACCCGATCGGAGTATGACGTGACCATCCTTCGTTCTCCCGGTATGTTCTATCAGGAACAGCAGAACGATAAAGTGAGCAATCTGTATGATATGAAAGTGCTCAATAAGACGTTCGAGCAAAAGAATGTCACGGTAAAGCTCCTGAATACCGAAGGGGAGATCAGGATCCTCGGCGAGAATAAAGCAGTTCCGGCTCAGGAAGCGATGCTGACCAAGATGTTCGTTCTGCTCGACAAACACTCCATCACACAAATGAATACACCGCTCCAATTTGCAGTGTATGTGGACGGGAATGAAGTACAGCGGATCAGTACGTCCTTCCTTGGTCCGGTGGAGAAAAAAGAGAAACACGAAGAGCACAATGAAGTGAAAGAGGAAAAGAAACATGAAGATTAAATTCAATTGGGGCTTTGGGATCATCGTTACGTTCATCATCTTCGGGATCGGTGTTTTCGTCATGGTCTTTATCTCTATGAATACGAATGTCGATCTTGTAACCGACGATTACTATGAGAAGGAATTGCGGTATCAGGACCATATCCAGATCGTGAAGAGCACGAATGCTCTCGAGAAACAGGTAGCGATGGAATTGACTGAGACATCGGTAAAATTCACATATCCTGTTATCGCTGTGCCGGAGAAATATACCGGGTCGGTCTATTTTTTCAGACCATCGAATCGCAAAGGTGATTTTGTCCGAGCGGTTGTGCTGGATTCTGCCTGTTCTCAATTGTTCCCGATATCCGAATTCACTCCTGGCTTGTGGCGTGCGAAGATCTCTTGGAGTACCGGAAACCAACAATTCTATTCAGAGATGCCAATCATTATTCGCTGATCGATGGAACTACTTGCCGCTCTCACATTGGGTCTGTTCGGAAGTCTTCACTGCATAGGAATGTGCGGTCCGCTGATGCTGGCGGTCCCGACCAATTCTCAGAACCGCGGAAAATTTCTCTTGGAGCGGATCGTGTATAACGGCGGGAAGGCGGTCACATACGGGATATTAGGAGCAGTGCTGGGACTTGCCGGTCGAAGTATGCTGATGAGTATTCAGCAGAACCTTTCCATTATCATCGGGATATCACTTCTTATCACTGTAGCAATACCTCTTGGACTGCAGTCAAAACTGGATAAGATCTCACCGCTTCGCCATCTCTACACATTTGTAAAGATAAAATTCTCATCATTGATGAAGCGGAGAGGTTATTCAGCGTTGGCGTTGATGGGTATGTTGAATGGTTTGCTGCCGTGCGGACTCGTCTATACGGCATTGATCGGAGCCACGGTTGTCGCCGATGCTTGGCACAGCGCGGTTTTTATGATGGTATTTGGCGTCGGTACTATGCCAGCGTTGATCATTGTTGCAATGAGCGGAAAACTTATTTCGGTAAAATACCGCTCCCTGTTTACGAGAGCGGTCCCAGTCTTCAGTATCGCGTTGGCCTTGATCCTTATTCTGCGCGGACTCAACCTTGGAATACCCATGGTCAGTCCGAAAGTCGTACAAACTGTCACACATGAAAAAACAGAGAAAACGATGGATTGTTGTAAGGAATAACGAACGTTATTTCGACACGTAATCCATCAACGTTTTGATCGCTTCGTCCTTGTCATCCAGAATTATCTTGATCACATCCCCGATCGAGATCAATCCCGTCAGTTCGTTCCCCTGGAATACCGGCAGATGACGCACCTTCTTTTGGGTCATCATCGTCATCACTTCATCGATCTCCTGATCCTCATTTGCTGTTACAAGTTTCTCCCGCTCGGTCATGATCTCTTTTGCCGTTACATTGGCCGGATCCTTCTTTGCACTCATACAGCGGTGGACAATATCCCGTTCGGAGATCACACCCGTGACCGTGTTATCTTTTCCTTTCACGATCAGGTATCCGATCTTATTCGCCGCTAATTCTGCAACGATATGCTCCACGGTCGAATCCTCATGCACAGTGAATAACGTACGTCCTTTGGAATTCAGTATATCTTTGACCTTCATACGATCCTCCTGTTGATGGTGGGTTTTTCAGCGCTAATGTAGAAAAGCGGTCGATCGAAGTCAAGTTGGATTATGGAATTCGGCTGTAGATGGTCTCAACGGCTAACGATTCCTCGCCGGTCGGCGTGATATTGTTCATGCGAATAATAACTGTGTCTTGGCCGCTCAACTCGAACACCGTTCTCCATCCCCATGGCGGGGAACCATCGGGGGCGGGATAACTGCCAAGCACTGAAAAGGTATTTTCGGACGAAGGTCCTTTCGAGATCATCATCGATGTGCCGGTATGAAAACTATCGACCCAGCTGCATTCGAACTGTCCTGAAGCGATATTGTATCCAAGGATGGCTGTTCCGATGAGGGGAGTCCCGGTGATGCTGCCGCTATATTCATGGATCATGAACATGCCGTTCAAAACGGGTCTGATCGTTCCTTCCCATGGGGATTCATCGGCAAGGATTCCCGGTTCAAAGAAGGTCCTCGTCACACCGCGCCAAGTTCCTGCGAACTGAGCAAGAAGGTGATGAGGACCTTTGTTCAATGAAGATTCAAATGTCATATTTGCCATCGTTTCCTCTTTTCATTGGATGACGAGTCAAATCTATTGTGTTATAACATTATGTCGGCTACTTCTTGAATCTGCTGAACCAGCTCTTCTTTTTCGGAGCAGGAGTTTCCGCACTGTGTGCTTTCGGTACTGCAGTGGAGGCACTGTGTGTCTTCGATGATGAAGCGGAAGAACTGTGCGTCCGTGATGATGAAGTGGAACTGTGTGATCTCGACGACGAAGCAGAGGAACCGTGTGCTCTCGGTGTCGTAGTCGAAGAGCCATGTGTTCTGGACGATGAGGAACCGGAACCATGGGATCTCGTAGTCGAATGTCCCGGCCGCTGAGGACGGGGAGAGCGGTGCTGCTGTCTCTGTGCCGGTTGTTTCGGTGTCTTGACGGGATTGTGATCGTTCAACGGGAACGGATGATCATTCATCACCGGGATCTTCTTTCCAATGAGCTTCTCAATATCGCGGAGATATTCTTTCTCTTCTGCATCGCAGAATGAATAGGCTGTTCCCGAAGCGCCTGCGCGTCCTGTCCGCCCGATTCGATGTACGTACGTTTCAGCGATATTCGGGATCTCAAAATTGATGACATTTTCCATATCCTCCACATCGATCCCGCGTGAAGCGATATCCGTTGCAACCAGCACCCGTGTCGTCTGTGCTTTGAAATTAGCCAACGCACGCTGACGTGCGTTCTGCGCTTTATTCCCGTGGATCGCTTCGGCTTTCACGTGATTCTTCACCAATGCTTTTACAACCTTATCCGCACCATGTTTTGTTCTGGTGAATACCAGCGCCGTTTTGATGGATGGATCCTTCAATAAGTGCAGCAGAAGTGCTGTCTTATTCCCTTTATCAACGAACAGCATGTGCTGATTGATGATGTCAACCGTGGAGGACACCGGTGTGACTGTGACCTTTTCAGGATTGTGAAGGATCGTACCCGAGAGTTTGATGATATCCGGCGGCATTGTTGCTGAGAAGAAGAGTGATTGTCTCTTTTCCGGAAGTGCATGAAGGATCTTCTTTACGTCATGGATGAAACCCATGTCGAGCATCCGGTCTGCTTCGTCCAGCACGAAGATCTTGATATCTTTTAATGATACATACTTTTGATTCATCAGATCGAGAAGACGTCCGGGTGTCGCGATCAAAATATCCACTCCGCGCTGAAGAGCATTTGTCTGCTGTTGCTGACCGACTCCGCCGAAGATCACGGTAGAGACCAGACCTGTGTGTCGTCCGTACGCTTTGAAACTGTCATTGATCTGAATGGCTAACTCACGGGTCGGTGTTACGATCAGACTCTTGATGGTCCGTTTATGATCGTGTGTTCTGTTCTCGCTGAGCAGTTGCAGGATCGGTATGGCGAATGCCGCTGTTTTTCCTGTTCCGGTCTGAGCGCATCCGAGTAGATCTTTCCCTTGAATGACGATAGGAATTGCTTTCGCCTGGATCGGTGTTGGTGTGGTATATCCTTCTTCTGTGAGTGCTTTAAGGATAGGTTCGATGATGTGTAACGATTTGAATGGCATGAAAATTTATTATGCAGAACGGATATTTAAATGATGATCCGGTCTTAAATGAATGGAGAAAATGCTCCTGTGAGCATCAATGTGTATACAAAATGCTCAAAAAAAACGGTATTTCCTTGCAGTGGAAGTGTATTCTTTATAAAGCCCTGGAGAGTCATGTTCGTAGGCAACGTCTGTTATCTTCTTTTCTTCGAAAATAGTCTTACCGGCAGCGTGATAATGGATCGCAGCAGAACGAAGATTCCGTCAACGGCGATTCCGATCAATCGAAACGGCAGCAGAATGAGCCAAATGATGGGGTATAATATCAATGCAAATATGGCCAACGGTGCGCATAACACGAATAAAATGCACCAAAGAAGGAATGTTGCCACTACAACCTCGTCAACTAAATAAATGAATGTATCATTTCCACCGCCGTTCGGTCCATTGTCTCTGTTCTTCCGGTAACTGGAACGTCCAGGCGGCGAATCGGCTCTTTTTCTGTCCTTGCGCCATGGATATTATCCGAATTTCCCGCGCATTAAGTGACCGCAATTCCGATGTGATCAATGGAAGAAGAGATTGTTTGGAAATGAGTGTCGTAAACCAGAGGACATTTTTCGCAAAGGCCACGCTTTCCGAGATCATATTTTTGATGAATTGTTCTTCGCCGCCGGGGAAGAGAAGCTCATTCTGCTGTCCGCCGAAGTTGAGGACTGATGCTCGTTCTTTTGGAATGCCGAGATTTTTCCACTTCCGTTTCGTTCCTGACACTGCCTGTTCCATTGTGCTATGGAATGGCGGGTTGCAGATGGTCAGATCGAACAATTCAGTTGGGCGAATGATTCCCGCGAAGATCCTGTTCGGGTCCGTCTGTGCCCGAATATCGATCGTCGATGAAGGGATATTGTTCTTCGCTGCGATCTTCCGTGCAGAATCAAGAGATACCGGATCGATATCAGCACCAGTAAAACACCATCCATACTCTTTGAATCCGATCAGCGGATAGATACAGCTTGATCCGACGCCGATGTCGAGAACGGAAACGCTGTTTTCTGTCGGTATGTTTCCGTTGTTACCGGAGGAAAGGAGATCGGCGGCGTAATGGATATAATCTGCACGGCCCGGAATCGGAGGACAAAGATACTCTTTCGGTATTTCCCAATAATTGAGTCCGTAATGATGCTTTAATATCACAGAGTTGAGTGTGCGGACCGCTTCAGGATCGGAAAAATCGATCGTTTCTTTTCGGTGTTTGTTGATGAAAAGGAATGGTTCAAGTTCCGGATGTGATGCGATCAAGGACGGAAAATCGTATCGTCCTTTGTTCTTGTTACGGGGATGAAGACCGTCTTTTTGTACTGCGTCGTTATGTGGAATGTCTGATCTCACGCAGTAGAATTTGCTGAGCTATCGATATCTTTATTTTCGAGGATATGCTTTGGATACCCATGCAGCGATACATTGATCATCGAATGACCGATATTCTCCAGCGTGGTCCCATGCGCAGGAAGCAGAGCTTTTAATACAGGGTAGAGCACGCGAAGCGGCTTGGCGAATGATAACGTATGCTTCATTCCTTTGATCGGTCTGATGAATCCGGGACGGAAATTATACACAGCTTTGAACGGAAGCCTCAACAGATCATTCTCCGTTTTACCTTTTATACGAGCCCACGTCACCGAACCGCGTTCGGTGCTATCCGTCCCTTCACCGGAGATATAACAGAATGTCATCGTCGGATTCAATCGAGCCAATGTTTGTGCCGAATGCATCGTAAGATCATAGGTCGTTTTAGTGTACTCTTCTACGGTCTTACCAAGGGATGTAGTTCCGAGGCAGAAAAAACATGCTGTGTATCCTGAGAGCTGGGACTCAATGGGTGAGAGATCGAAGAAGTTATTATGCAATAATTCTTTTAGTTTCTCATGCTGAACGCCGCACGGCCTTCTTCCGATCACAAGAACGGATGCGATATTCGGGTCATTCAATGCAACATGCAGGACGCCTTCTCCAACCATACCCGATGCTCCAAAAACAATTGCTTTAATGCTCATAGTGATCTTTCTCTATAGTGTGTTCCCTTGTATAGTCGGACAAGGATGGAATTTATTTTATCATCACCAGCATCATTTTGAATCGCTTCAACGCTTTTACAGCATGCGGGATGTTCGCCGGAAGTACGATCGATTCCCCGGTGTTGACAGTGTTCGGTTCACCGGCGATCGAAACAACAGCTGTTCCATCGGTTACCGTGATGAATGCATCATACGGTGTTGTATGTTCGCTTAATTCTTCTCCTGCATCAAAAGAAAAGAGTGTGATCTGGCCGTTCGGTCTTTTGAGGATCACCTTGCTGACGATCGATTGGTCGGAATAATCGACAGCTGAACTCATCGAAATGACAGTGTCAGGACGTTTCTCATTCATGCGGGGTTCCTGAATAAAAGATCATGAAAACAAAAGGCACTCCGCGGTCAGCGAAATGCCTTCAACGGTTTTTCAATTTGCTTACCCGAAGAACTGAACTTTCTTCTTCGCTTCTTCACTCATCATCGAAGGATTCCATGCCGGTTGCCAGACGATCCGGACATCAGCATCAGCCACGCCCTGTAGGGCGGCAACTCGTTCCCGCACATTATTGGCGATCTGTGTCGAAAGACCGCATCCCTGTGATGTCAGCGTCATTTTTACTCCGACCCAATCATCGATGATCTTTACATCATATACAAGACCCAGGTCAACGATGCTGACCGGGATCTCGGGGTCATACACGTCTTTTAATGCAGCATAGATCCGTTCTTTGGTGATCTCTTGAGGTGTTTCGTTTGTTGGTTCCATATACTCTTTCAATTATCAATGATGCAATGTACTAAATAGAACACACAGATTGTAACCGGAGTTCAGAAAAGTGGGTCATGATAAAACTGTAAGGAGTTCCGGACCCATCATTGTTTGGGCTATTTCTCTGCATTACTGTTATGAGTCTTGGTATGGACTGAATCTGATATAGGTCCAATTGCAGCGGATGAATAGAGCGTCAAATAACGCATGATCATCGACTCATCGCTGGGACCGATCTTTGCCCTTTGCCCCATGACACGGACAATTTCTTTCCATTGATCACGTTTGAACGAACCCGGAAGATAGAGACTGTGACAACCGGAGCATTTTCTGACATACATTGTTCTCGCGTCGCTGATCGATTGTAGTGTCAGCGTTGAATCAGATTGGCGGAACCGCCGAAGATCCTCCTCGGTTGGTTCAGGTAATGCGACCGCACATCCGAAAAATATGGCAAGAGTTGCCAATGCGAATGTTTTCATTTATAGACGGAACGAGAGCAATAGCCGTGTTTGAAATTTTTCAAATTCACCCAGATCTAGATCTTTGCTCGCAGTCGTTCCACCGGCAAAACTATGGATCTGCGGCATGAATGAAATTGTGAACCACATCGCCTCTGAAGCGTAGGAAATAGTGGGGCCGGCAAAGAGGGAGGCGTGTTGTAATGAACCCGAAATGAAGATATTATTGCTCCGTAATTCCATGCCTGCACCGAAACCGTTGTCTGCGACATAAGCGGCGGCGATTCCCGGCTTGAGAGAGACCTCTGTCTCAATTTCTTCAATACCGTTTTTAATGTCCGACGATGCTTCATATTCGCCGGTAATATCTGCAGCAACAAGGATATGCTGAATTTGTTTATCAAAGATCAATTTCGATTCGAGCCCATACATATCAGTCGCAAGAGTAAATTCACCATAGATTGCGCACCCGAATTGATCGGCCGTTCTGTCCATTAATTTATATTTCCACTCATTGGAGATACTGACTTCTATGGATGAAGCGTTCATTCCTCCAAGGGCGTCTCCATTATCGTCTTTGGTCCGCGATGTTGAATTAAGATAGAATGCTGACATCAGGTTGTCCGTCACGCCGAATTCAAATTCGATCCGCTGATCCAATCGATGATAGAAATATCCTCGCCCGCGTCTGTCGGTAGTCCATAATTCGATCTCCCGTACTCCGGCAGGGAGCACAGAAGATTCATACGTGAAACCGAAACGCCGCTCGTTCGCTTGAATGAATTCGGCAGGGAGAATGAGCATGAATAGGATGAGCAATGATTGAGAAGTGAAGTGTCTCATGTTAGCGTTACCGAAAAAAAGATTTAGTTCATTGAGAGTGGTTCAATGGACAATTGATATATAGCAAAGCAAGTGAACGATGTAATATTATCGATTATTGAGAGTTGGATTTGTTCTTCGTCTGTGAATTCATCAGAGCGCATGAAGCGCAGTTCGAATTCGTTTTCCTTTTTTTCAGCATTGAGCGTATCAGAAGCAACGTACTGATGAGAACGATCAGCAGTGATATACTCTCCTGCCAATCCATTAAGAGAGTATCCATAACCCTATCCTATACGTGATGAATGTTCCGCTGTATGCCAGCAGTGTCATGTAGACAAATTGAATAGTCGGCCATTTCCAACCGTTCGTTTCTCGCCGAACCACCGCAACGGTAGATAAGCACTGCATGGCAAGGACATAATACACCATAATGCAGAGAGCGGTCAACAATGAGAATGTCGGAGATCCCGTTACAGGATCTTTATCATTCAACATCTGTTGCTTTAATGTAGTAGAACCCTCGTCCGCATGCTCGATATTATAGATCGTTCCTAATGTTCCGACGAAAACCTCACGCTGAAGTAATGAACTGATGATCCCGATCCCGATCTTCCAATCAAAACCCAGTGGTTTCAGTGCCGGTTCAATGGCATGACCTGCGCGTCCGACAAAACTGTGCGCAAGTTTTTCTGAAGAATTCCCGTGGTCCAGTTTTGGGTAAGTAGCGAGGAACCATAATACGATCGACACTCCTAGAATGATCGTCCCCGCATTCTTTAAGAAGAGAATGGACCGTTCCCACATATGAATGAATGTATTCTTCAGTGATGGTATCCTGTACGGCGGCAGTTCCATGATGAACGCTGGTTTAGGTCCCTTTAATATAGTGCTCTTCAATAGTCGAGCTGTCAATAATGCCGTGATCAATCCCAATAGATACATCGAGATCAAAACTACCGCCGGAAGACTGATAAATCCGAAGATCAGAATATTGGGAACAAATGATGCGATCAGCAGCGAGAAGACCGGAAGCCTTGCACTGCAGCTCATCAGCGGTGCCACAAGGATCGTTACAAGTCGGTCCCGCGGATTCTCGATCGTTCGTGTTGCCATGATTCCCGGTATTGCACAGGCAAACGATGACAATAATGGGATGAATGACTTTCCATGCAGGCCAACTTTACTCATCACTCTGTCCATTATGAACGCTGCCCTTGCCATATATCCTGTGTCCTCCAAAAATCCGAGAAAGAGGAAGAGGAACAATATCTGAGGGAGGAACGTGACCACTGCGCCGACGCCGCCGATGATACCGCGGGTAATAAGACTCTGCAAGTCCCCTTCAGGAATGATTGCGGAGACAGTCTGTGCCAGAATATCGAAAGCGGATCCGATCAATTCCATGGGATAATTTGCCCAGGTAAAGATCGTTTGGAACATCACCCCCATCAGTGCAAAAAAGATCACAAATCCCCAGATGCGGTGCGTCAGTACTGCATCAATAGAATCATGGATCGTATTCTGTCCACGACGCTTTGTTTGCCGGACACTCTTTTTAAAGACACTGTTGGTCCAACGAAAACGGGATTCTACGAACACAGAATGTCTGTCAATACCGGAGAGTCTGAGATGTTCATGGTCCCGCTGAAGATGGGAAAGGGTGGTGTCGGAATAATCATCTGAAAATGCGGTGACATCTTTCGGTGTAGAAAGTAGCAATTGCGCTTCATGAAAAGCAGCAGGTTCCGTCATCTTCTCACTGTCAATGAGGATCGCAACAAGTTCGTTGTGTTCTACCCTCACAGGATCAGGCAATTTCCATTGTCTGATCGTACCGGTATTGATTGAAATATTATCGAATGTCGAGAGCAATTCTTTCGTCCCGATACCTTTACTAGCGATCATCGGAATGAATTGTACCCCGAAATCATTCCGGAGCATAGCTGTATCAATAGATATTCCCGAACTCTGGATGCGGTCGATCATATTCAGTGCGACAACGGTCGGGATCTTCAGGTCGATCACCTGGCTGAGCAGATAAAGATTCCGTTCAAGATTTGTTGCGTCAGCAACGAAGACGATGATATCGGGAAGCGGTGTTCCCGTGATTTTCCCGAAGAGAATATCCGTCACGACTTTCTCGTCTGGCGAATTTGCCGAAAGGGAATAGGTCCCGGGAAGATCGAGTACCGTGATCTCTTCAGATCCGATCTGGATCTTTCCTTCTTTTTTTTCAACAGTGACACCGGGATAGTTCCCAACTTTTTGACGCAGTCCGGTCAGTTCATTGAAGAGCGTGGTCTTTCCGCAGTTAGGATTTCCAATAAGGGCGATTGTTCTGATGGGAGGTTTCGGGGGAGCTGAATTCATAAATATTGCACAAGCAATTCAATGGTCTAAAATTATTACGCTTTACTGGGCAAGACAACGATCGCATTTGCTGTTGTATAGTTCAAACCGATCCTTGTATTGCAGACTTCGCAGATCAATTGTGATGAACCGCTCGACACCAATCGTATCTCCGCATTCTCACAGAATCCGACTTCGCGAAGTCGGTTACATGTGTCCGGATGTGAATCGAGATGGGAGATCGTGACCGTAGTTCCTGCCGGTGTTTGTGCTAATGTTTTCATAGTTTATTTTTGGCATTTTGAACAGATTCCAAAGATCTGAAGTGTGGTCGTTTGAACTGTGAATTTATTCGCTTCACACACTTCTTTTTGTACTTTTTCTATCCTGTCATTCACGAACTCGATGATGTCGCCGCACTCAAGACAGATCAAGTGGTGGTGATGAGGTCGTCCAAATGCCAGTTCATATCGGGAATGGTTCTCACCGAATCGATATTTTGAGATCAATCCGCAGTCCTGAAGAAGATCAAGTGTATTATAGACTGTCGCTCTTGAAACTTTCTGTCCTGCGGTCTTCATCTGAAAGAAAAGTTCATCAGCATCAAAATGACCGTCGTAGTTCATTACCGCTTCAAGGATAACAAACCGTTCCGGCGTGATCCGGTAACTCCCAGATTTGAGATACTTAGTGAAGTTTTCTTTTGCTAATTCAAGTTCCATTAATTCTTATTTAGACTTAATCTAAGTAAATATAAACTTTTATTCCTTATCGGGCAAGACAAACTTGTGAAATTATTCAAAAATCGCAAATTGGACTAACTATGACCGATATAGTCTAAACAATAAAAATATCCATCGAAGATACTTTTTTGTATATTTATATCGATATCAAACAATAATCATACCAATTTGTCTTATAAGGAAATTATGATCTCTCTTTGGAATCAGGTTGTTATTATTACAGGCGGTTCTCGCGGAATCGGTGCAGCAGCAGCTGTGCAATTCGCCAAAGCCGGGGCAGATGTTGTTATCACCTATACCAAAAATGCAAAAGCAGCTAATGCTGTTATCGATAATGTGAAGAATGAATGGCGCGACGGCTTGGCGATCAAAGCGGATGTATCTAAACCCGAGAACGCAAAAAAAGTTGTTCAGCAGACAATAAAAAAATTCGGCAAGGTCGATATCCTTGTGAATAATGCTGGTATTTGGACCTATGGTAAGATCGGATCAATGACAGAAAAAGTGTGGAAGCAAACGATGCAGGTGAATCTCGACGGAATGTTCTACATGACGAACGCCGTTGTACCGTTCATGAAGAAACAACATTCAGGGAAGATCATCAACATCTCAAGCACGGCAGGACAACGGGGCGAAGCAGAACATTCCCACTACGCGGCATCAAAAGGAGGGATGATATCATTCACCAAAGCGATCGCCACGGAGTTAGGACCGTTCAATATCAATGTCAATTCCGTTGCACCAGGTTGGGTCGATACTGATCTGAATGATTCTGTCTTCACTGATAAAAAATATAAAGAGCAGGAACGGAAGAAGATCCCGATCCAACGCATACCGACTGCTGATGATATAGCTGGTCCCATCATATTCCTCGCTTCGGAACTTTCGCGTCATATCACGGGAGAGATCATGAATGTGAACGGCGGAAGCGTACTGGTCGGGTAAGTGACAGTATTAGAATTCACTTCATCCATTCCCGCAAGTCGAAGGGCATTGTTCGAATTCCATACGGATTTCACCAATGTAAAGATCGTCACTCCGCCGTTCATCCGATTGAGGTTCGCTGCCGTTCCATTGAAGATGATGGAAGGGAGCAGAATGACGGTGGAGATCTTTCAGGGAATCCGCTGGATGCCGTGGGATGTGACCGTAGAGAAACTGGTCCCGGATTCTTTATTGGTCGATGTCCAGTCCGGACGGGGACCATTCCGATATTGGAAACACGAGCACATTATTTCTGATAATGAAGGGTCAATTTTTTTAACGGACCGGCTTCATTATCAGTTACCATTCGGTTTCATCGGAAAGATCGCCGATCTTCTCTTCTTCCGTATGATCCATAGCATGCTTTTTTCCTATAGACACAAAAAGACCAAAGAGTTTTTTCAACAATATGATCGAACAACATAGGTTATTGCGAATTACATCGCTACTCGTCCTGATATCATTGATCTTCGGTGCGCTGAGCTTTTTGAAGATCCAATATCAGTTCTACATTTGGGAGATCCTGATCGATCTGAAGGTCGTTGCGATGGTCGTTCTTTTGTATGCTTGGTACCGAAAGAATGAGATCGTTTTCTCACGATCACAACTTTCGTTCTTTTCATTGGACTGGAAAAAGAATGTGCTATTGTTCAGCGTACCATTGATAATTTATGCGATCACTATCGGGATTGGAATTGCCGTTTCTGAAGTGAAGATCAATAAACTGGATAATGCGGCGACACTGATTCTAGCAACGATTTTCGACATTCCCGCCATTTATGTGTTTTCAGCTACCTCGATATTGATCGAAGAATTGGTTTTCCGAGGAATTCTGCTCCGATCCTTTGGACGACAGCACGGGTTGTTTCAGGCATCCATGATCACGGCCGCTCTTTGGTTGATCTTTATGGTTACGGATGTTTTTGGAACAGAAACATTTACTATAGAACTCAGCTTGGTATTAGCTCTATATTTCTTAGCAAGTGGTTTTCTCCTGTCATCCTTGAGTCTGTGGAAAGGGAATGTGTGGCTTGGTTACTCATTAAGGATCGGTTTGATCACACTGACCCCCATCATTTTGACTTCCCGGATCAATGAATCTGATTCTTCCTTTACAACCGAATCACTTTATTTTATTGCTGAAGGGATTTCCGTCACTGTAATAGTAATCATTATGGCGGTATTTTTTTATTCAAGAGCAGTAAAGTTGACGAAAGTCGCTGAAAAATGAAATTTTTCTTGACTATTTAACGAAATCGGGCAATATTTAGACGCAATTAGCACTATTTTTTTACCAAACAAAAGGAGTAATGATGAGTCGTTTTACTGAACTTGTTGAAATGGTTCAAACTTTCGAGAAAGATTTCATCAAATTTTACGATAAAGGCAATAAATCTGCCGGTACCCGCGTCCGCAAACATATGGCGGAATTAAAGCGCAAAGCACAGGAAATTCGTGTTGAAGTGCAGGACTTAAAAGGAACCACAGAAGAGACAGACTCTTCAGAGACCTCTGAAAAAGCATAAAAAGCTAAAATATGAAGATCAAAAACCGACGGCAGCGTCGGTTTTTTTTTGTGATCATGGAACATATCCCTGTTCAGTTCGTCTATTCTTAAAATTATCCACTATGGCGAAACCGGCAGTTATCAATATCATAGATGCAAATATTCCTCATTCGCAGAAAAGCGACGATTCGCTCATTATGCTGTTTCAGAGTGGGGAAAAGGAAGTGTTCCGTTATCTGGTAGAACGATACCAGGAGAAGGTTCGGAATATCATCTTTTCGATCTTCAATGATGCCGATCATGTGGATGATATCGCACAGGAAGTCTTCATAAAAGTTTACCAGGCCCTCCAGAATTTCCGATTTGAATCCTCATTCTATACATGGATATATCGAATCACAGTGAATAAATGCAGGGATGAACTGCGCAAGAAAAAAGTAAAACGCTTCTTCTCGTTCAACAGTTTTGAGAAAACAACGAACATGAAGATCGAGAATATGGCGACGACCACGTTCGATGATGAGAATATGCGCGGAGTGATCGAAGAATCGCTGAAGAAACTACCGGAAAAATTCCGTATGCCGATCATCCTTAAGGATATTGACGGGATGTCATATGATGAGATCGCCGAAGTGCTGGAATGCGAGGTCGGCACAGTGAAATCGCGATTGTCGCGGGGACGAACGATGTTGAAGGAAATATTGATGCCGATATTGGTATAACATGAATCAATTATCACAAAAAGAATTAGAACAGATCATTTCGCTCTATATTGACGGCGAACTTGATCAGACAGAAAAAAAACGTCTCGAATCATATCTCGAAACTCATCCCGCCGTTGCCCGGGAGGTCGAGATCCTTCGGATGACGAAACATTCGCTCGGCGAAAAACCTACCCTGCCGAAAAACGATTGGTTCTGGCTGAAATTATCGAACAGACTTGAACAGAGTCAATCCCGTACTTCTGCATTTTCCCTTTCCAAAAATCCTGCGTATGCGATAGCATCCCTGGCGGTCTTGACGGTCTTTGTTATCGGAGTTATTTTTGTGAAAGAAGCGCCCCTCTTCAAGCGGTTCTTCATGGAAAAGAAAGTTCAGGCAGAGAATATTTACCGTAATAATATCATGACCGGGAATATTCTTCCGTTATTTTCCAATTTGAACAAAGATGATGTCCTGAATTTTGCATTGTTCGGTACAATTTCCATCGATTCTTCCCGCAACACTTCCCTTCAAGTGAAGAATACGGATGCAAAAGGATCTCAGATCCAGATCGTTCGTAATGATGAGCTGCCGAAGCCGGATGTAACGGTGGATGAATTCGCAGCGCAGATCGGCATCAGCGCTGATCAGCGGGAAGTGGTTGATTCAATCCTTGGTTCCTACAAAGAGAAACTCCAATCAGCAGTGCTTGTCAGTGAGAATGATGAAGTAGCGATCCATGCCGGACTTGTTGATCTGAACCGGGCGATGGTCTCAACGATCGCTTCTTGTCTTGAACCCCCGCAGCGGTCGCGGTTCCAAAGATTTCTTGACAAAAGGAATGCTCCGTATGCAGTCGTTGCAGTCAATTCGCCGACCGTTCCTTCGCACATCATCCTCAATAAGATCCCGAGGACATCCAACGGAAAGAACTATGTCGTGATCTCACCCGGTGCTATTGAGATCGCAGAGATGACGATCAATATGGACAGCATCCGGGACGTAGCACGTCGCCAGGAGATGCATTACCGCAAGCTTATCACGGAGAGAATGGTCGCTGAGCTTACAGAACGTCAACGAAGAGTGGAAGAGAACCTTGTCGGGATGGGACAGAATAGGGTCAGCGTTCAATCATCCAGCGGTGCATTCCAGATCAATTTTGAACGCCCCGCGCCGGCTGAAATGACCGGTTTTGAATCCGTGGAAATGGTCCGCCCGAGGATGCCCGGTGCCGGAAGAGAAAATTACAATCAGTTGGTCGTCAGCGGAGATTCTATCCTTTCATTTGAATTTCCCTCGAGTGATCAAACGATGAGAGTGTTCAAGCGGTTGCCGCGCGGTGAATTCCATTATGAGGTCTCCGATACCACGGCCCGCGGAACGACAAAAATGCGGTTGATGTTCAAATCATCGTCTCGGAAACATGAATTCGAATCCAAGCTGCGTGAAATGAAAGAGAGGGAACAGGATCTGATCGATCTCGATTCACTCCTTCGCGAAAGTGATTCGCAACCGGAACAACAGCCGTCTAAACCGAAGAAGTCCGGTAAAGAGATCGAACTTGAGATCATGATGTAATGAGAACCGATGATGCTGTAATGAACCCCGGCACTAGATCAGCCGGGGTTTTGTTTTTTATTAGGACTTTTCCTTCACCTTCTCTACATTGACGTACATTTTGAAAGGGAATACATGCGGACGGTTCTTTTCCTTCTATTGGTCATTTCTATTTCTGCGCTTTCGGGAGACTATAGAAAACTCCATAAGCGATCCATTGTTGTCGATACACACAACGATGTACTGCTGCGGGCGATGGAAGGGGAGGATCTTTCGGTCCGGACAACGGAAGGACACTCTGATATCGTTCGTTTGCGTGAGGGTGGAGTGGATGTTCAGTTCTTCTCCGTTTGGTGCGGCAGTGATTTCGGAATCGGCCGGGCGAACAAACGTGCTAACGAAATGATCGATTCACTTGAAACGTTGGTCAAACGAAGTCATGGTCTTGCAGTTCAAGCTAAAACGTATAAAGAGGTTGCGAAACAAGTGAAGAAGGGGAAACTTGTAGCATTGATCGGTGTCGAGGGGGGGCATATGATCGAGGATAGTCTCTCGAATCTTGAAGCACTGGCTAAGCGCGGAATGAATTATATGACGCTTACATGGAATAACAGCACAAGCTGGGCGACATCCGCAGCTGATGAAACGGAAAAAGGTGATTCTCTCACATTCAAAGGATTGACAGAGTTCGGCAAGAAAGTCGTGACACGTATGAATGAACTTGGTGTGATGGTCGATCTTTCCCATGTCGGCGAACGGACATTCTGGGATGCAATATCGGTGGTCAAAAAACCTGTATTGGTTTCTCATTCATCCGTATATGCGATCTGTCCAAGCCGCAGGAATCTTAAAGATGAACAGATCAAAGCAGTGGCAAAGAACAACGGCGTAATGTGTATCAACTTCTATTCCGGATTCATTGATAGTACCTTCCACACCAAGGTTGCTGAAATTCGAAAGCAGCATCAACCATTGGTCGACTCTATCAAATTGGCAATTTCTGATTATTGGAAGGCGGATATGGCGGTTGATTCCGCGCTTTCGCAATTCTATAAGGATGCCCGTCCGCCGCTATCAGTCCTTGTGGACCATATCGATTATGTCGCCAGACTCGTCGGTGCAGATCATGTCGGTATCGGCAGTGATTTTGACGGGATTGAATCAGTTCCGAAGGATATGGATGATGTAACTTTTCTGCCGAATATAACACGTGAACTAAAGAAGA